>NZ_JBWMAX010000004.1:0-420317 GCF_056521385.1 Rhodoferax sp. RT5P35 | reverse complement strand
GAAGTCACAAGGCTTGGCCGTGGAGCGCCAGCGGGCGCGCACGCTGATGCGCAGCGATGGGCTGAGGGCGCGCTGGCGACGCAAGTTCGTGCACACCACAGACAGCCGCCACGCACTACCCGTGGCGGCCAATGTGTTGGCCCGCCAGTTCAATCCTGATACACCCAATCGCGCCTGGGTTTGCGACATGACCTACGTACGAACGCGCTGCGGTTGGTTGTATTTGGCCGTAGTGCTGGACCTGTTCTCGCGCAAACTCGTGGGTTGGGCGATGACACCGGGCATGCCCGCAGAGCTGGTGTGTGCGGCCTTGAGCATGGCCGTTGCGAGTCGCCGGCTCTTGCCTGGTTTGTTGGTGCATTCAGACCGAGGTAGTCAGTACGCCAGCCAGGCGCACACGGCCTTGTGGGATACCGGTCACCGAGCCAGTACGAGAAACTACGCTTGACGACCCACTGAACTTTCCACATCCCCTATACGGATGCCCGAAAAAACTTGACCACGACACGACCCACTGACAAATGCGGCGCAGCATTTCTGCGTCAGACCACTCGGCCCGGGCGACGAAGTGATGCAGCGACTGATGCCAAGCGCTTGCATGCAGCGGATCAACGCGGGCTGCCATCGGCTCCACGCTCTTGCGTGTCAGCGGTAGCATCAACCCTGTGCAATAGCCCCTGAGTCCTGCATTCCGGTCTGAATGGCCAAGCCCTTCGGCCAAATGCGTCAAGTACCGGTCAAATTGTTTGATCGCATTTATCAGTTCTCATGTGAAAAATGAAGAAGTCTAGATAAAGCCATGATTTTATTGACACAGTAAGATTCGCTCTTTTATCTCCAAAATGTCCTTTAGGAGATAGTGCGGGCAACGCACGAATACGGGTATTCTTCCCTAGAATGCTTTTTCCATTTCCACAACACGCCGGAGACAAACCCATGACCTACCAAGCCGCAGCCGACCGCTACGACGACAAAATGCAGTACCGCCGCACCGGGCGCAGCGGCCTGAAGCTGCCCGCCATCACCCTGGGTCTGTGGCACAACTTTGGCGACACCACCTCGCTGGCCACCCAGCGCGCCATGCTGACCACCGCCTTTGACCTGGGCATCACCCACTTCGACCTGGCCAACAACTACGGCCCGCCCTACGGCAGCGCCGAGAGCAACTTTGGCGAACATATGCGCCGCGACTTCCGGCCCTACCGCGACGAGCTGGTGATCTCCAGCAAGGCCGGTTACGACATGTGGCCCGGCCCCTACGGCCAGGGCGGCGGCGGGCGCAAGTACGTGCTGTCCAGCCTGGACCAGAGCCTTAAGCGCATGGACCTGGACTACGTCGACATCTTTTACTCGCACCGCTTCGACCCGGACACCCCGTTGGAAGAAACCATGGGCGCACTGGCCACCGCGGTGCAACAGGGCAAGGCGCTGTACGTCGGCGTGTCCAGCTACTCGGCGGGCAAAACCCGCGAAGCCGCCGCGCTGCTCAAGCAGATGGGCGTGCCTTGTCTGATCCACCAGCCGTCCTACAGCATGATGAACCGCTGGATCGAAGAAGACCTGCTGGATGCATTGGCCGACAACGGCATGGGCTGCATCGCCTTCAGTGCGCTGGCCCAGGGCCTGCTGACCAACAAGTACCTGAACGGCATCCCCGCCAGCGCCCGCATCAACCAGCCCGGCGGCGGCTCGTTCAAGAGCGAACACCTGAGTCCGCAAAACCTGGCCCACGTCAGCGCCCTGAACGACATGGCCCTGGCCCGCGGCCAAAGCCTGGCGCAAATGGCCATCGCCTGGGTGCTGCGCGACCCGCGCATGACCTCGGCCCTGATCGGTGCCAGCCGCCCCGAGCAGATCGTGGAACTGGTGGGCGCACTGCAAAAACTCGACTTCAGCGCCGCCGAACTGGCCGCCATCGACCAGCACGCGGTAGACGGCGGCATCAACCTGTGGAAGCGCCCTTCAACCGACCAGCAGCTGGCCTGACCACGCACGGCAAAATTTAAGAGAAATAGGCCTCTGGCGCAGATAACAACTGCGCTTGTAGCTATTTAAATAATAGCAAACCTCGATGGCACCGGCAGGCATGCAGACCGACCGCCTGGGCTTTTTCGCCAGACTCTGCACTGGGGCCACTGGGACAGCCCCGGTGCCCGTCTCGGGGCTGGGGGAATAGAAGCCACTCATGCGCTGCGATTGTTTCCAATCCGCCAACACAGCGGTGCATTTGCAGACCCTACCGATATGCGCGCGGCCCCCCACGTGAATGGCACAGGTTCGCACGCGTGCGGCCTGCCCATCCCGGTGCAACCCTCTTTTTGAAATGGCTCCCTATGCCCTCGTTATTCGACCCCATCCAGATCGGCAACTTCACCGCCCCCAACCGCATCTTGCTGGCCCCGCTGACGCGAGGGCGCGCGACCCGCGAACATGTGCCCACCGCGATGATGGCCACGTACTACGCGCAGCGGGCAACGGCGGGGCTGGTCATCTCCGAGGCCACCGGCATCAGCCGCGAAGGCATGGGCTGGCCCTATGGCCCCGGCATCTGGACGGCCCCGCAGGTCGAGGCCTGGAAACCGGTGACCGACGCGGTACACGCGGCGGGTGGGCGCATCCACATGCAGCTCTGGCACATGGGCCGGGTCGTGCACCCCAACTTTCTGGGTGGCGCGCAACCGGTGTCGGCCTCGGCCACCACGGCCCCCGGCGATGCCCACACCTACAGCGGCAAGCAGCGCTATGCCGAAGCACGACCACTGGCCCTGGACGAGATCAAGCGCCTGCTGGACGACTATGCCCACGCCGCCCGCAACGCCATGGCAGCCGGTTTTGACGGGGTGCAGGTGCACGCCGCCAACGGCTACCTGATCGACCAGTTTCTGCGCAACAACAGCAACTTCCGCGACGACGCGTATGGCGGCCCGGTGGAGAACCGCATCCGCCTATTGACCGAGGTGGCCCAGCGCGTGGCCGACACCATCGGGGCCGAGCGCACCGGCGTGCGCCTGTCGCCCAACGGAGACTCGCAGGGTGTGAACGACAGCGACCCGGAGACCCTGTTTGGGGCCGCTGCCCGGTCACTGGATGCCGTGGGCGTAGCCTACCTGGAACTGCGCGAACCGCCGCTGAACGGTACGTTTGGCAAAGCCGAGCGGGCACCGGTGCACCCGGTGATCCGCAAGGCTTTCCGCGGCCCGCTGTTCCTTAATTCCGACTACAGCCAGGCACGGGCCCAGGCCGCACTGGACGCGGGCGAGGCCGACGGTGTGGCCTTCGGCCGCCCGTTCCTGGCCAACCCCGACCTGCCCTACCGCTTCGCCCACGGCCTGCCGCTGAACCCCGACGTGCCCGCCACCTGGTACAGCCAGGGGCCCGAAGGCTACACCGACTACCCGGCAGCAGTGCACGGCTAAGGCGGGTGAACGCGTTGCCCACCGCCACTCACTTGCTATAAATTTCGCATGTGTAGCGCAGTGTTACGTTAGGATGCAGGCTTATCCACAGCGCATTCGGAGTGCATTTTGGACATCTTTCAACGCAACAATGTGCATGTTTTGGGCGACAGCGGCCCGGTACTGTTGTACGCCCACGGCTTCGGCTGCCAGCAAACCATGTGGAGCCGTATCACCCCCGCGTTTACAGACGGCTACCGGCAGGTGCTGTTCGACTATGTGGGCAGCGGCAAGTCGGACCTGGCAGCGTTGACAGCCAGCGCTACAGCAGCCTGCACGGCTATGCACAAGACCTGCTGGAGGTCTGCGACGCGCTGGGCCTGCACAGCGGCGTAACCTTCATAGGCCATTCGGTGAGCTGCAGCATCGGCCTGCTGGCCTCGATTGCGCGGCCGGGTTTGTTCGACCGGCTGGTGCTGCTGGGCCCCTCGCCCTGCTTTTTAAACCACCCGCCGGACTACCTGGGCGGATTTGAACGCGAAGACCTGCAAGGCCTGCTGGAACTGATGGACCAAAACTACATTGGCTGGGCCCAGTACCTGGCACCGGTGGTGTCGGGCGAAGCAGGGGGCGCTCCGGCCAGCCTACCCACCGCCGAGCTGACCGACAGCTTTTGCTCCACCGACCCGGTAGTAGCCCGGGTGTTTGCCCAAACCACTTTTTTTGCCGACAACCGGGCCGACCTGCTTCAAGTAACCCGGCCCTGCCTGGTGTTGCAGCACCGGGTGGATGCGCTGGCCCCGCTGTCGGTGGGCTACTACATGCACCACCGTCTGCAGGGCAGCACCTTGCAAATATTGGACATCACCGGCCACTGCGGTCACATGAGCCACCCCGCCGAGGTGATTGCCGCGATTCAAAGTTACCTGCCCCATGCAAAGCCTGTTGCCGCCTGACACCCAAACTTGTGCGGCCCCGCTGAACCAGTTGCCCTGCCCGGTGCTGGTGACAGACCTGCATGGCCGGGTGCTGGCCGCCAACGCCGACCTGCTGGCGGTGGTAGGCGGCTTGGAAGCGCAGTGGCTGCAACAGCCCATGGACGTATTGATGCCCCCGGCCAGCCGTATCTTTTTGCAAACCCACGTCTGGCCCATGCTGCTGAACCAAGGCAGCGTGCGCGAAATCTACCTGCACCTGTGCGGCGCGCTGGGCCAGCGGGTGCCCGTCATGGTCAATTGTCAGCGCGGCCTGTATGGTGAAGACGGCCCAGACAGTGGCACCGAGAGCTGTTACTGGGTGTTTTTTGTGGCGCTGGAGCGCAGCCGTTTCGAGGCCGAGCTGCTGCAGGCTCGCGCCCAGGCGCAAAGCTTGGCCGCCGACCTGGCCCTGGCGAATGCCGAGCTGCGGGCGGTGCACATCCAGCTCACCCAGCACACCCACGTGGTCGAATCGGAAAACCGCGAACTCGCCGAACTCAGCCAGACCGACCCCCTGACCGGCCTGGGCAACCGCCGCGCCTTGGCCCAGGCTGTGGCCCACTGGCAGGCTCTGGCCGAGCCCGGTGCCTGCGCCTCGTTGCTGATGGTGGATGTTGACCATTTCAAAGTTGTCAACGACCAGTACGGCCACGACGAAGGCGACCGCGTGCTTGCCGCTCTGGTCCGCCAGCTGCAGGCCAGCATCCGCAGCAGCGACCTGGCGGTACGCTACGGCGGCGAAGAATTCACCCTGTGGCTGCCCAACGCCGACCGCCCTGGTGCCGCCCACACCGCCCTGCGGGTGCACGAACACGTGCGCAGCCTGCAGGCCGGCGGCCAGCGCATCACCGTCAGTATTGGCGTGGCCACCACCGCCTCCCTGGCCCACAACCCGGCGCTGCTGCAGCGGCTGGTGCAGCAGTCCGACACTGCCGTCTACCAGGCCAAAGTGGCGGGGCGTAACCAGACCGTATTTGCGGAATAACCGCCATGCTGCACCCGCAGAGGGGCACAGGCCATTGATTCAAACGATAGCGTCCAACACCCGCTGCGGTGTCACGTCCACCAGACAGCGTGTGTGGCCCAGCGGACAGTCGCGCTGGAAGCAGGGCGCGCAGTCCAGCGGCGGCTGGTAGCTGGCATCGTTTTTTAGCCACAGCACCTGCGCGCGGTCATTCAACGGTGGGGTGTGCAGCGGACTGCTGGAGCCGAAAATAGCCACCTGCGGCACGCCAAAGGCGGCGGCCACGTGCATCAGGCCGGAATCGTTGCTTACTATAGTTTTAGTAGCTGCTATCGCAGATAGCGCCTGCGCTAGCGTCGTTTTTCCTGCAAAGTTGAGCGCCCAGCCCGGACGCGCGGCATTAACCGGCGCGGCGATCTCTTCGCACAGCGCCCGCTCCTTGCCAGATCCCAGCAACACCACCGGCACGTCCAGCTGCTGGGCCAGAGCGGCAAAGTGGGCGGCGGGCCAGCGCTTGGCCGGGCCGTACTCGGCCCCCGGCGCAAACACCGCGTAGCCGCCCGGCTGCAGGCCCAGATCGGACAAGGACTGCGCGACGACGCGCGGGTCCATCTGCAAGCGGGGGCGGTCGCGGTCCAAACCGGTTTCACCGCTCAATGCAGAGTAAAACGCTACCATCGGCGGACGCTCATCGCGCGGCGGGTTTTTCAGCCGCTCGGTCAGCAGGCCCATACGGGCTTCGCCAAAGTAGCCCACGCGGCGCGGAATGCGCGCCAGAAACGGAATCAGCGCACTTTTCAGCGAATTGGGCAGCACGTAGGCCGCGTCAAACCGGCCCTGGAGCTGCGCCGCCATGGCCCGCCGCGCCTGCCACTGCAGCCCCCCGTGCTGGAACGGAAATTCGACCACTTCGACCACCTGCGGCATGACCCGGTACACCGGTGCCACCCAGGGCAGCGCGCCCACGGTGAGCCGCTCGCCCCGTGCCTGCAGCCGAAGCATCAGCGGCTCGGTCATCACCGCGTCCCCAATCCACTGGGGGGCGATGACCAGGGAATTAGTGGCCACCGCCGAAGTGTTCACCCGCCTTGAGCGCGTACACCGTACCGCAGTAGGGGCACTTGGCCTCTCCCGTGTGGGCTACGTCGAGGTAGACCTTGGGGTGGCTGTTCCACAGGGCCATGTGGGCTTTTTGGCTAGGACAGAACACACCGCCTTGGGCGTTCAGGTCTTTGGCTAGCAGTTCAATATTGGCGTTGCTCATTTTTCAATTTCTCCGTGGCCCGTGGGGTAGCCGGTTTTTTTCAAGAACACCGTGGAACCGGCTTTGCCGGGCCACTGGTGTTGCCCCCTGCAAGGGGGTTGGCGCTGCGACACGAAGTGCGCAAGCCTGGGGGTGTTCAAACGCTGGTGAGCCAGTGGGCGTATTTGGGGTTGCGGCCGTTGACGATGTCAAAGAAGGCGCTTTGGATTTTTTCGGTGATCGGGCCGCGGCTGCCGACGTAGTCGTCGCGGCCGAGTTCGATGCGGTCGAGTTCGCGGATGGGCGTGACTTCGGCGGCGGTGCCGGTGAAGAAGGCTTCGTCGGCGATGTAGACCTCGTCGCGGGTGATGCGCTTT
Source organism: Rhodoferax sp. RT5P35 (assembly GCF_056521385.1). Classification (NCBI taxonomy): domain Bacteria; kingdom Pseudomonadati; phylum Pseudomonadota; class Betaproteobacteria; order Burkholderiales; family Comamonadaceae; genus Rhodoferax; species Rhodoferax sp. RT5P35. Next base: position 413,361 of record NZ_JBWMAX010000004.1, on the reverse strand, counting down.
TGCACCACTTCCAGGCCCAGATCTTTGCAGATATGGAACACGGTGTTGCGGGTGATGCCGTTGAGGGCACCGGCCGACAGGTCGGGGGTGTAGACCACGCCGCCCTTGACCACAAACAGGTTTTCGCCCGCGCCTTCGCTGACAAAGCCGCTGGCATCCAGCAGCATGGCTTCGTCGTAACCGTCGTCGGTGGCTTCCATGTTGGCCAGGATGGAGTTGGTGTAGTTGCTCACCGCCTTGGCCTGGGTCATGGTGATGTTGACGTGGTGGCGGGTGTAGCTGGAAATCTTCACGCGGATGCCGCGCCGCATGCCCTCTTCGCCCAGGTAGGCACCCCAGGGCCAGGCGGCCACCATCAGGTGGATGGTGTTGCCCTTGGGCGAGACGCCCAGCTTCTTGTCACCGATCCAGGTCAGCGGGCGCAGGTAGCCGGATTCGAGCTTGTTTTCGCGGATCACGGCGCACTGCGCATCGTTCACTTCTGCTTGAGTGAACGGAATTTGCATGCGCAGTATCTTGGCGCTGTTGAACAGGCGTTCGGTGTGCTCCTGCAGGCGGAAGATGGCCGGGCCGTTGACCGAGTTGTAGGCCCGCACGCCTTCGAACGCGCCGCAGCCATAGTGCAGGGTGTGCGTCAGCACGTGGATCTTGGCGTCGCGCCACTCGACCATCTGGCCGTCCATCCAGATTTTGCCGTCGCGGTCGGACATCGAAGGGGGTAGCGGGGACATGGCGGTTCCTAGGAGGTTGTAGAGGGTTAGGCTTTCAATTTTACGGGCTGGTTGCAGCCCCACCACACTATGCTGGTTTCGCAGCCCAACCCCCGTGGATGGCGCGGGCGGCCATCGCCAATCGGCAGCGTAGCCGGGGCCTGCGCTTCCTAGGATTCTGGACGGCAGAACCCCGTTTCGGGGACGAATCTTGGCATGAGGCCTGCTGAGATGGGGCATGCGCACCAGCTACGTTTCCTACCACCCCGAGCAACAGCAACTATTGCCGCCGGCCCTGCAAGACTGGTTCCCCCAGAGCCATCTGGCGTACTTCATCAGCGACACCATAGACAGCCTCAACCTGGCCGCCCTCCATGCCCGCTACGCAGTCGGTGGTTCACTCAACCAGCCCCTGCATCCAGCCATGATGGTCAAAGTCCAGGTCTACGCCTATGCCACGGGTGTGTTTAGCCCACGCAAGATCGCCAAGAGGCTGCATGAGGATATCGCCTTTCGGGTACTGGGGGCGGATAACTTCCCCGTCCACCACACCATCTGCGACTTCCGTGCCCAACACCTGGTGGAATTCACCGAACTCTTCACCCAAGCCGTGCGCCTGACCCGCGAGATGGGCCTAGTCAAGCTGGGCACCATTGCCGTAGACGGCACCAAGCTCAAAGCCAACGCCAGCCGCCACAAAGCCATGGGCTACGCCCACATGCAAAGCCCCGAAGCCGAACTTAAGGCAACGCTGAATAAGGCTAGTTAAAGCGTGCTTCTGTAGTGCAGATCCCGAGAATTCATTGAATTCAACTAAAACCGCCCTGTTTCCCAGCCTCTGGGGGCTCGGTTTGCGGGTCTTTTGGCCCACTTTGCGCCCTTATGGAAGCACCTGTGCCACCAGCTCTTGGCGCCCCAGGTAGATGTTGACCAGCGCCAGGGCAGTGAATGCCCGCGTCGCATTCTTCTCTAGCCCCCGGTAGCGCACCTTGGTAAAGCCCCACAGTTGCTTGACCACACCAAAGACGTGCTCTACCCGGGCGAGTATCTTGGACTTGTTGCGGTTCTTGCTGCAAATCCCCTCAACATCAAACGTCAATATTCCCCGCCCGCAGCGCATTCGTCTCAATAAACTCCCGCCGTGGCTCCACCTCGTCGCCCATCAGCATGGTGAACACGCGGTCGGCTTCGATGGCGTCGTCGATCTGTACGCGCAGCAGGCGGCGCACGGTGGGGTCCATCGTCGTTTCCCAGAGCTGGGCGGGGTTCATTTCGCCCAGGCCCTTGTAGCGCTGACGGCTGGTGGCGTGTTCGGCTTGGGCGATGAGCCAGGCCATGGCTTGGCGGAAGTCGCTGACCTTTTCTTCCTTTTGGCGCTCGCCTTCGCCGCGCATGACTTTGGCGCCTTCGCTCAACAAATCTTTGAAGGTGTTGGCGGCTTCGGCCAGGGCGGCGTAGTCGGAGCCGTGCACGAAGTCTTGCGTGAGCACGCTGCTCTTGATGTTGCCGTGGTGGCGGCGGCTGATGCGCAGGATGGGTTTGTCGGTGCGCACGTCGAACTCACCGGCCACTTCGGCATCGGGCAGGCGGGCTTGCAGGGCGGCGGCGGACACTTCGGCGTCGGCCACGGTGTCCAGGTTCAGTGCCACGCCATCGGCCACCGAGCGCAGGGCTTCGGCATCCATGAAGTTTTGCAGGCGGGCGATGACGGCCTGGGCCAGTTGGTGCTTGCGCGCCAGCTCGGCCAGGGTGTCGCCGCTGAGCGTGCTGCCATTGTCGCCACCGGTGTAGACCGAGGCGTGTATGAGCGCGATGCGCAGCAGGAAGCCGTCTAGCGCGCTGGCATCTTTCAGGTACAGCTCTTCCTTGCCGGCCTTGACCTTGTACAGCGGCGGCTGCGCGATGTAGATGTGGCCGCGCTCCACCAGCTCGGGCATTTGGCGGTAGAAGAAGGTGAGCAGCAGGGTGCGGATGTGCGCGCCGTCCACGTCGGCATCGGTCATGATGATGATGCGGTGGTAGCGCAGCTTGGCGACGTTGAAGTCGTCGTTGCCGGTGGTGCCACCGGCTTTGCCGATGCCGGTGCCCAGGGCGGTGATCAGCGTCAGGATTTCGTTGCTGGTGAGCAGCTTCTCATACCGGGCTTTTTCGACGTTCAGGATCTTGCCGCGCAGAGGCAGGATGGCCTGGAACTTACGGTCGCGGCCCTGCTTGGCGGAGCCACCGGCGGAGTCGCCCTCGACGATGTAGATCTCGCACATGGCGGGGTCTTTTTCCTGGCAGTCGGCCAGTTTGCCGGGCAGGCCCATGCCGTCGAGCACGCCTTTGCGGCGGGTCATGTCGCGGGCCTTGCGGGCGGCTTCGCGGGCGCGGGCAGCTTCGATGATTTTGCCGACGATGATCTTGGCATCTGCCGGACGCTCTTGCAGGTAGTCGTGCAGCAGGCGGCTGACGATGTCTTCCACCGGGCCGCGCACTTCGCTGGACACCAGCTTGTCTTTGGTCTGGCTGCTGAATTTAGGCTCAGGCACTTTCACGCTGAGCACGCAGGTCAGGCCTTCGCGCATGTCGTCGCCGGTGACTTCGACCTTGGCTTTCTTAGCGATTTCGCTATCGTCGATGTATTTGTTGATGACCCGCGTCATGGCGGCGCGCAGGCCGGTGAGGTGGGTGCCGCCGTCGCGCTGGGGGATGTTGTTGGTGAAGCACAGCACTTGCTCGTTGTAGCCGCTGTTCCACTGCATAGCCACTTCCACGCCGATGTTGGTGTTCTGGTCGCTCTGGCGGTCGCCCATGGCGTGGAAGATGTTAGGGTTCAACACCGTCTTGCCCTTGTTGATGAAGTTCACAAAGCCCTTCACGCCGCCAGCGCCCGAGAAATCGTCTTCTTTGCCACTGCGCTCGTCCTTGAGTCGGATCTTCACGCCGTTGTTCAAGAAGCTGAGTTCGCGCAGGCGCTTGCTCAAGATTTCGTAGTGGAAGTCGGAGTTGGTCTGGAAGATTTCCAGGTCGGGTGCGAAGTGCACTTCGGTGCCGCGCTTTTCGGTGTCGCCGATGATCTTCATGGGCGAGACTTCCACGCCGTTCACGGTTTCCAGCAGGCGGTTTTGCACAAAGCCCTTGCTGAATTCCATCACGTGGACCTTGCCGTCGCGGCGGATGGTCAGGCGCAGCATTTTGCTGAGTGCGTTCACGCAGCTCACGCCCACGCCGTGCAGGCCGCCCGAGACCTTGTAGCTGTTCTGGTTGAACTTGCCGCCCGCGTGCAGCTCGGTCAGGGCGATTTCAGCGGCACTGCGTTTGGGCTCGTGCTTATCGTCCATCTTGATGCCGGTGGGGATGCCGCGGCCGTTGTCCACCACGCTGATGGAGTTGTCGGAGTGGATGGTGACCAGGATGTCGTCGCAATGGCCGGCCAGCGATTCGTCGATGGAGTTGTCCACCACCTCGAACACCAGGTGGTGTAAGCCGGTGCCGTCGCTTGTGTCGCCGATGTACATGCCGGGGCGCTTGCGCACTGCCTCCAGGCCTTCCAGGATCTGGATCGAGCCTTCGCCGTAGGCTTCGGTGGCACCCGCCTGGTTGGTGTCGATGGTGGGCTGGAAGTTGGAGCTGCCGGCCGTGCTGTCGCCCGTGTTTACCGCTTCCATAGATTCGGCATCGGTTGGGACAGGAGGGGTGGTAGGGACGGGCTTGTTTTCTTCGGTCATGGCGTACTCTGCTGGTGGGAGGGCATGCCCCCCATGGAGCGTGATTTATAAGGAAAATAGGCCTCCAGCGCATATAACGCATAGGCCTTTAGCTACTATTTCTATAGCGTTAAATACGCATCGGCATCACGACGTATTTGAAGCTCTCGTTCTCGGGAATGGTCAGCAGGGCCGAGCTGTTGCTGTCGCCCAGCGAGATGGTGACCATGTCTTGCTGCATATTGGCCAGCGCGTCGATCAGGTAGGTGACGTTGAAACCAATCTCGATGCTGTCGCCGCCGTAGTCCACGTCCAGCTCGTCCACGGCTTCTTCTTGTTCGGCATTGTTCGACGCGACGCGCAAGGAACCCGGTTCGACGTTCAGGCGCACACCCTTGAACTTGTCGCTGGTCAGAATCGCGGTGCGCTGCAGGCTGGACAAAAAGGCCTGGCGGCCCAGGGTGATGTGGTTCTGGTGGTTCTTGGGAATCACGCGGTTGTAGTCGGGGAACTTGCCCTCGACCAGCTTGGTAACGAACTCCATGCCGTCAAAGCTGAACTTGGCCTGGTTGTTGGCAAACTGCATCTCGATCGCGCCCTCGGCATCGCTGAGCAGGCGCTGCATTTCCAGCACGGTTTTGCGCGGCAAGATCACCTCTTGCTTGGGCACTTCCACGTCCAGCGCGGCCGAGGCAAAGGCAAGGCGGTGGCCGTCGGTAGACACCAGGCTGAGCTGGTTGCCTTCGGCCACAAACAAGATACCGTTCAGGTAGTAGCGGATGTCGTGCACCGCCATGGCAAACGACACCTGGCCCAGCAGGGCTTTCAGGGTTTTTTGTGGCACGCTGAACACGGGGCCAAAGTTGGCCGCCTCTTGCACCAGCGGAAAGTCTTCGGCGGGCAGGGTTTGCAGCGTGAACTTGCTCTTGCCGCCCTTGAGGATGAGCTTGTTTTGGCTGGACTCGAGCGACACGGTCTGGTCGGCGGGCATGGTGCGCAGAATATCGATCAGCTTGCGGGCCCCCACGGTGGTGCTGAAGTCGCCAGCATCTCCGTCGAGCTCGGCGCTGGTGCGGATCTGGATTTCCAGGTCGCTGGTGGTCAGCTGCACCGTGCTGCCGGTTTTGCGCAGCATCACGTTGGCCAGAATCGGCAGGGTGTGCTTGCGCTCCACAATCCCGGCGACCGACTGCAGAACTGCGAGAACCTTGCTTTGTGTTGCCTTCAAAACGATCATGTCAACCCCATAATTTTTAGAAACAAGCTTTTTGGAAAATACCGGCAAGCCCGATTTTCCCTGTTTTTATCTGCACTTTTGGACAGCCTTCAGGACTTACGCAAGTCCCCCGTACGCCCAGAGGGCAGCACAGGGTACGCAGCGTAAGTCCTAACCCTTTAATGTTTGCTCCAGCACGTGCAATTGCTGGTTCAGCTCGGTGAGCTGTTGGCGTTCACCGCCGATTTTGCGCACCGCGTGCAGCACCGTGGTGTGGTCGCGGCCACCAAACAGCTCGCCGATCTCAGGCAGGCTTTTTTGCGTCAACTCCTTGGCCAGGTACATCGCAATCTGGCGCGGCCGGGCAATGCTGGCCGGGCGCTTCTTGCTATACATGTCGGCGACCTTGATCTTGTAGTAATCGGCCACCGTCTTCTGGATGTTTTCCACCGAAATCTGCCGATTCTGGATGGACAACAAGTCACGCAGGGCCTCGCGGGCCAGCTGGATCGACATTTCTTTTTGGTTGAAACGCGAATAGGCCAGGCATTTGCGCAGCGCGCCTTCGAGCTCGCGCACGTTGGAGCGCACGTTCTTGGCCACGAAAAACGCCACTTCCTCGGGCATCTCGGTGCCCTCGGCGCGCGATTTGTTGATCAAAATGGCGACGCGCATTTCCAGCTCGGGCGGCTCGATGGCCACCGTCAGCCCGGAGTCGAAGCGCGATACCAGGCGCTCGTGGATGTCGGCCAGGCCCTTGGGGTAGGTGTCGCTGGTCATCACGATGTGGGACTTTTTGGTCAGCAGCGCCTCAAAAGCGTTGAAGAACTCTTCTTGCGTGCGGTCCTTGTTGGCGAAGAACTGCACGTCGTCAATCAGCAACAGATCCAGCGAGTGGTAACGCTCTTTGAATTCGTCAAAAGTCTTGCGCTGGTAGGCCTTAACCACATCCGATACAAATTGTTCCGCATGGATGTAGAGAACTTTGGCATCGGGCCGGTCGGCCAGCAAACGGTTGCCCACGGCGTGCATCAAATGGGTCTTGCCCAGGCCCACGCCGCCGTAAATGAACAACGGGTTGTACAGCTGGCCGGGCGTACCGGACACGTGCATGGCAGCTGCGCGGGCCATGCGGTTGGCCGTACCTTCGACCAGCGTGTCAAAGGTCAGCGCGGTGTTCAGGCGGTTTTTGAATTGCGCCTGGGCCGGGTCTTCGGCGGCGACAGTGGGCTCGGGAATCGCGCCTACGCCCTGGGGTGTCAGCGCCGTGGCATGTACACGCACCTGGGCTTCTCGCGGAGTAAGGACTAACTCAAGCGGAATGGTTTGGCCGTACAGCTTTTCCAGCAGGGCGCTGATGCGGCCCACGTACTGTGCACGGATCCAGTCCAGCTTGAAGCGGTTGGCGACAAACAAAGTGACTTTGGAGAAGTCGTCGTTGACCTGCGCGACCAGAGGCTTGATCCAGGTGTTGAACTGCTGCTCGGGTAGTTCTTGGGCCAACTGCTCTGCGCAGGCTTGCCATAGGCTGTGGCCTGCGCCGGTGTTGGTGGGGGTTCCCTCTGTCATTGTGGGGGGTGTCTACTTCTGTGGATAAATGAGGGATCGGCGAACCTACCATTGTAGTTTGTCCCGCCCTTATCCACAATTTGCCGCGAATGGCTTGCGCGCTGCCTGGGCATGCCTCTCGCCGAGGCATATCTTGCCACGCCCCAAAAAATTTGCCATAATGCCGGGTTTCCCTGACTAAATTCATCTAGACAGTTTCCGGGCCTCGCGTGAGTAGCGTGAGTTAAGGCTTTGGGGTATCGAACAGATGGAGATGGGTGTAGCGGGTTTTGTGTCACTGAAGGTGGTGCCAAGCCTATAGCTTCAGGGTCCATCAAAAGGGCATTCAACCGCCCCCCATTTTTGGCAACGCACCTTCAGAGGGGCCGCCAATCCGAACTCTTCTAGGATGTCATCATGAAACGCACTTACCAACCGTCGAAAATCAAGCGTGCCCGTACCCATGGTTTCATGGTTCGCATGAAAACCCGTGGCGGCCGTGCCGTTATCAATGCTCGCCGCGCCAAAGGCCGCAAGCGTCTGGCTGTCTAAGCTGGCGCACTGACTTCGGTCTGAAACCTGCCGTGCAGCGACTTAAAACGCGGGCGCAGTTTCAGGCCGTTTTAGCGGGTAAAACCGTGGCTCGGACACCGCATTTTGCGTTGCACCGTGCTACTTTGGATGTGCTTCCCGTGCCGCCCAAAACTACCGCTAAATCCACGCCCTCTCCTACAGAGCCCGAGTCCATGCGACCGCAGGCTCTGTTTGGCGTTGAGGACGTGTGGGTGGGTGCCATGGCACCCAAGCGCTGGGCCAAGCGTGCGGTGACCCGCAACGCCATCAAGCGCCAGATTTACCAGGTGGTCCAGGCTTTCGAGCCGCGCTTTCCGCAAGCGGCCCACGTGGTACGACTGCGTGCCGTGTTTGACCGCAAGGTGTTTCTCAGTGCTACGTCCGAGCCGCTCAAGTTGGCGGTGCGTACCGAGCTGGAGCAGTTGTTTGGCATGGCTGTCACCAAAGCGGAGTCTGCGCCATGATGCAGTCCTTGCTAGTGGGGGTGGTGCGTGGCTACCGGTTGCTGCTCAGCCCGTGGCTGGGTTCCGCATGCCGGTTCGAACCCACTTGTTCGGTGTACGCATTGGCGGTTTTAGAGCGGCATGGCGCGGCTGCAGGTTCTTATTTGACGCTGAGGCGGCTGGCGCGCTGCCACCCCTGGTGCGACGGTGGACTCGACCTGCCTCCGCACGAGCGTCCCCGGCTTTTTTCTCCCTTGCTTTCCTCCTCTTCACATAAGAAGTCTTCATGAACGATATTCGCCGAACCATCCTGTGGGTGATTTTTGGTTTTTCTATGGTGTTGCTGTGGGACAAATGGCAAGTTTTCAACGGCCATAAAGCAACCTTCTTTCCATCACCCGTTGAGCAGGCGGCTTTGGCCAAGCCTGCGGCAGGTGCCTCCTCGGTACCCGCACCCGTAGCCGCTACGCCTGCAGCCGGGGTGGCCCAGGTACCCGTCGATCCCGCTGCGCCCGCAGCCACCAAAGAGCAGGTGCTGGTCACCACCGACTTGCTGAAGCTGACCTTTGACACCGAAGGCGGCTCCCTGGTGCGTTCCGAGTTGCTAGGCCAGGTCGATATGGCCGACAAGTCGAAGAACTTTGTCTTGCTCGACGACAGCAAAGACCGCTATTACCAAGCCCAGACCGGTCTGATTGCCGGTGTCGGTTCTGTCGGTGGCGCGGCCCTGCCCAGCCACAAGACGTTAATGACTTTGGTGCCCGGCGAACGCACTTTGGCAGAAGACGCCAAGGACCTGACGGTGCGTTTTGAATCCCCCGTGGTGGGCGGCATCAAGCTGGTCAAGACCTACTCGCTGGCCCGTGGTTCCTATGTGATCCACGTGAAGCATGAAGTGCAAAACGTCGGCACCACCGCGGTATCGCCCCAGCTTTACCTGCAACTGGTACGCGACGGCAACAAGCCACCGGGCGAGTCCTCGTTCTACTCGACCTTCACCGGTCCTGCGGTTTACACCGATGCCATGAAGTACCAAAAGGTCGAGTTCAAGAAGATCGAAGAAAACAAGGTCGATATTGAAAAGACCTCCACCACCGGCTATGTGGCCATGGTGCAGCATTACTTTGCCAGCGCCTGGCTGCTGGGCGACGGCATTCAGCGCGACCTGTTCATGCGCAAGGTCGATACCAACCTTTACGCGGTCGGCATGATCACGCCGATGAACGACATTGCGCCCGGTGCCAGCAAGTCGGTGGACGCCCGCATGTTTGTGGGCCCACAGCTTGAAAAACTATTGGAGTCGCTGACCCCCGGACTGGAGCTGGTGAAGGACTACGGCTGGGTCAAGATTCTGGCCGAGCCGTTGTACTGGCTGCTCGACAAGATCCATAGCGTGCTCATGAACTGGGGTTGGTCGATTGTGGCCCTGGTGCTGTTGCTGAAGATCGCCTTCTACTGGCTCAACGCAAAGGCTTATTCCAGCATGGCCAAGATGAAGGCCATCAACCCCCGCATCACCGAAATGCGTGAGCGCCTGAAAGACAAGCCTGCCGAAATGCAGCAGGCTATGATGAAGATTTACCGCGAAGAAAAGATCAACCCGATGGGCGGCTGCTTCCCCATCATGGTCCAGATTCCGGTGTTCATGGCGCTGTACTGGGTGCTGCTGTCCAGCGTGGAAATGCGCAATGCGCCCTGGGCGCTGTGGATCCATGACCTGTCGTCGCCCGATCCGTTCTACATCTTGCCGGTGCTGATGGCCATGACCACCATGCTGCAAACCTCGCTGAATCCCGCACCGCCGGACCCGCTGCAAGCCAAAATGATGTGGTTCATGCCGTTGGCGTTCTCAGTGATGTTCTTCTTCTTCCCGGCCGGGCTGGTGATGTACTGGATTACCAACAACGCCTTGTCGATCGCCCAGCAGTGGATCATTAACACCCGCATGGGTGTTCCACCGAAGTTCCATTTGCCCTCGTTCAAATAACACCGCCCCTGTGGTGTACCAAAGCCGCTGAACCTCCGGGTTGGGCGGCTTTTTTTCTGGAAGATTTCACGCCATGCACAGCCGTAACTTTGATCCCATCGCCGCCATCGCCACCGCACCCGGCCGGGGCGCGGTTGGCATCGTGCGGGTCAGCGGTAAGCACATTGGCCCGGTCATTGAGGCCCTGTGTGGGCGCCCGCTCAAAGCGCGTGAGGCCACGTACCTGCCGTTTCGCGACGCGGCGGGTGGGGCCATCGACCATGGCCTGGCCCTGCATTTCCCGGCCCCGCACTCCTATACGGGTGAAGATGTGCTGGAGCTGCAAGCCCACGGCGGGCCGGTGGTGCTGCAACTCCTGCTGGCGCGCTGCCTGGAGGCCGGTGCGGCCAGCGGCGTGCGGCTGGCCCAGCCCGGCGAATTTACCCAGCGCGCGTTCCTGAACGACAAAATCGATCTGGCCCAGGCCGAAGCCATCGCCGACCTGATCGATGCCAGCACCGAGGCGGCGGCCCGCAGCGCAGCCCGTTCGCTGTCGGGCGAGTTCTCGCACGAGATCCACGCCCTGCGCGATGGTCTGGTCCACCTGCGTATGCTGGTCGAAGCCACGCTAGACTTTCCTGAAGAAGAAATCGACTTCCTGCGCAAGGCAGATGCGCACGGGCAGCTATCAAAACTACAGCAAAAACTGGTGACTGTGATGCAACGCACCCGCCAGGGCGCTTTGCTGCGCGAAGGCATCAAGGTGGTGATTGCGGGCCAGCCGAACGCGGGCAAGTCGTCCTTGCTGAACGCCCTGGCCGGGGCCGAGCTGGCCATCGTCACCCCCATTGCCGGCACCACGCGCGACAAGGTGGCCCAAACCATCCAGATCGAAGGCGTGCCCATCCACGTGATCGATACCGCCGGGCTGCGCCGCAGCGAGGATGCCATCGAGGCCATCGGCATCGAGCGCGCCTGGGCCGAGATCGAAGCCGCGGATACGGTGCTGTTTTTGCACGACCTGACCCGTGCCGACCTGGCCGACTACCAAGCTGCCGATGCCGCCATCGCCACTGAGCTGGCCCAGAAGCTGCCGCCTCGCGTGCCGGTGATCGACGTTTGGAACAAGCTGGACTCGCACCAGGCCACCACTGGCCTGCTGGCTCTGTCCGCTAAAACCGGTGCCGGGCTGGATGCCCTGCGCCACAAGCTGCTGGACGTAGCCGGTTGGCAAGCCTCGCCCGAAGGTGTTTTTATCGCCCGGGCCCGCCATGTGCAGGCCTTGCAACGCGTCGAGGCGCATGTGGATGCAGCCATGGCGCATTTGGCGGCACAGGCGCAGTTGCTGGACCTGCTGGCCGAAGAGCTGCGGCTGGCCCAAAATGCCTTGAACGAGATCACCGGGGCCTTCAGTGCAGACGATTTGCTGGGGGTGATTTTTTCCAGCTTTTGCATTGGTAAATGAATGCCATAAACTCGGACTATGACCACTGCAGTGCCCGATCTCCAAGGACTCATTGATGCATTGCTGCTGAACAAAGCCCAGGACGGCCTGAACCTGAACCTGGTGCCCTCCCAATGGGTGGAATTGGCGCAGTATTTGCAGCCGTTGACGCTGCCGCACGGCGATGTGTTGTTTAAACAGGGGTCGATGGACCGCACCCTTTACTTTGTGGCCAGTGGCAGCTTGAGCGTGCACTTTGAAGATGCCGAGAGCCGCATCCGGCTGGCGATTGTGGGCGCTGGAAGTGTGGTGGGGGAAGGCAGTTTTTTTACCGCCATGCCGCGCAGTGCCACAGTGCAGGCGGGCAGTACCTGCGTCTTGTGGGGTTTGTCCCCCATGCGTTTTACCGAAATGGCCCACCGCAAGCCCGAACTGGCCCTGGCGCTGGCCATGGGTGCGGGTGCGGTGGTGGCCAAGCGTTTGATACACAGCCGATACCGTGTCGCGGTGACATGAGTGAGCTGCCCCAAAGGAAGGCAAAAACATGTCTTTTTTAAACTGGTTTTCGCGCAAACCCCAAGCCGCTGCGGATGCGGTCCATACCGCTATGCCCGACCCAGACCCATTGCGGGACGCACGGATCGACCGCCGAGAGCGCTTGTATGCGGTGGTTCGTACCTCACTGGTACAAGCCGGTGTGCAAACAGCCTGCTTTAAATTCAAGGTGCTGGCGTTGGACGACCAGGGTCAGCAATTTCTGGTGATGGTGGATGTGGCACCACCTTGGGGTGGTGATGCAGGGTGGAGGTCGCGCATTGAGGCGCAAGTGGTCCAGACCGCACAAGCCCAGCATGGTCTGGTGATTACTTCGGTGTATTGGCGCAACAATTCTGAGCTAGTGGTTGGGTCGCCCAGCGTTCCTGCTAGCCTTTCGGGTCCGGAGCCTGGTCCATCGGACAGGGTCAGCTTGGCGGGTGGCGTGGGCCGTTATGAACCCTTGCAAGATGATGAGGTGGCCGCCTTCCAACAGGCCTTGGAAGCGGCCTCTCGGCTGCCCTCAGTGCCCGGAAAAATCCACTAGCGTAAACAAGGACAAACCGCTTTCGCGCAGTTTGTTGGAACCACCCAGCTCGGGCAGATCGACGATTGCCGCGCCTTCGACCACTGTAGCACCGAGCTTTTCGAGCAGCTTTTTACCAGCCATCATGGTGCCGCCGGTGGCGATCAAATCGTCGATTAGCAGCACCCGGTCTCCCGGTTTGACGGCATCGGTGTGCAGTTCCACGGTGGCGCTGCCGTACTCCAACTCGTAGGTTTCTTCTACCGTGGTGAACGGCAGTTTGCCCTTTTTACGAATCGGTACAAAGCCGATGTTGAGCTCATAAGCCACCACGGCACCCAGGATGAAGCCGCGCGCATCCAGGCCGGCTACCACGTCCGGGCGCAGCGCAGGGTCCATATAGCGGTGCACAAAGGCGTCGATCATCACGCGGAAGACGCGCGGGTTTTGCAGCAGCGGGGTGATGTCCCGAAACTGTACGCCGGGCGCGGGCCAGTCGGGCACCGTACGCATATGGGCCTTGAGGTACGCGTTGACGCTGAAGCTTGTCATGGGAGTGTCACTAAAGGAGAGGAGGGTGGCTATTGTGCCTTGGCCTACCCGCTTCAGCCCTTTAAAAACTTATCTTCGGCCAAGGCCAGGGTCGCGGCCTCGCCGGACAGCACCAGGGTGTCGCCATCCTGCAGCAACACACTGTCGCCGGGCTCCTCGGTTTTGCCATTTTTGCGCCGCAAACTGATCACCCGTACTCCCACGGCGTGCAGGGCTAGTCGGCCCAAAGGCTTGCCCAGGCATTTGGCGGCAATCGTCAGCGTGAGGGTGGTCAGGCGCTCGTGGTGCAGCTCGTCTACACCGTTGTCGTCAGCCCCGTGGAAGTAGCCGCGCAGCAGGTTGTAGCGCGCATCGCGCTGGTCCTGCACCACCCGGATCACCCGGCGCATCGGCACACCCACCAAGGCGAGCGCATGGCTGGCCAGCATCAGCGAGCCTTCAATCGCCTCGGGCACGACTTCGGTGGCACCGGCCTGGCGCAGTTTCTCCAGATCATGGTCGTCCTGGGTGCGCACAATCACCGGTACCTGGGGTGCATGGGCGCGGGTATGGGCCAATACCTTGAGTGCGCCCGCTACATCCAGGTAGGTGATGACCACCGCGCTGGCCCGCGCCAGGCCCGCCGCCATCAGCGCCTGCAGCCGGGCTGCATCGCCAAACACCACAGAATCGCCCGCAGCGGCGGCCTGGCGAACGCGGTCCGGGTCCAGATCGAGCGCCATGTAGGGAATGCCTTCGCGCTCCAGCATGCGGGCCAGATTTTGCCCGCAGCGGCCGTAACCGCAGATGATCACGTGCTTGTTGGCATTGATGGATTTGCGGGCGATGTGTGTCATTTGCAGCGACTGCTGCAGCCACTCGCTGCTGACCAGTTTCATCACGATCTTGTTGCTGAACATGATGATGAAGGGTGTGGCCAACATCGACAGCACCATGCTGGCCAGAATCGGATTCAGCAAAAACGGAGGCACGAGCCGGTTTTCCTGCGCCAGCGTCAGCAGCACAAAGCCAAATTCACCTGCCTGCGCCAGGTACAGCCCGGTACGCAGCGACACCCCCATGGTGCCACCCAGCAGCCGTGCCAGCGCCGTCACCATCGCCAGCTTGAACAGCACCGGCAAGCTCACCAGCAACAGCACCAAGGGCCAGTGGTCCAGCACCAGCCGCCAGTCCAGCAACATGCCGATGGTGATGAAAAACAGGCCCAGCAGCACATCGTGGAACGGGCGGATATCGGTTTCCACCTGGTGCTTGTATTCGGTTTCAGAAATCAGCATACCCGCGATGAAAGCCCCGAGCGCCAGGCTCAGGCCGGCCAGTTCGGTCAGCCAGGCCAGGCCCAGTGTGATCAGCAGCAGGTTAAGCACAAAAAGCTCTTCGCTCTTGCGCCGCGCCACGATGGTTAGCCACCAGCGCATCACCCGCTGTCCGCCCACCAGCAGCACGGTGATCAAGGCTGCGGCTTTGAGCGATGCCAGTGCCAACGAGGTCAGAAGTTGTTCGGGGGACGAGCCCAGCGCCGGGATCAGTACCAGCAAGGGCACCACCGCCAGATCCTGGAACAGCAGCACGCCCATGACGCGCTTGCCATGCTCGGATTCCATTTCGAGCCGCTCGGCCATCAGCTTGACCACAATGGCGGTACTGCTCATGGCCAGCGCCCCCGACAGTGCCAAAGCCGTTTGCCACTCTATATGCCATAGCTTGGGTGCGGCGATCGCCAGCGCCAGAGACGCAAACGTGGCCAGCAGCATGGTGATGGTGACCTGGAAAAGGCCCAGCCCGAACACATGCTGGCGCATGGCCCGCAGTTTGGACAGGTTGAATTCCAGCCCGATTACAAACATCAGAAACACCACCCCAAACTCCCCTAGGTGCTTGATGCCCTCGGAATTCTGCGCCAGCGCCAGCGCATTGGGCCCAATCACCACGCCCACCACCAGATAACCGAGCATGGGCGGCAGTTTCAGTGAACGGAACGTGACCACCCCCAGCACGGCGGCCAGCAAGTACATCAGGGTCAGTTCGAGTCCGGTCATAGGCCTATGCTAACAAGGGCACGCCGATAGAATCACGGCCATGACATCTGCTCCTCCCTTTGACGCAGCGCGGGCTCTGCGCCAAGCGTCTGATACCTTTGATATTGAAGCTGCAGCCGTTGCAGGCCTGAAAAACCGCCTGACCGAGGCCTTTGCCCGCTCCGTGCAATTGGTGCTGAATGTGCAGGGCCGCGTGGTGGTCATGGGCATGGGTAAAAGCGGCCATGTGGGCCGCAAGATCGCCGCCACCCTGGCATCCACCGGCACCCCGGCGATGTTTGTGCACCCTGGCGAGGCCAGCCATGGCGACCTGGGCATGATCGAGCCTCGCGACATCGTACTGGCCATCTCCAACAGCGGCGAGTCCTCCGAGATCACCATTCTGCTGCCGGTGCTCAAGCGCCAGGGCGTGCCCTTGATTGCCATCACCGGCGGCCTGCAATCCACCCTGGCCCGCCACGCTACCGAAGTGCTGGACGGAGGCGTGGACAAAGAAGCCTGCCCACTGAACCTGGCCCCCACCGCCAGTACCACCGCCCAATTGGCGCTGGGCGACGCGCTGGCCGTGGCCTTGCTGGATGCGCGCGGCTTCCAGCCCGAAGACTTTGCCCGCTCCCACCCCGGTGGCGCGCTGGGCCGCAAGCTGCTCACCCATGTCAGCGACGTGATGCGCTCTGGCGAAGAGGTGCCGCGCGTCAACCCTGACACCCTGTTGGGCGACATGATGCGCGAGATGAGTGCCAAGGGAGGTCTGGCCGCCATCGTGGATGCGCAGCAGCAGGTGCTGGGCGTGTTTACCGATGGCGACCTGCGCCGCCTGGTTGAAAACGGCGTAGACCTGCGGGCCGCACGGGCGCGTGAAGTCATGCACCTGCATCCGCGCAGCATCCAGCCCCAGGCGCTGGCGGTCGATGCGGCCGAACTGATGGAGCGCCACCGCATTACCAACGTGCTGGTGGTGGAACCCGGCGGCGTGCTGGTAGGTGTGGTGCATATTGGCGACTTGATGCGGGCGAAGGTCATTTGATGTCCACCCCGGCACTCCATTTCCCGCCCGAACTACTGCTGCAAGCCCAGGACATACGTGTTGCTTTTTTCGATGTCGATGGGGTGCTGACCGACGGTGGCCTGTATTTTTCGGAGTCTGGCGAAACCCTTAAGCGCTTCAATACGCTGGACGGCCACGGCCTCAAGCTGCTGCAAAAAGCCGGTATCACCCCCGCCATCATCACCGGTCGCGACTCCCAGCCCTTGCGTGCGCGTTTGCAAGCCCTGGGCATCGCCCATGCGGTTTTTGGCACGGAAGACAAGCGCCCAGCGGCCGAAAAAATCCTGGCTGAACTCGGGCTGGACTGGTCCCAGGCGGCGGCCATGGGCGACGACTGGCCCGATCTGCCGGTGATGCGCCGTTCTGCTTTGGCCTGCGCCCCTGTCAACGCCCAGGCCGAGGTGCTCGCGGCGGCCCACTATGTTACGCAACGCTCTGGTGGCCACGGTGCGGCCCGCGAGTTTTGTGATCTGCTGCTGGTGGCCAGCGGCCGCTACGATGCGCTGCTGCAAGCGTACCTGGCATGACGACGGCGATGCTGCAGTCTGCGTGGAACCGCCTGTCGATCTACCTGCCTATTTTGTTGATGGGTGTACTGGCCTTGGGCAGCTACTGGCTGGTGTGTAACACGCCGATTTTTGCGACGGCCGATGTGGCGGCCCCTCTGACGCACGAGTCAGACTACTTCATGCGCAACTTTTCGGTGAAGAACTTTGACGCCCAGGGCCACTTGAAAAGCGAAGTTTTCGGCACCGAGGCCCACCACTTTCCCGACACCGACACGGTGGAAATCAGCCAGGTGCGCATTCGCTCGGTGAATCCGCAGGGCCTGGTCACCGTGTCCACCGCCGACCGGGGCCTGAGCAATGGCGATGGCTCCGAGGTGCAGTTGTTTGGCAATGCTGTGGTAGTGCGCCAGGCGGTAGTGGACAAAGGCGTGGTGGTGCAGCCCAAAATGGAGTTTCGCAGCGACTTTTTGCATGCCTATCTGGAGACCGAGCGGGTGCGTTCGAACAAACCCGTCACCTTGGTGCGGGGCGCAGATACCTTTACCGCTGACTCCATGGATTACAACAATCTCGACCGCCAGATGCAGCTCGACGGGCGTGTCAAAGGCATTTTGATACCCCTGCCTGCCAAATAAGGCCGCCCAAGGAAGCGCATGTCCAAACTGGTTTTCATCACGGGTGCCTCCAGCGGCCTGGGCCAGGCCATGGCTCTGCGGTTTTTTCAGGCTGGCTACAGGCTGGCTTTGGTGGCCCGACGTGCTTCAGTGGTTGAATCATGGGCTAGCGCACAGGGAATCAGCACGAGTAGCTATCAAATATATAGTGCGGACGTGGCGGCTCCTGACAGCATCATCGCTGCAGGCAGGGCCTGCATCGCCAGCCAGGGCGTGCCGGACGTGGTGGTTGCCAGCGCGGGCATCAGCATTGGTATGGACACCGCCATGCTGGAAGATATGGCCGTGATGGCGAAAATTTTTGCCACCAACAACACCGGTATGGCAGCAACTTTCCACCCTTTCCTACAGGCCATGGTGCAGCGGGGGAGTGGGGCTTTGGTGGGAATTGGCAGCGTGGCAGGTATCCGCGGTCTCCCTGGCCATGGGGCTTACTGTGGGAGCAAGGCTGCGGTGATTGCTTATTGTGAAAGTTTGCGCGGTGAGCTGCGACCCAGCGGGGTCAAGGTGGTGACAATTTGCCCTGGTTATATCAATACGCCCTTGACACAAAAAAACGGCTATAGCCTGCCGTTTTTAATGCAACCAGAAGCCTTTGCCAATAAGGCTTTTGCGGCCATAGAGGCGGGTGTCAGCTACCGGGTCATTCCGTGGCAGATGGGTATCGTGGCCAAGTTAATGCGCTTATTGCCCAATGCCCTGTTTGACAAGTTATTGGTGGGCCGGGCCCGCAAACCCCGGCAGTCTGTCAATTCTGAAACCCATTGAATACAGCGCGTAGAAACAAAAAAGGCTCCTAAGAGCCTTTTTGAGTGTGATGAAATCCCGGTTAACGCATTAGTAACCGCCACGGCCACCGCCGCCGCCATTACCACCGCCACCGCCTCGGGGGCCGGAACCGTAGGGGCTACGAAAACCACCGTCGCCGCCGCCGCCACCACTGCGACCACCGCCGCCGCCGTAACCGCCACCACCACCTTCGCCACGGCCACCACCACCGCCGTAACCGCCGCCGCCACTGCGACCACCGCCGCCGCCGTAACCGCCGCCACCTTCGCCACCGCCGCTACGGCCACCACCACCACCATAACCGCCGCCGCCACCACCACCGCCGTATCCACCACCGCCGTATCCACCACCGCCGCCAGTGCGGGGGGGACGCGCCTCCATGGGGCGGGCTTCGTTGACAACGCAACTACGGCCGCCTAGGGGCTGGCCATTCATGCCGTTGATAGCCGCTTGTGCTTCGGCATCGCTACCCATTTCGACAAAACCAAAGCCTTTGGAGCGGCCGGTGTCGCGCTCCATCATGACTTTGGCGCTGGTGACGCTACCGAACTGGCCAAAAGATTGTTCCAGATCGCTGTCGCGCACGGAGTAAGGCAGATTGCCGACGTACAGTTTGTTGCCCATCAAGGGACTCCTCAAAAACACATTAATAAAGCGATGGAATCCCGAAAACGCAATCTGAAAACTTAGGACGCGAAACCGATCGACACCGCAAACGCGTATGGAAAAGTAAACCACACTTTTATATTATGCGGCGACTTCGGTGGAATTCAAATAAAAAATGCGCCTGTCCATGAGCCTGTAAATTCCGGACAACAAAAAAGGGCCATGATGACCCTTTTTTATTTTGTGGCAGAGGCGCAAGCCCCAAGCGAACAAATTTTAGTAGCTGTTGCGGCCACCGCCGTAGCCGCCGCCACCATTGCCGCCGCCGCCGTAGCCGCCGCCATTGCCACCACCGTAGCCACCGCCGCCGCCACCGGAGCGGGGAGGACGTGCTTCCATCGGACGTGCTTCGTTGACAACCAGATTACGGCCGCCCATAGCTTGACCGTTCATGCCCTTGATAGCAGCTTGTGCTTCTGCATCGCTGCCCATTTCGACAAAGCCGAAACCCTTGGAGCGGCCGGTGTCACGTTCCATCATGACCTTGGCGCTGGAGATGGAGCCGAACTGGCTGAAAGCCTGTTGCATGTCTTCATCGCGGAAAGAATAAGGCAGGTTGCCTACGTAAAGTTTGTTGCCCATGAAAGGACTCCTCTAAAAAACGCAAAACGCGATGGAGTCCGATAACCGCAATCAACAAACCATTGAAGACTAAAGCAGACGCGAAACTGACCAATCACCGCAAACTCGTACTGCCACTTAATGACAGAACCTCGTGATTATGCCTGCATCTGGCCAAGAAGCCACAAAAACTTGCGATCTTGTTGCTTTACAGCCCGTTCTCTTCACTATCTTTAGCGCCGTAGTGGCGCCATTGCCGCATGGCGTGGCGCATGGTGAGCAGCTGGCGTTCAAACCGGGGGCAGGCTTTGCAGGCCATCAAATGCAGGCGCAGCGCCACCGCGTCGGACAGCGCAATACGGCGGTCTTCGCGGGCCACCATGAGGGCGGCAGCTTGTTTACAGGTCCGTCGTAGCGGGATCACACGGTCTCCTTCGATGTGCCAAACCAGTTGAGTTCCAGGCATTCGCGCAGCCGCAGTCGGGCGCGGTGCAATTGGACATAGAGGTTGGTCGGCGTTAAACCCAGTTCCTTACAAATATCGTCGCTGGACAGCTCCAGCCATTCGCGCATCAAAAACACCCGGCCCAGCATGGCGGGCAGTTTTTCGGTGCAGACCTCCATGACCTGGAAAAACTGGCGTGAGCTCAAATCCTGCTCGGGGTTGCCCCACTCGGCGGTGGTCTGCGCGAAATGGCCGTCGGTCTTGAACACCAGGTTGTCCAGCTCGTCGGCCCATTCGCTATCAGTGTCCAGACACACTTCGCGGGCGTTGTGCCGAAACACATCCAGCACCTTGTGTTTGAGGATGCCCACCAGCCAGGTCTTGAGCTGCGAACGGCTGCCAAACGACTGCGGCTTGCTCAAAGCGGCCAGCAAGGTCTCGGACACCGCATCTTCGGCCCAGGCATCGTTGCGCAATTGCAGGCGGGCAAAGCGCAGCAAATAGCTGCGGTGTGTCGCCAGTTCGTTTTGGAAATCCATGGGGCCGAAGTATCACCGATAGGTTTTTCAGCGGTGCAGCACAACGCACAGGCCTGCTTTGCGTTACCTGCCGATGGCGGTTGATGCCGGTCCGGCGTAGTGCCGTTTAGGGGCCGAGCACCAAGGCGGGTGTTTTCACTCCACCCCGGATGTTGCCCTCGCAAACCGCACCGCCACCCGTATGCCCGGCGTCGCCGCATCTGCGCGGGCATCTTCCAGCGTTACTTCTGCGCTGTGCTGGCGCGCGATTTCCTGGACGATGGACAGGCCCAGGCCGGAGCCGTCGGCTTCAGTGCCCAGGGCGCGGTAGAAGGGCTGGAACACCAGCGGGCGCTCAGCCTCGGGGATGCCGGGGCCGGTGTCTTCGACCTGCAGCAGCACACTGGCCGTGGCGCGGCCAATCGGGCTGATGGGGCCGATGGGAGTGGCCGTATCGGCCAACACGCGGGCGGTAATGATGCCGCCCGAGGGGGTGTAGTTGATGGCGTTGTCCACCAGGTTGCGCACCAGCTCCTTGATGAGTGTAGGGTTGCCGTTGAGCTGCACGTCGGGGCTGCCGGGCTCGGCACCGTCATAACCCAGGTCGATGCGTTTTTCCAGCGCGCGGGGCACGGAGTCGCGCACCACGTCCATGGTCAGGCGGGCCAGGTCGCAGAGCTGCAGGCTCAGGCTGACGCTGCCGTTTTCGGCCCTAGCCAAGGCCAGCAGTTGGTTGACGGTGTGGGTGGCGCGCACGCTAGAGCGGCCAATTTGCTGCAACGAGCGTTTGAGTTCGGCCGTGCTGGTGCCTTCGCGCTGGGCCAGGTCGGCCTGCATGCGCAGCCCCGCCAGCGGGGTTTTGAGCTGGTGGGCGGCATCGGCCAGAAAGCGTTTTTGGGTGGCGATGGAGTCTTTGAGACGGTTGAGCAGGTCGTTGACGGACGAGACCAGCGGCGCAACCTCCAGCGGCACGGTTTTTTCGTCCAACGGGCTCAGGTCGTCCGAGGTGCGGGCGCGGATGCGCTCTTCCAGGCTCTTCAGTGGCTGGATGCCGCGCGCCAGTGCCAGCCATACCAGCAGCACCGCCAGCGGCAGAATGACGAACTGCGGCAGCATCACGCCCTTGATAATTTCGGTCGCCAGTACCGAGCGCTTTTCGCGCGTTTCTGCTACTTGCACCAGGGCCAGCGGGCTGCCGGGCAGGTCCAGCGTGACCCACAGGTAGGCCACGCGCACGTCGAGGCCGCGCATTTCGTCGTCGCGCAGGTGCACCGGGCCTTCAGCGGGCTTTTCGGTAGTGGGCGGCGCAGGGAAGTCGTGCTCACCGCTGAGGTACTCGCCACGCCCGCCCAACACCTGGTAGTAAACCTGGTCGGAGTCGTCGGCGCGCATGAATTCGCGGGCGGGTAGGGGCAGATTGAACTGCGCCTGGTGCGGCTGCGACACCACCAGCAATTGCGACAGGGCCTGTACGTTGTATTCCAGCGCCCGGTCAAACGGCTTGCCCGCAATGCCCTGCGCCACCAGCCAGGTCAAAGCCAGGCTGATCGGCCATAGCAGCAGCAGGGGCGTGAGCATCCAGTCCAGGATTTCGCCGAACAGGGACCGTTGCTCGCGCTGGAAGATTTTCACTGGGTGGAGGTGGAGGTGGCGGTGGGGGTGGAGGTGGAGGTGTGGAATTTGCCCGCAGCTGCCATTGGCACCAGAGAAAAGGGCCGTTCAATGAGCAGAAAAAGCACTGCAGCCCCCAACATGGTCAGCAAAAACAAGGGCACCAGCATGCCCCAGAACAAGATTGGCCCGTACATGCTGTGGGGCAGGCGCGGGGCCAAAAGCAAGAAATAGATTTGCAGCACCAGCCCGTGTACCAGATAGTAGGAGTAGCTCATATTGCCCAACCAGCGCAACGGTGTCCATGAAAATGCACGCGGTAGCCTGGCCTGCGGCACCACGAAACACAGCCAGCAAAGGGTAAAGAAGGAGGCGAACAGCACGGTGATTTTGTAGACGTAGCCTACCGAGCCCACGGTGGGCAGCAGGGTGTTAAGCAGCCCGACCAGCAGGGCCACAAGGGCTACACGGCTGGTGATGTAAGGCATGCGCAGGCCGCTGCGCACAGCTTCTTGCAACAAGATGCCCGCAATAAACATGGTTAGCCGGACCGGCCCCGTGAAGAGGGCGCAGTACACGGCGATTCCGATGGCGATGGCGGCAAAAAACACCACCCGCCAGGATGCTGACCGGCTACGCAGCCGGAAAACCCAGATGAGCAAGGGCAACGCCAGGTAGTAAAAAATTTCATAACTCAACGACCAAGCTACCGTGATTAAAGGCTGGATCGGAAACAGGCCAGGCAGCAACAGAAAGTTCGCCAACCAATACACCACAGCGTGCACGGGGGCACTCGGTATCTTGCTGCCACTCGGCAGTGCCAGAGACATCACGGTGTAGACCAGCAATACGACCCCAAAAGTGGGATAGATGCGTTGAACACGGCGGCCCATAAAGCGTAAAAACGGCTGCGGCCGCGCCATCAAGGACGCGTAAATCAAATACCCGCTGAGCACAAAAAACAAATCCACGCCCACATTGCCGATGGTGTGCAGCCCGTCGGTGAACCGGATTAGCTCACTATTGGTTTCAATCCAGGGTTGCGCCAAGCTCACATAGTGGACGATAAAAACCAGGAACACGGCAAAGCCGCGCAAGCCCTCCATGGGCCACACGTTGTGCCCGGAGCCGCCCCGCGACAATTCAAATCTTTGCTCCAGCCAATGCACAGGACGCCTTTTTACCGTTGAGGGGTGTGGGTGGCAATAGTCTGCCGTGGTGGTATTCGCCACCGCCGATCTTAGAACGTTCTTAGCGGGATATATGCGTTGGCTGAAGCTGACTCAGGCGTTAGCGCGCCGCTTGAACCAGCGCATCAGCCCGCCCACCAAAGGCAGCTTTTCGTACAGCTCCTCGGCCGCGTCCCAGTAGTCGCGGTGCAGGGTGATGCGGCCCTCTGCGTCCAGCTGCAGGTGGCTACCGCCGTGGATAGTCTGGTCGGTGCCAGTGGCGAAGTTTTTGAAACGAAAGTGGAAGTCCCAGGTCAAAAAACACTGGTTGCCACTGGCGATGCGCTCCACCACTTTGAAGCGCGGGGCTTCCAGGGCGGTGAACATGTGCGCGTAGATGCCCTGGATGGCGGCCACGCCCTGCACGTCCTTGAACGGGTCTTTGAAGCGGGCGTTGGGCGCATAGAAGTCGCCGCAACGGGCTACCGACTGCGGGGTCAGCGTTTCGAAAAATTCGACGATGCCGTCGATGGGTTGGTTCATAGCCCGGTCATCCGGCGGATGGCGGGAAAGTAAGCCCAGTAGGGCAGCAGGCGCAACGTTTTCATCCAGCGGGTAAAGCGCTTGGGGAAATGGATTTCAAACTGGCCCCGCGCCCAGCCGCGCAATATCTCGTGGGCTGCCTGCTCGGGGGTGATGAGGGCGGGCATCTGGAACTCGTTTTGGGCGGTCAGCGGGGTTTGCACGAAGCCGGGACAAATCAGGCTCACGCCGATGCCGCGCTCAACCAGGTCCAGGTACAGGGTTTCGGCGAGGTTGATGAGCGCGGCCTTGGTGGGGCCGTAGGCCAGGCTTTGCGGCAGGCCGCTGTACCCGGCCACGCTGGCCACCAGGCTGATGTGACCATGGCCCTGGCGCAGCAGGGTAGGCAGCACGGCATCCAGCATGTGCAGTGCGCCCACGTAGTTGACCTGCAGGTGCTGCTGCATCTCGGCCAGGCTGTAGGCCGTGGCGCGCTGGGGGCGGTAGTAGCCCGCGCAGTACACCACCGCGTCGATGCGGTCCAGAGAGTCTGCGGCGGCGCGCACGGCGGCCGGGTCGGCAGCGTCCAGCGGCAAGGCCTGCGCGCCGGGGTGTTCGGCCACAAAGGCATCGAGCGCGGCGGCCTGGCGGGCCGACACCACCACCTGCGCGCCCTGGCCGTGCAGCAGCCCGGCGGTGGCTCGGCCAATGCCGCTGGACGCGCCGATCAGCCACACGGTTTTGCCGCGCCAGTCGGTGAGGGGGGGATTCAGTGCCATGGTGGGTACTATGTTTTTTATAGCTGCTAGCGAAGATGCTATATGCGCTAGAAGCCGATTTGGCTTAGCGTTTGGTGAAAGACAAGGTGACCTCGCCCAGTTTGATGCCCAGCTTGCTCATGGTGGCTTTGTTGAGCATGACCTTGTCGGTCATGAGGTACATCCAGTCGTCAAACTGCACGTTGTAGACCGAGCCATCCACCGGCAGGGCCAGGGTGTATTGCCAGTGGAAGGCGTTGCCGCTTTCCGCGCCCAGGGCGGCACCCACCACGTCGTCTGCGCGGCCGGTGTAGCGGCCATCGGCCTCGCGGTGCAGGCGCCAAACGCGCTTTTGTAGCGTGCCATCCGAGTAGGTAAATGACTCGTCAAGCACGCCATCGTCGCCGGTCCAGCTGCAGACCATCAGCACGGTGAAGCGCTTGACCACCTTGCCCGAGCGGTCGGTGAACACGCCGTAGGCATCCAGCGTGCCGTTGAAGTAGGTGCGCAGGTCCAGCTTGGGGGTTTGGCCTGCGTAATCGGCGACTTGGGGGCCCGCGCAACCGGCCAGAGCGGCGCTGGTGGCCAAAAGTAAGAGACGGCGTTTCATAGGGAGTCCTTGGAGCGAATGATGAGCAAATAAAGCGCCGCCGCCGCTGCCAGCTTCAGGGCGCAGGGCAGCAGGCAGTAGGTGGCGGTGAGGGCGTTGAGTGCGGCGGCATCCTGCGCGCCGGGGGTGTAGCCAAAGTGGGCCAGCAGCGGCAGGGCCAGCCCGGCGGCCAGGGCCAGGTTCAGCTTGGTGGCGAAGTTCCACCAGCCGAAGTACAGGCCGGCGAAGCCTTGTCCATCAGTACCTTGTTTTTGCACGATGCCCGCCAGCAGCGCGCTGGGCAGGGCCAGGTCGGTGCCCAGGGCGATGCCAGAGGCGGCGCAGACGATGAGAAACGCCGTGCTGTCGCCCGCACCCAGCAGGGACGCACCCACAAACGCCGCCACCGCCACGCCCATGCCCACGCCCCAGGTGCGCGCCAGCCCCAGCCGGGGCACCAGGCGCAGCCACAGCGGAATCGACAGGGCGGCGCACACAAAGTAGGTAGCCAGGAACAGCGGCTGCAATGCCTGCGGGGCCAGCAACCGGTCTTGCACAAAGAACAGCACCAAGGTGGCGGGCACGGCGCTGGCGATGCCGTTGAGCACGAACACGCCCAGCAGGCGGCGAAACGGGGGGTTGCGCAGCGGCAGCCACAACGCAGCGTGGGTCTTGGACGGGCCTTGCGGGGCGGGCGCGATGGCGCGGGTCCAGGCCAGCCAGCCCAGGGCCAGGGCCAGCGCCAGCAGTACCACCGTGGTGGGCAGGCCCAACAGCACCGGGGCCACACTGGCCGTCACCACGCCCACCAGGCCCAGACCTTCGCGCCAGGCGACGATGCGGCTGCGCTCGGCCTCGTTACCGCCCAGCAGCCCGGCCCAGGACTGGTGCAGCACGCCCAGGGTGCTGTAGGCGGTGTAGGTGACGACCAGCAGTGCCGCGGCCCACAGCAGTACGTGGTCTTGGGTGGCGGGAAAGAACAGGCCCCAGAAGCCCAGCGCCATCACCACCGCCGCCCCTGACGCTACGCCAAGCACGGCGCGGCTGGAGCGTGCAAACAACGCATCGCCCCAACGGCCCAGCAGCGGGTCGATGATGCCGTCGAACAGGCGCGCGCCTAGCAAGATCTGCCCCAGTACCGCCAGCGGCACGCCCAGCGTGGTGGCGTAGTGGTTGGGCAGCACAACGTACAACGGCAGCGCCACAAAGGCCAGCGGCAGGCCCATCAGGCCGTACAAAAAGCCATTGCGGGGGCTGAATGCCGCGGCAGAGGTCATGGGTTGCCCGCCAGCAGCGCCTTGCGCATTGCGGGCTCGGAGGTTTGGGGCGACAGCCAGATGCCGAAGAACAGGCGTGCAAAGTCGCCGTCGCTGACCTCGCCGGTGGGCTGGCCATTGGTGAAGAAGCGGGCGGTACGGGTCTGCGGAAGGTAGATGCCCAGGATGCGGTCGGTTTTCTTCACGTCGGGAATGGCCGATTCCAGCTTCTGCTGCCAGGCCTTGGCCTGTGCGTCGGAAATAGTCGCACTGCGGCGCATCTCGTCCAGCGAGCGGCGGGCAATGTCGGCGCGCGTGAAGTCGCGCAGGTAAGTCAGCTCCAGCGCCAACGCGGTATCGGCATAGCGCGCGGCCTGGAAGCCGGGGGCCACCCACAGCTGCGCGTCGTAGATGTCAAAGCCCCAGACCTTCAGCCGGGTGCTGCCCGCCAGGCTGGCCTGTGGCACGGTAGAGGCCACGTCGGTAGGTACGTCCGCCGCCCACACATTTAAGCAAAATAGGCCGCTAGCGCAGATAGCACCTGCGCAAGTAGCTATTTTTTTAATAGCGTGTACTGGACGAGGTTGATGTTGCCCTTGTCGAAGGCGGCTTCGCAGTAGGCCAGGTAGAACTCCCATAAGCGCATGAACCTTTCGTCGAAACCGAGTTGCAGCACCTCTGTGCGGGCAGCCAAAAACTTGTCGCGCCAGCGGCGCAGGGTTTCGGCGTAGTCGGGGCCGAAGGCGAATTCGTCCACCACCTCCAGCCCGGCCGCCAAGGCTTCGCGCCGGAATTCACGCGGGCAGGGCAGGCAACCGCCGGGGAAGATGTACTGCTGGATGAAGTCGGTGCTGCTGATGTAGCGCTCGAACAGGCTGTCGTCGATGACGATGCTCTGCACGCAGGCGCGGCCACCGGACTTGAGCAGGCGGGCCACCGTCTGGAAGTAGGTGGGCCAGTATTCGCGGCCCACGGCTTCAACCATCTCGACGGAGCAGATCGCGTCGAAAGGCGCATCGGCAATGTCGCGATAGTCTTGCAGGCGCAGGTCTGCGCGGCTGTCCACGCCCAGGCGCTGCACGCGCTGGTTGGCAAAGGCCAGTTGTTCTGTGCTCAGGGTCACACCGGTGACGTGGGCGTTGAATTCGACGGTGCCCATTTCGGCCAGTGCACCCCAGCCGCAGCCAATCTCCAGCACCCGGTCGCCGGGCTGTACCTGGGCCATGGCCAGGGCGCGGCGAACCTTAGCGTTTTGCGCCTCGCGCAGCGGTTTGTCCAGATCGCCTTCGAACCAGGCGGACGAGTAGTTCATGCTGTCGTCCAGCCACAGGCTGTAGAAAGCGTTGCCCAGGTCGTAGTGGGCGTGGATGTTCTTCTGGCTATTGGCCTTGGTGTTGCGGTTCAGCAGGTGCTTCATGCGGTACCACAGGCGGCCCACCCAGTTGCCGTAGATCACGTCTTCGATTTCTTGCCGGTTGCATATGAAGACGGTGAGCAGATCGGTCAGGTTGGGCGTGGTCCAGTCGCCGTCGATATAGGTTTCGGCCACGCCGATGTCGCCGGATTTGAGGGCTGCCGAACACACATTCCAGTTCTTCAGCGTCATGGCCGCCGTGGGAGCGTCGCCGTGCTGCTGGTGGTTGCCAAACACGTGCATGCTGCCGTCGGGCAACTGCATGGTGATGCTGCCGTGGCGCAGGCGTTGCAGCAGCTTCAGGGCGGTACGGGCGGCGGCCGGGGCATCGCTGGGCACGGAAAAGCGGGGGGCGGTGGTGGTGTTCATGGCTTCTTTTAATCGTCAGAACTATCGCGTCACAAAATCTTTGGGCGGCAGGGGTTTGCTGAAAAAACGCACGCGTTTGCGCCACAGGCGGAAGGCCTGCCAGTGGATGCGCGCCACCACGCCCAGCGTCATGGCCGGGTAACGCCAGAGTGCGTGGCGGATGCTGGCGGGGGTAATGGGCTGCAAAGTGCCGCTGACGCTGGTCTCGATCAACGCGCCTTGGCTGTCGTCATAGTCCACGCGGGCCACGGTTTTGTCGCCACTGCGCATGAAGCGGAAGCGGTAGCCGCCCTCCACCGGGCAAAACGGCGATACGTGGAACACCTTGGCCGCCGTCAGCTCGACGCCATAGCGGGGCTGGTCCAGCACGTAGCAGTGGCGTTCGCCAAAGGTGTTGTTGACCTCGACCACGATGGCCCGCAGGCTGCCGTTCGGGCGGTGGCAGTACCAGAAGCTGACGGGTTTGAAGGTGTGGCCGAAGACGCGCGGATAGCAGTGCAACCAGATTTCGCCGTCGGCATCGGTGATGCCTTCGCGTTGCAGCAGGGCCTCCATCCAGGCCAGCGCGCTGCCTTGGCCATCGCCGTGGTCGCAGTCGTAAAAGCTCAAAGGGGCGCGGCGGTTGATGGCCAGCGGTGTACTGCCCAGGTTGCGCATCGGCAGCATCAAAAAATACGTGGGGTAGGCGAACGCATGCCGCACCGGGCGCAGCCGGGTGTGGCGGACTTGGCCAAAGCCGATCTGTGCCTGGTGGGGGGCTTGGTTCATGGCCCGGCTTTCAACAGCTCGGCCACCGCCAGCCCGGCTTTCAGGCCGTCTTCGTGGAAGCCATAGCCCATCCACGCGCCACAGAAATAGGTGTTTTGCTGGCCTTGCAACGCGGGCATGCGCTGCTGCGCGGCGATGGCGGCGAGATCGAGAACCGGGTGTGCGTAGTCAAAAGTGCCCATGACATGGGTACGCGCAATTTCGCGGGTTGGATTCAGCGACACCACGACCGGCTGCGCCCAGGGCAGGGGCTGCAGTTTGTTGAGCCAGTAATGCAAGCACACGCGGGCCGATTCGGTGGCGGTGGCTGGGGCACGCTCGTAGTTCCAGGCGGCCCAGGCTGTAGGGTTGCGCGGCAGCACCGAGGCATCGGTGTGCAGCACGGCACGGTTGGCGTGGTAGTGGATAGCGCCCAGCGTAGCCTGCTCAGCTTGGGTGGGCGCGGCCAGCAGGGCCAGGGCCTGGTCGGAATGGGTGGCCAGCACCACTTTGTCGAAGCGCTCGGTGCGGGCAAAGCCGTGGTGCTGGCTGGTAATGAACACGCCCTCTGCCTTGCGCTCGATGCGCATCACCGGGCTGTTCAGGCGCTTGTCGGCAATATTGGCGGTGATCTTGTCCACGTAATGCCGCGCGCCGCCAGTTACCGTCCACCACTGCGGGCGATTCAGCACCTGCAGCAGGCCGTGGTTGTGGCAAAAGCGCACCATGGTGGCCACCGGGAACAACAGCATCTGTGCCGTGGGGCAGCTCCAGATGCAGCCCATCATGGGCAAAAAATACCAGTCGCGAAAGGCGGTGCCAAAGCGGTGCTGGTCCAGAAATTCGCCCAAGGGCTGGGCCAGGGCGGCATCGTTTCCCTCCAGCGCGAGCTGGGTGGTGATCTTGTTGAAGCGCAGCAGGTCGCGCAGCATGCCCCAAAAGCGCGGGCTCCACAGGTTGCTGCGCTGGGCAAACACGCTGGCCAGGGTGCTGCCGCTCCATTCCACATAGCGTTCGCCTGCCACATTCGAAGGGATCTGGGCCGAGAACGACATATCCGTTTTGGATGTGGCTACGTTCAACTCGGCCAACAGGGCGATGAGCTGCGGGTAGGTGCGTTCGTTGAAGACCAGGAAACCGGTGTCCACACCGTGGGTGACCAAGCCGTCGGGGGTGGGCAAGGTCAGATCAACAGTATGGGTATGGCCACCAAAGTAGCTGCCCGCCTCGAACAGCGTGGTGTGGGCTTGGCCCTGCAGGCTGTGCGCCACGGCCAGCCCGGAGATACCGGAGCCGACGATGGCCAGCTTCATGCGGTTTGGCATTGCGCTGAAAGGAAAGTGGCTGCGAAGCACCCCAAGGCGAACGAGGGAGTGAGGGAGGAGGAGAACCGCCCCGGGATTGCGTTCCGACACACAGAGTGCGGACGGCTTCGCTGCCAGAAAAAGGTGTGCGTCCCATCGGCCGCAATGCCGGTACAGACAGGCCCTGACCGCCATAAGTTCCTAGCCCGCGCCGCAAGACGCGGGTAAAGGAATGTGAAGCACGGGGTGGATGGAAAACACATGTAGCGATAATATACCAATCAGTCGCTTTGCGACTAACAAGTTTTATTTTATGTGGCCTACAGCCTGGATGCCATGTCTCTGACATAAAGCAATGCATGGACCGCCTAAAATGGAGTGTCACGACTTACATAGCGCTGGACACAAAGGGCCTGAATCCAGTCCGCCCGGTGCTGCGTATAGTCTTAGGTGTTATGAAGGATTGCAATGCTCTACCCTGAACTTTTCAAACAATTAGAAGCCGTGCGCTGGAACATGGACAAAGACGTTCCATGGGACGCGTTTGACCTGGCCTTGCTCTCTGACGAGCAGGCGCAAACCATCAAGATGAATGCCATCACCGAGTGGGCGGCCCTGCCCGCCACCGAGATGTTTTTGCGCGACAACCAGGACGACAGCGACTTCTCCGCCTTCATGTCGATCTGGTTTTTTGAAGAGCAAAAGCATTCGCTGGTGCTGATGGAGTACCTGCGCCGCTTCCGCCCCGAGCTGGTGCCCACCGAGCAAGAGCTGCACGATGTGCGTTTCGAGTTTGACCGGGCCCCGCCGCTGGAGACTCTGATGCTGCATTTCTGCGGCGAAATCCGCCTGAACCACTGGTACCGCCGCGCCAGCGAATGGCATTCCGAGCCGGTGATCAAGAACATTTACACCAAGCTCAGCCAGGACGAAGCACGCCATGGCGGTGCCTACTTGCGCTACATGAAACGCGCCATCGCCAACGTGGGCAATGAAGCCCGTACCGCCTTCACCAAGGTCGGCGTGCTGATGGCCAGCGCCCGCCGCACGGCCCAGGCGTTGCACCCCACCAACCTGCACGTGAACGAGAGCCTGTTTCCGCGCGACACCATCCAGAGCCGCCTGCCCGACCCAGCGTGGCTGGAGCACTGGCTGGATACGCAGATCAAGTTCGATGCGGTGTGGGAGGGCAAGGTGGTCGATCGCATCCTGCACAACCTCAGTCTGCTGATGGACCGCAGCTTCAAGACCGTGCAAGAGCTGAACCGCTACCGCAAGGAAGTCAGCAGGGAGCTGGCCGCCGAAGTGGAACCCGCAGTCCCCGCCGCCACCTAGACTAAATCAGCGCCAGCAGGCGTTCTAGCTGCACCTGAACCTTGACTTCGCGGTGCGGCACGTGGGCGATGATTTTGGTGGTGGGCATATTGGTTTCGCGCACGATCATCTCGCCCATGGGCATGCCGTCGCGGTTGATGATCACCGCCACGCGCGGGGCCGTGGTGTTGGCACTGCGGCGAATCACCATCGCCACCTCGCCATTTGCCAGCCGCACATACACCCCCGGTGAATACACGCCCACGGCCTTGATCAGGGCCGCACCGGCTTGGTCCACATGCTGTTTTTCGTCGAAATAGCAGGCCTGCATGGCGGCGTTGGGCGGCATGGACAAACGGCCTGTCCGCGGGGACAGCCGGGCGATGAAGGTGTCTGCCCGCTGCAGCAACCGGGCCAACCGCATGGCCACGGTTTTGTCCGCTAGCGGGCCTGGTGCACGGTCGTGGTGGTGGCGCACCGCCAGCAGCCAGTCTTCGTTGTCCACCCCCATGGCCACCAGCATGCTGAAGGCCCGCTGTGCGTGCTGTTCCACCTGGTCGATTTGCTTGGTGGTCAGGGCATGGTTTTGTACCGCCAATTCGTCCTGTAGTGCGGTCATGGCGATGTTCATGGTCAGCGCGGCCTTGCCCAGCGTGGCATCCTGGTCCGACGGCCAGTTCAGCACCTCGCGCGCAGCCAGGCTGCACACCACATAGACCAGCATGGCGTGGGTGGCGCTGTACATCTGCACTTCGGTGGCCGACAAATGCATCAGCGCGCACAGCGTGGCATCGGGGTGGTGCTGCACCAAGGTGTGCAGCTCGGCATAGAGCTTTTCCAGCCGCGGCAGGAACTGCTCCCCCTGCGGGTCGCGTAGCAGGCCGTTGGCGCGGATTTGCAGGGCCGTCCAGTCGGGAATGCGAGCCGCTTCGGTGGCGGTTCCCTTAACCAGGTCGGATACCCCCAGCTGCATTTCGGCAATGTCGCCCAGTGAAGTCTCCGTGCGCACCATGTCGTACAGCTTACCGACGTAGGCGCGGTGGTTGTCGGCCGCATCCACGTCCACACACAGGGTCATGCCGCGCGAGGTCCAGTAAGTGATCTCTTCGCGCTCGGTGATGATGTAGCCTTTGTGCGCCAGCAGCACGCCCTGTTCGTTGCGCAAAGCAAACGGCAGCGGTTGCCCGAGGCGCAGCGTGGAGGTGTTGACGGCTATGAGGTTCATGGTGGGCAAGAGTATCAGTTCCATCATCGGCAAAGCAACACGGTTCTTGAGGGCTGCTAGCATTTGCGCATGACCGACACCTTCGCTCCTCCCGCCTTTCTGGCCAAAATCTGCAGCCGCGCCGACGCACCGGCCCGGCTGGTCCATTTGCCTCGCCCCTGGGTGTTTACCAACGGCGTGTTCGACATCCTGCACCGCGGCCACGCCAGCTATTTGGCGCAAGCCCGGTCGCTGGGCGGCAGCCTCATCGTGGCGCTGAACAGCGATGCCTCGGCCCGCCGCCTGGGCAAGGGCCCAGACCGCCCGCTGAACGCCGAGGCCGACCGCGCCGTGCTGATGGCCGCGCTGGAGTCGGTGAGCCTGGTCACCTGGTTTGACGAGAACACGCCGCTGGAGCTCATCACCGAACTGCGCCCCGACATCCTGGTCAAGGGTGGCGACTACGACATGCAAAAACTGGCCGAGACGGCGGTGGTGCAGGCTTACGGCGGCACGGCGCGGGCGATTCCGTTTCTGGACGGCTATTCCACCACCGCGTTGGTCCGCAAAATCAAGCAGCCTAGCGGTGTTTGAGTCGCTGCGCAAAGACAGGTTTCTGCACATCCTGCTGCTGGGTCTGGTGGGCCTGAGCTTTGCCACCCACACGCCGCTGGCCGCCTACCCCGGCCTGGTGGACTGGCCCACCATCGCCGCCCTCACCGGCCTGCTGGCACTGACCAAGGCTGTAGAGGCCAGTGGTGCACTGCACCGCCTGGGCCACTGGCTGGTGGGCTACATGACCAGCGAGCGCGCGGCCGCCCTCTGCCTGGTGGGCGCCGCCGCTGTGTTGTCCACCGTGCTGACCAACGACGTGGCGCTGTTCGTCGTCGTGCCGCTCACCTTAGGCATCTGCCGCATCACCCCGCTGCCGACCACCCGGCTGGTGGTGTTCGAGGCGCTGGCGGTGAATGCGGGTTCGGCCCTCACGCCCATTGGCAATCCGCAAAACCTGTTCCTGTGGCAGCTGTCGGGCAGTTCGTTTGGCGGCTTTGTGCTGCACATGCTGCCGCTGGTGGCGGTGCTGATGGTGTTGCTGCTGGCTGTGACGGCCCTGGCCTTCTCCGCCCGCGCCTTGCAGGCGACCGACCCCGATACGGAATACCCGCTGGACCGCCGGCTGCTGGGTGCGTCGCTGCTGCTGTACCCCGTGTTTCTGTTGCTGACCGACCTGCACTACGCGCCCTGGGCCTTGGTGGCCGTGCTGCTGTGCCTGGGGGTGCTGCATTGGCGCGTGCTGGCGCAGATCGACTGGGGACTGCTGCTGGTGTTTGTGCTGATGTTCATCGACCTGCGCCTGCTGGTCGGGCTGGATGCGGTGCAGCACGCGCTGGCAGGTTGGGCACTGGCCCAGCCGCTGCACCTGTTCTGGGCTGGCATTGC
Organism: Rhodoferax sp. RT5P35; assembly: GCF_056521385.1. Taxonomy (NCBI): domain Bacteria; kingdom Pseudomonadati; phylum Pseudomonadota; class Betaproteobacteria; order Burkholderiales; family Comamonadaceae; genus Rhodoferax; species Rhodoferax sp. RT5P35. The sequence goes on along the minus strand of NZ_JBWMAX010000004.1, from coordinate 379,214 downwards.
CAGTTCGCAAATTATCAGCAACGTACCCGCTGCGATTGCACTGGCCGAGTTTTCCAAAGACTGGAAAGTGCTGGCCTACGCCGTCAACATCGGCGGCTTCGGCCTGATGGTCGGCTCACTGGCCAACCTGATCGCCCTGCGCATGGCCCCCGACACACGTGCCTGGATCAGCTTCCACGTGTGGTCGCTGCCGTTTTTGGTGGCCGGGGCGGTGCTGGGGTGGCTGCTGCTGTTTGCTATGTAATAAGTAGCTACTGGCGTAGATGCTGTATGCGCCAGAGCCATTATTTTAATAAATTTTGCATTAGAACGGGTAGTGCCGTGGGGTGGTTTGCACGGTGATCCAGCGCAGGTCCGTAAACGCCTCGATGCCCGCACGGCCGCCAAAGCTGCCGATGCCGCTGCCTTTGACACCGCCAAACGGCATTTGCGGTTCGTCGTGCACCGTGGGGCCGTTGATGTGGCAAATGCCGGACTGGATGCGTCCGGCCACCTGCAGCGCGCGGGCGATGTCGCGGCCAAACACCGCGCTCGACAGGCCGTAGGCGTTGTCATTCGCGCAGGCCACGGCTTCGTCCACACCATTCACCCGCACGATGCCTTTGACCGGGCCGAAGGATTCATCGCTGTAGATGCGCATGGCGGGCGTAACGTGGTCCAGCAGGGTGGCGGGCATCAGCGTGCTGTCGGCCTTGCCGCCGCACAGCAGGGTGGCACCTTGGGCTAGTGCGTCGTCGATCAACGCGTTGCAGCGGTGCACCGTGGCCATGTCTACCACCGAGCCCAGCACCACGGGGCCCTGGCGGGGGTCGCCCAGGGGCAGGCTGGCGGCCTTGGCGGCGAGCTGGCCGACAAAGGCATCGGCCACGCTGGCATCCACGATGATGCGTTCGGTGGACATGCAGATCTGGCCGGAATTGGCAAAGGCCCCGAAGGCGGCGGCGTTCACGGCGGCCTCCAGATCGGCATCGTCCAGCACCAGCAGCGGGGCCTTGCCGCCCAGCTCCAGCACCACCGGCTTGAGGTATTTGGCGCAGGTGGCGGCCATGATCTTGCCCACATGGGTGGAGCCTGTGAAGTTAACGCGGCGCACTGCCGGGTGCGCCACCATGGCCTCGACCACGGCGGCGGCATCGGCGGGGGCGTTGGTGATGAAGTTGACCACGCCCGGCGGTAGCCCGGCCTCTTGCAGGGCTTCGATGATCAGGCCGTGGGTGGCAGGGCACAGCTCCGAGCCTTTGAGCACCACGGTGTTGCCACAGGCCAGCGGCACGGCGATGGCGCGCACGCCCAAAATCACCGGCGCATTCCACGGGGCCATGCCCAGCACCACGCCCGCCGCTTGGCGCACCCCCATGGACAGGTTGCCGGGCACGTCGGATGGAATCACCTCGCCGCTGATTTGCGTGGTCAACGATGCGGCCTCCAGCAGCGTGCCTGCGGCCAGGTGCACGTTGAACCCGGCCCACATCGCTGAAGCCCCGGTTTCTGCGGCCATGGCGGCGATGAAGGCGGGGGCTTTGGCTTCCAGCGCGTGGGCGGCCTTGGTTAGCAGGGCGCGGCGCTGGCCCGGACCGGTGGCCGACCAGGCGGGGAAGGCGGCTGCCGCGGCTTCTACGGCGGCAATGGCATCCTGCACCGTGGCGGCTGGGGCGGTGGTGGCCACCGTGCCGTCCAGCGGGTTGCGCCGCTCGAAGGTGGCGCCATTGGAGGCGCAAACGGCCTGGCCGTGGATGAGAAGGGAAATGCTGGGCATGAAGTGTCTCCTGGTTTTTTTGCTATGCATAGAGTAGCTGCTCACGCTTGTCCTATCGGCGTAAGGGGGCTATTTCGTCTAAATGCTCCATGGCAGTGGCAGCCGCTGTGCCAGACAACCCACCCTAATTCTGAATTAGATTTTCTTATAACCAATAGCTTAATAAATTAGACCAACTTATATTGCAGTTTGTTACGGCTTTTGAGTCAGGGAGTGGCGCATGAAAGTATTGATCTTGGGCAGCGGGGTGATTGGCACCTGCACGGCGTATTACCTGGCCAAGGCGGGCCACCAGGTGACGGTCATCGACCGCCAGCCCGGCCCCGCGCTGGAAACCAGCTTTGGCAATGCGGGCGAGGTGTCGCCCGGCTACTCGTCGCCCTGGGCCGGGCCGGGCGTGCCGTTGAAGGCCATCCAGTGGATGCTGATGCAGCACAGCCCGCTGGTCATCCGCCCGCTGCTCGACCCCGCCATGTGGCGCTGGGGCGCGCAGATGCTGCGCAACTGCACCGAGACGCGCTACCAGACCAACAAGGGCCGCATGGTGCGGCTGGCCGAATACAGCCGCGACTGCATGGTGCAACTGCGCGCCGACACGGGCATTGCCTATGACGACCGCAGCCAGGGCACGCTACAGCTCTTTCGTACCCAGAAGCAGCTGGACGGCACCGCCAAAGACATCGACATCCTGAAGCAGTACAAAGTGCCATTCCAGTTGCTGGACCGCGAGGCCTACCTGCAGTACGAGCCCGCGCTGGCGCTGGTGAAAGAGAAGTTTGTGGGTGCGCTGCGCCTGCCGGGCGATGAAACCGGCGACTGCTTCAAGTTCACCAACGCACTGGCCAAAATGGCCGAGGCGCTGGGTGTGGAGTTTCGCTACGGCGTGCAGATTGAGCGCATTGCCGCCGACGGCAAACAAATCACCGGTGTGCACACCAGTGCGGGCCTGCTCACCGCTGACACCTATCTGGTCGCGCTGGGCAGCTATTCGCCCATCCTGCTCAAACCGCTGGGCTTCAACCTGCCGGTGTACCCGGTCAAGGGCTACTCGATCACAGTGCCCATCACCAACGCCGCCTGCGCACCCGAATCCACCGTGATGGACGAAACCCACAAGGTGGCCGTCACCCGCCTGGGCGACCGCATCCGCGTGGGCGGCACGGCCGAGCTGGCGGGCTACAGCCTGGAGTTGCACGAGGAACGCCGCAACACTTTGAACCACGTGGTCACCGACCTGTTCCCCCAGGGCGGCGACACCTCCAAAGCTACGTTCTGGACCGGCCTGCGCCCCATGACCCCCGACGGCACGCCCGTGCTGGGCGGCACGCCGTACCCCAACCTGCACCTGTCCACCGGCCACGGCACGCTGGGCTGGACCATGGCCGCCGGGACCGGGCGGGTGATGGCCGATGTGCTGTCCAAACGCACGCCGGAGATCAGTATGGAGGGCCTGACTTTGGCCCGTTATGGCAACGGATTTAGCGGATTGAAGAACACCGGTTAGATAGTCACACCCCCAGGCTGCAGTGCTACGCATCTTTCGCCACCCCCCTTGCAGGGGGCAACACCAGCAGCCTGGCAGAGCCAGTTCTGCGGTGTTTCTGGTGGGCGTAGGTTCAGGTTGAAGCTAGGTAGTGAGTATTCACAAACCGGGTAAATTCGAGGGTATGAGCACCTTTGATCCCGACGCCCTTGAATGCCTGGCCGCCATCGTCGAAGAGGGCGGTTTCGAGCGGGCCGCGCAGCGGCTCAACATCACCCAGTCGGCGGTGTCGCAGCGGCTGCGCTCGCTAGAGGCGCAGGCGGGCACGGTGCTGGTGGTACGCAGCCGCCCGCTCAAGCCCACGGCGGCGGGGCATTTGCTGATCAAACACACCAAGCAGTTGCGCCTGCTGCGCGCCGACCTGGAGCGCGACATGCAGGAGCTGGCCCCCAGCGCCATGGGCGGCGCGCGCGACGAAGAGCGGGTGTCGATTGCCATCAACGCCGACAGCATCGCCACCTGGGCCATGGGCGCGCTGCAGGCCGTGGTAGCCCAGGGCCTGCCGTTGGAAATCATCACCGACGACCAGGACTTTACCCAGGAATGGCTGCGCGAGGGCCAGGTGATGGGCTGCGTGACCACTCTGCGCCAGGCCCTGCGCGGCTGCAAGGTGGTGCCGCTGGGCGCTATGCGTTATGTAGCAGTGGCCCAGGCCGCCTATGCCCGCCAGCACCTGCCCAACGGCCTGACGGCGCACAACTTTCGCAGCGTGCCGTTTGTGGCCTTCAACCGCAAGGACGACATGCAGCGCGAATTCGTCAGCCAGGCGTTTGGCCTGAAGCGGGTGTCGTTGCGCCAGTTGTTTGTGCCCAGCTCCGAAGGCCAGGTGCGCGCGGTGCTGGCCGGGTGGGGCGTGAGCGTGGTGCCCGAGCTGCTGGCCCGCAGCCTGATCGATAGCGGTGCCTTGGTGCATCTGGCCCCCAGCCAGGGATTGCACATCCAGCTGTTCTGGCATTGCTGGAATCTGCAGTCCGAGGTGCTGGATGCCTTGAGCACCGCCCTGACCCAGACGGCGGCAGACACGCTGGTGCAGCCGCTGAGCTAGGCTACAACAGGCACCACACCGGTCACCAGAAAGACAGGGTTTTGGCCAGGATCTTCTGGATCCAGGTGCGCGATGCCGCTTCCGACATATCGCCCTTGCCCACCAGCTCCAGCCGGGCATCCACCACGTCCCCCGAGGCCACCAGATTGCCCGCGGTGATGTCGTTCGGATTCACCACACCCGAGAAGCGCAGCGTGTTGACACCGTTGTTGAAAGCAATGCTGCGTTCGCCGGCCACCACCAGGTAGCCATTCGACATCACATTGATCACCGAGGCCGCCAGGCGGCCGGAGAATTTGTTGGTGTTGCTGGCCGTGCCCGTGCCTTTGAAAGAATCGCTGCCGGATGCGGTGGCATCGATATTGGCGATACCGCGCAGGATGCCGCCCAGCGAGTTGGAGTTCGAGCCCGGTCCCTTGTTGGCCAGCTTGGTTTCACGGCTGGTGTCGGTTGTGAGGTCGCTGCTGGCACTGATGGTTTCTGAAATATCGATCTTCAGCGCATCGCCGATCTTGCGCGGTTTGCGGCGGTCAGAGAACAGCGAAGCGCTTGTCATGTTCTGCCGAAAAATCGCCCCGGTGACTCCGGGCTCAATGTCCGTAGGTACGGGCAGGGGATTGGCCCGTACCGGTGGCGGCACAATGCTGTCCGAACCGGCGCAGCCGACCAGTCCGCACATGGCTGAGACCGAAAATGCCAGATAAGAAATATATCGGCGTGCAATGCGATGTTTCATGGAAAACCTTTGGTAGAGAACAAGATGCGAGCCGGTTTAACTTTCAAATCCGGTTACCAGGGCATTCACCACCGGTGCTATTTTGCTGCGGGTGGATGACCATTTACCCATTCCATAGGTTGGGTCCAACTCATAACTGCTGCGCGATAAAACTTTGCCGTTGGAGTCACGCAAAGTCAGGGTGGCAGTGGTTAAATAGGTTTTATAGTCATTGGTATAGGGTGCAATAGCCCATTCAATATATGCCGCGTAATTCAGCCATATATCGCAGGCATTTTTACCTGTGCCTAACTCGTATATTCGACTTTCAATTTGGTGCAGATGCAACTCGGATTGCAAGGCGGGCAGTATTTCCACCGCCTGCGATTCCGGGTTGAATTCGATGCAGACTTTATTGAACCTGGGATGGATGTGGTAGACCGTATTTTTGGCCGAGCTCGGTCCCACGGCAATCAAGCCGCTGGCGGCAACGCCGGTGGCTTTGACCAATTCGTAGAGGGGTACCGGCGAAAAAATAGAACATCCGGTTTGCAGCGCAGAACCAGCTACCGTGCACAGCATGAGGCAGATTGATTTGTACACCTTGTTTTCCTCGGACTTATGCTGTGTCACCGGCACTAAACCAGAGCGATAACGGCCTGCACACCCGCGGTAAGCCCTTTGTCTGCATAGCCCGCGACGGTGCTGGCGGCGGTGCCGATACCGCTGGCCACTGTGCCCACGCCGCTGGCGACCTTGTTGTAGCCCGCTTTCACTTCGCTGGCCGCGTCACTGGCTAACGACACCGTGCTGTTGGTGGCTTCCTTGATCGTGTTTTCCACGCTATTGACGGCTTTGCTGACCGTGCTGCCGGCTTGTAATGCGACATCGGCAGCGGTGGCGACAGTTGCGGCAATTGCACAAAAATCCTGGGCCGTTTTATCGCTAGTGCTGGGTGCCGCTTTTTTGGCCAACGCAAGAGTTTGTTGGGCTGCAGTGGATGGACTAATAACTTTCATAAAAATCCTTAACTTTGGTTAAATGGGCAATTAAATTCTGCCTGTTTGGATTTTGTTTCTATTTTGAATAAGCGGTTGAAATACCCACCTGTTTACACGGAGGTACATTAATGTACTATGTTGTTACAAACTGTATATATATCAAAACATAAACGCGCATTTTGGTTTTATTAACCAATATTTATGCCGTATGATTAATAGCCAGTGATTATGGTTATGGGTATTATTTTTATATATTGCGAGACCTGAAGCGTGGTGCGTCAATGTGCATACGGCTCTTGTGTTTTGTGACTTTGCGGTATCTAAATAGCCTTGGTATCTTTTTGAAGACGTGCCGGGCTAAAATTACGCCATGAAACCTACTGTGATGCCCAAGATTTCCTTCAAGCAGCAGATGCTGGCCGCGCGCGAAGAAGCCATCGTGCAAACCGTCAACCGCTTGCTGGCCGAAAAAGGCTTTGAAGCCATGACAGTGGACGAGGTGGCCCAGGGCGTGGGCATTGCCAAGGCCAGCCTGTACAAGCACTTTCCCAGCAAGGAAGACCTGGCCGCCGCCGCCATGGTGCGCGTGCTGCACCGCACCCAGGCCCATCTGGACAGCCTGCCCGCAGACGCCCCACCGCTGGATAATCTCAAGGCCATGGTGCGCTGGGCGATGGAGGTGCAATTGGCGGGCGAAATGCCCTCGCTGCCCAGCCAAAACTCCACCTTGCGGGCCAATCTGATGGGCAATGGGGCTTATCTGGATGCGCTGGTGGGCGTGAGCGACCAGCTGGGCGGCTGGATCCAGGCCGCGCAAAAGCTTGGCCAGATCAACCCGCAGATCCCGGCGATTGCCGTGCTCTACACCCTGTTTGCCCGCGCCTGCGACCCGGTGCTGGGCTTTTTGCAAGCCAGCGGCCAGTACAGCGATGCCCAGGTGGTGGAGTGGGTGCTGGGTACCTGTTTTGAGGGCCTAAATGCCCGATAGCGCAAGTAGAATCTACACCAGTAGCTATTAATAATTTAGCTTAAAAGGTCTGCAGCCAGACCGCGGTGTCGGCCGGCACCCGGCCTTGCGCGTCCAACGTGCCGCTCTTGAGCAGCATTTTCGCCCCCGCAGGCAAGGCCAGCGGTTCGGCCGACACATTCACCATGCACACAAAGCCCGAGCCGCGGGTGAATACCAGCGCGCCCTCGGGCGACGGCAGCCACTGCAGGCCGTAGCCGCCCAGGCCGATGTCGCTGCGGCGCAGCTGCAGGGCCTGGCGGTACAGGTTCAGCGTCGAGCCCTCGACGCCGCTTTGTGCCGACACGCTCAACGCCGCCCAGTGGGCGGGCTGGGGTAGCCAGGGTGGCGCACTGGTGGGCGGGCTAAAGCCGAAATGCGGTTGCGCACCCTCCCACGGAATCGGCACGCGGCAGCCGTCGCGGCCCCGGCTTGTGCGGCCTGTCTGCTCGAACATCGGGTCTTGCAGTACGGCATCGGGCAGGTCTTCCACTTCGGGCAGACCGAGTTCTTCACCCTGGTAGATGTAGGCCCCACCGGGCAGCGCCAGCATCAACAGCGCGGCGGCGCGGGCGCGCTGCAGGCCCAGGGCAAAGTCAGCAGGCTGGGCTAGCAGGTCGTCCAGCCAGCGCAGCGGGGCGGCGGTTTGGGGCCGGGCGTAGCGCGACACTTCGCGGGCCACGTCGTGGTTGCTCAGCACCCAGGTGGGTGGCGCGCCGACTTCCGCATGGGCCGCCAGCGTGCCGGTGATGCTGGCGCGCAACTGCTCGGCGCGCCACGGGGCCACCAGGTAGTCGAAATTGAAGGCGGTGTGCAGCTCGTCGTTACGTACGTAGCGCGCCAGCCGGTCGCCGGGATGCACCCAGGCCTCGGCCACAAAAATGCGCGGGTCGGCATAGCTGTCGGCCACCTTGCGCCAGGCCTGGTAGATGGCGTGTACGCCGGGCAGGTCCCAGTGCGGGTGGTTGGCATCTTCGTGGGCGGGCAGGGTCCGTTGCCCTACGTCCGGCAGGCCGGGGGCTTTCACCATGCCATGCGCCACGTCGATGCGGAAGCCGTCCACACCGCGGTCAAACCAGAAGCGCAGCGTCGTTTCAAACTCGGCCAGCACGTCCGGGTTGTCCCAGTTGAAGTCGGGCTGCTCGGGGGCAAAGATGCGCAGATACCAGTCGCCGGGCTGGCCGTTGGGGTTCGTTGTGCGGGTCCAGGCCGGGCCGCCGAATTCGCTGACCCAGTCGTTGGGCGGGGTGTCGCCATGCACACCTTTGCCGGGGCGGAAGATGAAACGGTCGCGCTCGGGCGAGCCGGGGGCGGCTTGCAGGGCCTGCTGGAACCACACATGCTGGTCGGAGCAGTGGTTGGGCACGATGTCGAGCAGCACTTTCAGCCCTAGCGCGTGGGCTTCCTGCAGCAGCGCCTCGGCCTCGGCCAGGGTGCCAAACAGCGGCTCGATGTCGCGGTAGTCAGCCACGTCGTAGCCCGCGTCCTTCATGGGCGAGGGGTACCAGGGGTTGATCCACACCGCGTCGATGCCCAGGTCCGCCAGGTAGGGGAGGCGCGCACGTATCCCCGCGATATCGCCAATCCCGTCGCCATTGCCATCGGCAAAGCTGCGCGGATAGACCTGGTAGACCACGGCGCTGCGCCACCAGGGGGAAGGGGTGTGGGGGGCTGTCATGGGCGGGCTCCTGGTGTGCGAAAGGCGATGCGCTGTTTTAAATTTTGCCACCCGGTGACGGGTACAGGACGGTTACAACGCGCTGTATTTGATCCAGCGCAAATACCCACGGATTTATCCTAATTTGATAGCTACTTGCGTAGGCAGAATATGCGCTAGAGGGCGATTTGGCTTAAATTTTGAGTTTCGGCCAAGGTAATGCATTGGCTGGCCAGAAACCCCGCCTGCTCGTTCTTGCGTGCATAGCCCAGCGGGTTGGCCACCACGCGGCAGCCCTGGTGGGTGTAGTCGCTGGGGGCGTGCAGGTGGCCGTGCAGCCAGAGCTGGGCGTGGGGGAGCAGCTCGTCCAGCGCGTTGCAGAACCCGGCGGTGCCGGGGGTGCGGCCATAGCGTGGGTCGGCGCTGTGCAGGCTGGGGGCGAAGTGGGTGACCACCACCGTGTTGCCATCGAACGGCACAGCCAGGGCGCTGCGCAGCCACTCTTGGCACACCAGGGCCTGCGCGCGGATGCCATCGGCCAGCATGGGCAGGCCCTGGCGGGTGGCGCTGTTCTTCTTCAAATAGTAGTTGGCGGCGCGAAAGGCCTTGTCGCGCGCCTTGAGCTGCTGGCCCAGGGTGGCAGCACTGTCGTTGGCTGGCGGGCCGAGCGCATCGAAGTCGCTCCATAGCGTGGTGCCGATGAAGCGCGTGCCGCACAGCTGCACCACCTCGCGCTCCAACCAGATGAGGCCCAGGCGCTCGCAGGTGGCGCGCAGGCGGGTATCGGCCTCTTCGAAATCCTGCCCGTCGTATTCGTGGTTGCCGGGCACAAACAGCACCGGCGTGGGCCAGCCTGCACCGCCTGCGGAGGGCGGCAGGGGCGAGAAGCGGGCCAGGCCAAAGTCGGTATCGCCCGCAGAGGCCAGCTGCGAACCCGCCTGGTAGGAGCCGATATCGCCCGCCAGCACCAGCACGTCAGCCCCTGGCGCGGGGGTGGGTACGAAGTGCGGGTGCACTTCCAGGTGCAGGTCAGAGAGGAGTTGGATTCGCATGGCGTGCACAGTTTAGAACGTGTCCAAGGTCTTTTTGGCGGCCTTAAAAAGACCTTGAACACGTTCTTCGGATCGAAAACGCCCCATTTTGGGCAGCAATGCACGAACTTATGCATGACCGGCATAGGCCAGGGCTTGAAGAACTAGGGAAAACCCTTATGCTAACCCTATTGCAACTTTTCACCGTTCACACGGTGGTGCCACCATGTTTACCTTGCTTGCCCAATACATCTTGTTCCCTAAAGCCAAATCCAGCGCTGTGGTGGTTGAAAACGCCAGTGTCGCCCACGGTTTGATGGAAACCGCCGATGCCCAGGCCGGTCGCGATCCGCACCATGCCGCCGAACTGCGGACTGCAGCCTTGGCGGCGCTCAGCGCCATCCGCTAACTGCCCGCTAGCTATCAGACGCGTAGGCCTTTGCGGCCACGCGCGCCACGGCCTGCCGCAGCCACAGGTGGGCCGGGCTGGATTCCATGCGGCGGTGCCATAGGGCATCGACATGCACCGCAGGCACTTCAAAGGGCAGCGGGCGCTGCGCCAGCACATCGGTGCTGCCGATGGCATGCGCAAAGTGCTGCGGCAAAACGGTCAGCAGATCGGTCTGGGCGGCGATATGGCCCGCCGTAAAAAACTGGTTCACGGTCAAGGCCACCTGGCGTTTGCGCTGGATCAGGGCCAGCGCCTCGTCGATAAACCCAAACGAACGCCCCGAAAAGCTGACCAGCATGTGCCGCGCCGCACAAAACTGGTCCAGCGTCAGCGTGCCTGCCGCCAGCGGATGGTCGCGCCGCATGGCGCAGACGTAGTGGCCGTCATACAGGCGCAGGTGCGCATACGGGTTGCCCTTGCCCACCTGGGCGCGGGCGGCCAGATCGGCCAGCACGGCCGGAAAAAATCCCACTGCCAGATCCAGCGTCTCGTCTTCCAGCAGCTTGCGCGGGTCGCGCGAGGCCAGCGGCAGCACGTGCAGCGACACGTGGTGCGCTTCGGCTTCCAGGATGCGCATCAGGCCGGGCAACAGCTCGGCGGCGGTGGCATCGGCCATGGCCAGTACAAAGCTGTCGTCGGCCTCGGCCGGGGCAAAGGTGCTGGGGGCCAACGAGCCCTGCAACTGCCGCAGTGATTCGCGCACCGTGGGCCACAGGGACAGCGCGCGGGGCGTGGGTTCCATGCTGGAGCCATTGCGGCGCACCAGCTCGTCGCCCAGGCTGTCGCGCAGGCGGCGCAAGGCGTTGCTGACGGCGGGCTGGGTGAGGGATAGATTCTGCGCAGCCCGGGTCAGGCTGCGTTCGGCCATGATTTCGTCAAACACGCGCAGCAGATTCAGGTCGAAAGTGCGAAAGTTGGGTGGGTTCATGGCGGTGTGGGCCAGTTTTTGCGGATGTAAAACCCGCATTGTTGCAAAAAACATACGTAGAGACCGTCCTCTAAACCCGAAATCTGCGCCAAATCAGAGCCATCCCGCATCTTTTGTAAACCAAAACTGTCCACACATTTTGCCAACTAGTTCCGCTATGTTTTAAATAGCTAACTGCGTAGATTTCAATTGCGCTAGAAGCCGATTCTTCACTTATTTATCGGCAAAAAAGAGATTTTTCGAAGGGTGCACGGTCGTGCTATTCCTGGGCTTTAGGTAAACCATCTATCACGGTAGTGAATGTAGATCATCACAAAGATAAATTTAGAAAATACTAGTGTTAACCCTAAGATTCGTTTGCGTTCAAGGCGATCCAGTCCAAAACGCTTTGTTACCAAGGAACACACCATGACCCGCTTTACCAACCCCAGCTTCTCTACCGAGCATTCCGGCTTAGCACGCGCTGACTCGGTTGCCACTACAGCACGTGGTTTCCAGCCAAATTTCGACTCCCCCCGTGGTCTGGCCGCCGTGCTGCTCGCCGCCGTGGTGTCTGCCCTGGTGGTGGCCGCCGACCAATTGGTGGACAGCTGGGCCGAAGGCCATTTGCTGATGGCCTGGGTGGTCGTCTGGGCCGTGGGCTTTGCCGCGATGGCCTTGTTTGCCGGCAGCGCCCGCAGCCTGGCTGGCCGTGTGGTCAACGCACTTGATGCCTGGTCGCTGCGCGAAGCCCGCGCCCGTGCCGACAAGCGCCTGTGGGCCACGGCCCTGAGCGACCCCCGCATCATGGCTGATCTGCAAGTCGCCATGGGCCGCGCCGATCAGGCCGACATTGCCGCTGCCGCCGTGGCTGAAAAGCCAAAGTCCAACCGTCTGGGCCGCGCCATGCTGCGGGCTTTTGACCTGCTGGATGCGCAGGCTTACAGCGCTGCCAGCTACCGAGTCAGCTCGCACATCTAAATCTGGCGCCATCGGCTAAAAGCCCCGCCCATCGTCAAGATGGGCGGGGCTTTTTCGTGCGTCCGACAAAGCCCATCCGTCGCGGACCCAAGGCATCGGGTCTATTAGAAGATGTGATGTGGCAAGACCAGTGGCGGCCGATAGCTCCTATGGGTGGCACAACAGCGCAATACTGTCTAGCCGTGTACTGGGCATCACGTACTTTGATCTACAGGGTGCTACCCAACATTCAGCCCATCCCTGAGACCGCGAAGACGTTCTAAAAGCATGGATTTCGGGAAAACCCCTAACCAACAATAGTCCAAAAGTTGTATGATAACCATATCAATTAAAGAAAAAGTGTTGACCCTAACATGACGGAAATAACTGTGAATCGCACCAAACTTGGCCCGCAAGCCGCGTTCGGCTGGACGCCTATATGGAGCCTGCTCCGCACCAAGGAGGCCAGTGTTCTGCTGGCACTGTTGATCGTCAGTACGGGCATCGCATTGGCGACGCCCTATTTTTTGACGACAGACAACTTGATGGGTGTCTTCCGGTCATTCTCGACAACCGCCATCATGTCGATCGGCATGGTGATGGTGATCGTTACTGGAGGAATCGATCTGTCCGTTGGCTCGGTCATGGGTCTGGCGGGCCTGGTGACCGCATTGGCTTTCGAGCACGGCCTACCCACCGTGGTAAGTGTGGGTTGTGGACTGGGGGTGGGTTTTTTGTTTGGTCTGACAAATGGCCTGCTTGTCACGGTAGGCCGATTGCCCCCGTTTATCGCAACGCTGGGTACTTTGAGCATTGGTCGCGGCCTGATGTACATAGTCACCAAAGGGGTACCGGTTACGCCCAACACCCCAGAAGCGTTCAATGCCATAGGCCAGGGCTACATGGGTTATGTACCGGCGCCAGTGGTGATCATGGTGGTGCTGGCCGTGGCTTTCTCGCTGATGATGGCCTACACGACATTTGGCCGCCATGTGTATGCCACGGGGGGGAATGAACATGCTGCCTGGATCAGTGGTGTGAACACCGCCAAGGTGAAGTTGGTGGTGTTTACCTTGTCGGGTGTGATTTCAGCTCTGGCGGGTGTGATTGCGTTCTCCAGATTCTCTTCTGCGGAGCCTGCTTCGGGCTTCGGTATCGAGCTCGACGTGATTGCAGCCGCTGCAATTGGTGGGGCGAGCCTGGCGGGTGGTGTGGGCAGCGTGCAGGGTGCCATTCTGGGCGCAGCACTCACCGGAATTATCGCCAATGGCGTGGTGCTCATGAATATCAACACCTATGCACAGCAAGCCATTACGGGTGCTGTCATTTTGATTGCGGTCAGCATAGATGTTTGGCGCAATGCCAAAAAGGATCGGTAGCGTTAAAAAGTATGGGTGCTTTTTGACCCCGTTGGCGCAAGTCCATTTGCGTCGGAATTTGAAAGTTATCCACCTCAAGTAAAGAAAGAGACATCATGAAAAAATTCTTCCCTTTGGTTAAGTTTTCCCTTTTGGCTATTCCGTTTGCGCTGTCGATTCAAATGGGTGCTTTGGCCAAAGATATGAAAGATATTCGTATCGCTGTGATTCCCAAGGTTGCGGTTCCGTTTTTTGACGATTGCAATAACGGAGCCAAAGAAGCTGCTGCAAAGCTAGGGGTGAATTACCAGTGGGTTGTGCCACAAAACACGCAAGGATCTACACAGGTCCGCATACTGGAAGACCTGATCTCGAAGAAAGTGGATGGCATTGCCATCTCTGTGAACGAGCCTAAGTCGGTTGAAGCGGTCATCAAAAAAGCTATTGCCAGCGGCATCAAGGTGCTGACTTTTGACTCCGACTCCAGCAATAGCGGTCGGTCGATGTATATCGGCACTATTAATTCTGCAGCCGGTGAAACCATGGGTGAAGCTATGGCCAAAGAGTTGAATGAGGAAGGCGAGGTGGCTATTTTGACCGGGCAGCTTGGCGCAGCAAATTTGAACGAGCGCATCAGCGGTATCAAAATGGCGTTGGCCAAGCACCCCAAGATCAAGCTGGTGGCCACCGAAGGTACAGAAGATGATCTTGCGCGTGCGGTATCCACGACTGAATCCATTTTCCGCGCCAACCCCAATTTGAAGGGCATTTTTGGGGTGAGCCAAGTGGGGGGGCCTGCTGTGTCCAAGGTCATGGCAACCAAGGAGTTCAGCAGCAAGAAATCTTCTGTGAAGGTTCTGGCGTTTGACGATCTTCCGGACACGGTCAAGGGCGTGAAAGAAGGTTATATCCAGGGCATCATGGTTCAGCGCCCAGTGACTATGGGGCGGCTTGCGGTCGAGCATCTGGTAGACCAGATCAATGGCAAGGAAACCAATCCTAGCAACGTGGACACAGGTGTGAACGTGGTGACTAGCCAGAACCTGGGTTCTTACACCAAGTAAGTCGCATCAACAAGTGGGATCCGCTTGCGTGCGCAAGGGGTCCTGCTTTTACTGGAGCTGTATGTGATGCCTTATCTTGAAGTCAAGAAAATTTCAAAAACATTTGCCGGCGTAAAGGCTTTGAACCAGGTCAGCCTGGGTGTTGCACGTGGCGAGGTGCTTGCGATTGCGGGAGAAAATGGCGCGGGCAAAAGCACTTTGATGAAAATTCTGACGGGTGTATACCACCCCGATACGGGTGGCGAGATATGGATTGACGGCAAGCATATTCCGCACCTAGCGGGTACGGCCGATGCCCGTGCCCACGGCGTGTGCATCATCTACCAGGAGCTATCGGTTGTTGACAACCTGACCATTACCGAAAACATATTTCTGAGCAAAGAGCTGTCGAATTGGATGGGGGTGCTCAACACCCGCGCAATGCGAGCCGAAGCCGCCTTGTTGTTGCGCCAACTCAATATCAATCTGGATCCATCGACGCGTGTATCGGATCTGAGCATTGGACAAAAGCAGATGGTTGAAATTGCCAAGGCTCTTTCGAACAACTCCAAGATTGTCATCATGGATGAACCGACTGCATCACTCAGTCACCATGAGGCCAGCGTACTAAAAAATACCATCACCAAATTGCGAGCGGATGGGATTGGCATTATTTATATCACCCACCGATTGGAAGAAATATTCGATATCGCAGACCGCGTAACGGTTTTGAGGGATGGCCAATGTATCGACACCCAGCCGGTGAAAGACGTGAACCGTGCACAGCTGGTAAAGATGATGGTTGCCAGAGAGTCTGCAGAGCTATATGGGGAGTACAAGTGCCATGCCACCACAAAGGTCGTGCTAGAGGCCAAGAACCTGAGCATGCAGACTAAATCGCACCGCAGAACTGCGGTACGCAACTGTAGTTTCAAGTTGCATGAGGGTGAGATCCTGGGTTTCTTCGGACTCATAGGCGCGGGGCGCACCGAGCTGATGGAAATGCTCTTTGGTTTGCGCGCCTACACCGGCAGCATAGAAATGGATGGCAAGGCGGTCACCATCAAGAATCCCCGCGAGGCCATCCATAGGGGCTTAGGTTTTGTAACGGAGGACCGCAAGTCAGCAGGCTTGGTTCTGGGCATGAAAGTACGTGAAAACTTCAGCCTGACCCATCTCGGCCAATACGCAAAAATGGGTGTGGTGAACCGTTCATCCGAGACCATTGCCTGCGATACCTTCATCCAAAAACTCGGTATCAAAGCCCGCTCGCCAGAGACCACCGTTAAGGACCTGAGCGGAGGCAATCAGCAAAAGATCGTTATTTCAAAATGGGTGGCGCGTTCGCCCAGGGTCTTGATTGTGGACGAGCCCACGCGCGGTATCGATATCGCAGCGAAAGCGGATGTGCATCGCTTGTTGCAAGAGCTGGCCCAGCGGGGTATTTCCATCATTGTGGTTTCATCCGATTTGCCGGAGGTTTTGGCCATCAGTGACCGCATTGTGGTGGTCCGCGAAGGAGTGATCGCAACAGAACTAAGTCGATCAGAAGCAAACCAAAACGCCATCATGGATGCCGCGTCTGCTTGATATATTTTTAACCAGGAGTAATACGTGAGAACAGTCGTAGTAATTCATACCGGACCGGCCACAGTGCAACCGATCAAGCAGCAGTTTCAAGAGATATTGCCGGACGTGCGTGTGGTCAACATCATGGACGATAGCCTGCTCAATGACGTGATGGCTGCTGGCCATTTGACAGAGGCCGTATCGGGACGCATTTTGTCGTACATGCAACAAGGTGAAAAAATGGGTGCGGTAGCCTTGCTCAACGCCTGCTCTTCTGTCGGTGAAGCTGCAAGTGCAGCCCGCCCTGTCATTGGTGTACCCATTATCAAAATTGACGACACGATGGCCGAAAAAGCTGTTAATTTGGGCCGCACGATCGGTGTTGTGGCGACTGTTCAAACCACCCTGGCGCCCACTGTTCGTTTAATACACACAAAAGCTCTCGCGGTCGGTAAAAAGATCGAAATCACAGAAGCCTTAGCCGAAGGCGCATTTCAGTCGCTGTTGGACGGCAAGCCAGAGCAGCACGATGAGATTGTGAAACGTACCATTGAATCTTTGGCTGACAAAGTCGATGTGATTGTGCTTGCACAAGTTTCCATGGCGCGTTTGGTTCCCCAACTGGCTGCGATGAAGGTGCCTGTACTGTCTTCACCGCAAAGTGGCGTGCAAGCTGTGTCTGATGCATTGCTGAATCGGTAATCCAAGTAAATATCCTCCATTTTTTAAACCAAGTAATTTCATAGGAAAACCATGAAAAAAAATATTATCGTCACCGGCGGCAGCGGTATGGCTGGTAAATGGGTCGTCAAGGATCTATTGGAAAAAGGGCACCAGGTCATGAATCTGGATCGGACCGTATTGCAAGGTTCTGAAGCACGCACACTGGTTACCGATTTGACGGACTCTGGGCAGGTTTTCAATGCACTTTGCAGTACCACGGTGCGCCATGAATTCAGCGAAACCATTCGACCTGCACCTATTGATGCCATTATCCATTTTGCGGCTATTCCCCGTATCATGACACATCCGGATAACGAAGTTTTCCGTATCAATGTAATGAGTACTTACAACGTACTGGACGCAGCATCCAAATATGGAATCAAGAAAATTATTATTGCATCGAGCGAAACAACTTATGGGCTGGTATTTGCAAACGAATATCGTATGCCAGAGTATTTTCCTTTGGATGAAGAGTATCCGTGCAATCCGATGGACAGCTATGCCATGTCTAAAATAATCAATGAGAATACTGCTAAAGCATTTCACGCGCGAACAGGTTCCGATATTTACTGCCTGCGGATTGGCAACGTGATTGATCCAATCGATTACTCCAAATTTCCGGAATACTTCAAGGATCCAGGCTTTCGGCGCCGTATTGCGTGGAGCTACATCGATGCGCGCGATCTGGCGACTGCAGCACGCCTGGGCGTAGAAAAAGATGGCCTGGGATTCCAGATCATGAATGTGGCTGCGGATGACGTTTCGTCCGACCTGCCGACGGCTGAATTGCTGAAGCGCTTTTATCCCAATGTACCTTTAAAGAAACCATTGGGTGAATTCGAAACTTTGTTGAGCAATGAAAAAATTAAGCGATTGTTGGGATTCCAACAACAGTACAAATGGAAAGACCACCTCAAGTGATGGAATCTGGCTTTCGCTCAGATGGTCCAAAAGACCTCGCGTGTTTGCAATCTTAGTGAATGAAGAACGGATTGAAATATACGGCTTTTAAAATCTTTCACAGTGGGCAGCAGGCGCGATACCCTACACCGTATTTTTGCAGTGCCTAGGATTCGGCCTGAGTAGGAATAGTCCTTTAGGCCATGGGCAATGGGTTAAAGTTCTAAGTTTGAATTAAAGCCAAGAATGATTTCTCCGTTCAAGTCTGTCACACCTGGCACATCTCTGTCAGACCAAGTTGCAGAAGCCATCGCATTGGAGATCCGATCTGGTCGCCTGCCTGTTGAGAAAAAGCTTCCGACCGAGGCAGCGTTGTGCGTGCAGTTTTCTGTTAGTCGCACCGTGGTCCGCGAGGCTGTTTCGCGCTTGAAGTCATTGGGATTGGTGGACTCAAGGCAGGGAAGTGGAATCTTTGTCAAAAGTGTGGGGTTCGCGCCTCTTAACTTTGATGCCAAGTACGCTGCTTCCAAGCAGGCTGTTATACAAATGGTCGAGGTTCGCAGGGCGCTAGAAGCGGAAGTTGCTGGATTGGCGGCCAGCCTGCGTACACAGGTGGATATCAAGCAAATAAGACAGGCCATCACCGCTTTGCAAAAGGCGGTGCAATCGGGGGGTGACGGGGTTGATGAAGATGTGAGGTTCCACCGCGCAATTGCAGATGCTGCACGCAATCCGTTTCTTATTGGAACATTGGAATATCTTGGGCAGTTCATGCGTGGCGTGACGCGAGTAACGCGCGCCAACGAAGCCAGGCGCACCGATTTCGCGCGCCAAGTTCAGGAGGAGCATGGCATGATCTTTAGAGCTATTGAGGCGGGTGATGCTGCTGCGGCGCGCAAGGCTGCAGCCTCGCATATGGACAACGCGATCAAGCGGATCGAACTAGCTGATCCTGCGTTTTGGCAGCAGTCTGGCGTGCAGCTGGCTCAGCCTTTGGTCTCTGGGCTTAAGTAGCCCTTTTATGGCTGGATAGTTAGCAATTTTTTAGCTGTAGTTGTATGATGATATTATCAATTCAGGGGTTTTAAATGTATCCACCTATACCAATAATCAGGAGTTTTCCATGACCATGAATGTGGGCGTGATTGGCTTAGGTGCCATGGGGTCAGGAATGGCCAAGTCCTTGCGTCGCAAAGGCTTTAATTTGCATGTGTTTGATGTTCGCTCCAGTGTTGCCGAGGCTTTTGTGCAAGAGGGCGGTAAGCAATGTGCGACACCGGCCGAGCTGGCGGCCAACTGCGATGTGGTGGTGTCGGTCGTGGTGAATGCTGTGCAGACCGAACAGGTGCTATTTGGTGATCAAGGATGTTTTAACGCCATGCGATCAGGCAGTGTCTTTGTGATGTGTTCCACCGTAGATCCAGGATGGTCGCAGCGTATGGAAGAGCGGTTGGCTGAAAGAGACTTGCATTACCTTGATGCCCCCATATCGGGCGGTGCTGCAAAAGCCGAGTCAGGCCAGATGACCATGATGACTTCGGCCAAGCCCCAGGCTTATGTGTTGGCGCAGCCGGTACTGGATGCCATGGCCTCAAACGTCTACCAACTGGGTGATCGTGCGGGCGCAGGCAGCAAGGTCAAAATAATCAACCAGTTGTTGGCCGGTGTGCATATTGCGGCGGCTGCCGAGGCTATGGCGCTTGGCCTGCGAGAAGGCGTGGACCCCAAAAAGCTCTATGAGGTAATTACCCACAGCGCAGGCAATAGCTGGATGTTTGAAAACCGTATGGCGCATGTGCTTGCTGCGGACTACACGCCGTTATCGGCAGTGGATATTTTTGTCAAGGATTTGGGGTTAGTGCTGGATTTGGCGCGCTCCAGCAAGTTCCCTCTGCCGCTCTCAAGCACGGCACACCAAATGTTCATGCAGGCATCCACTGGTGGATTTTCCGCAGAGGACGATAGTGCAGTCATCAAGATATTTCCAGGCATTGAATTGCCATCGGTCAAATGAAGAAGCCTGTACTTGGTTGTATTGCCGATGACTTTACCGGTGCAACCGACCTCGCCAACAATCTCGTACGCTCCGGCATGCAAGTGGTACAGGCTATCGGTGTACCAGATGGTCCGTTGAATACGGGTGCCGACGCGGTGGTCGTTGCTCTCAAGTCAAGGACAATTCCCAAGGTCGAAGCAATTCGGCAGTCATTGGATGCGCTACGGTGGCTTCAAAAGCAGGGTGTGCAACAGATTTATTTCAAATACTGCTCTACGTTTGACAGCACAGCCGAGGGCAATATTGGTCCTGTCACCGAAGCACTAATGGACGCACTGGCTGGCACACCGCATAGCGACTTCACTATCGCCACACCTGCGTTTCCAGATAACCAGCGCTCAGTGTTTAACGGCCACCTTTTCGTTGGCAAGGTACTGCTCAACGAAAGTGGTATGCAAAACCACCCGTTGACACCCATGACCGATCCCAATTTGGTACGCGTACTGCAGTCGCAATGCCAGCGCAAGGTGGGCTTGATTGACTACAAGACCGTGGCGCAAGGTGCAATGGCCATACGTGCCAAGGTGTCCGAGTTACGCAGTGAAGGCTTTGGTTTGGCCGTGGTGGATGCCCTGACCAATGAAGACCTTTTGCGCATCGCTCCAGCGCTGAAGGATATGCCACTGATTACAGCCGGGTCGGGTATAGCTATCGGTCTGGCGGCCAACTTCGGTCTGTCCCCTTCGTCTGCCTCTAGCCATTTACCGGCTGCAAAGGGGTTTAAAGCGGTGGTCTCCGGTAGCTGTTCTGTGGCGACCAACCGGCAAGTAGCGCACTTCATGCAAAGCGGCATGCCGACGTTGGCGATCGATACCGAGAGATTGGCCCAGGATGTTGAAAGCTGGGGTGGTGTCGTCGAGCATGCTTTGGTATGGGCTCAGAGCCGCATTGCCCTTGGTCCGGTACTGGTGTATTCCACCGCAGAAACGCAAGCGGTGAAGGCCGCACAAGCCACACTGGGCGTTGGTGAGACAGGTGAACTGGTTGAAAAGACTTTGTCGCACATCGCGGCGGGACTGGTTCATCTGGGAGTGCGCCAACTCGTGGTCGCGGGCGGCGAGACATCCGGTGCATGCGTCCAGGCGCTGCACATCAGCCAGCTGGCCATTGGCCCACAAATCGATCCTGGGGTCCCTTGGTGCCATGCTGTACCTGACCTCGCGCCCGATGGTCTGCACATCACGTTGAAGTCCGGCAACTTTGGCACCAAAGATTTCTTTACCAAAGCGTTTGAGGTGCTTGCATGACGGAAGCGGCGCTAAGAGATGAAATGTGCCGCATTGGTAAAAGTCTGTTCGAGCGCGGTTATGTGCATGCTACTGCGGGCAACATCAGTATTCGGCTGGACGATGGATTTTTGATGACCCCTACCGATGCGTGCCTTGGCGCGCTCGATCCCGCGCGCCTGGCCAGAATGGACCATAACGGTGTACAGCGCAGTGGCGACAAAGCCAGCAAAAGCTTTTTGTTGCACACACATATTTACAAGGCGGCAACTACATACCAAGCCGATACCCGTTGCGTGATCCATACCCACAGCACCCATTGCGTAGCGTTGACATTGCACCCGACAAACCAGTGTGCTTTGCCCGAAACGCTCTTGGGTACAGAGCTGTTGCGCGCTGTAACGCCTTACTTTGCCATGAAGGTCGGGCACGTACCCTTGATTCCCTACTACCGTCCTGGTGCTGTAGAGGCTGCAGATGCCGTGGCCGAAGCAATCCACCGCTATGGGCAGGCGCAGTTACCCATACGCGCCGTCATGCTTTCGCGCCTGGGCCCTAATGTCTGGCACGACGCTCCTTCTGCCGCTATGGCTACGCTGGAAGAATTGGAAGAGACAGCCAAGCTGGTGTCGAAAAATCCCTTGCAGGTGGATGCCTTAACAGAACCTCAACTTCATGAATTACGCCAAGTATTTGGCGTGAAATGGTAAAAACATGCTTCAATTTGCAGCCAATCTATCCATGCTCTACCAGGAACTTGACTTCCTGGACAGATTCAAGGCGGCGGCTGACGATGGCTTTAAGGCCGTGGAATATTTATTCCCCTACGAATTCAAGCCTCTTGATATTGCGGACCGGTTGAATGCCTACGGGCTTCAACAAGTACTTTTCAATGCGCCTCCAGGCAATTGGACTGCCGGTGAACGCGGACTTGCTTGCTTGCCCGGTCGAGAAGATGAGTTTTGCCAAGGTATCGATCTGGCTTTGGAATATGCGGTGGCATTGAACTGTCCGCGCATCCATGCCATGGCCGGCATACAAGCAGGAGGCCATCGCTACGAGGCCTTGGTGGAGCTGTACGTGCAGCGCCTGCGATGGGCCTGCGAGCGGGCGGCAAAAAAAGAGGTGGATATATTGATTGAGCCTATCAACACCCGTGACATGCCAGGATTTTTCCTGCATCGTCAGGACCAGGCCCATGCAGCGGTAGCCGCCGTGGATATGCCAAATTTGAAGGTCCAGATGGACCTCTACCACTGCCAGGTTGCCGAAGGCGATGTGGCGATGAAGATCCGCAAATACCTACCCACTGGAGATGTGGGCCACATCCAAATTGCCGGAGTCCCCACCCGCCACGAGCCCGATCTGGGCGAGCTCCACTATCCTTTTTTGTTCCAAGTACTGGAAGAGTTAGGCTATACCGGTTGGATCGGTTGTGAGTACCGCCCCCTGCGTGGTGCAGTGCCTGGCGGCACCAGCGCCGGCCTGCAGTGGCTTAAACCCTTAATCTGATGGAGAGTTGTACTTCTATGGCACATCCTGCGTTATTTGCTGGGTCCGTGGCTGTGATTACCGGCGGTGCAGCGGGCATTGGCTTGGCCGTAGCGAAACGGTGGGCCGCTATGGGCTTACGTGTTTGCATTGCGGACCTCGGTGCAGAACGCATCGAAAATGCGGTGAACGCAGTGGCCGCTTTCGCTCCCCATGGTCTTGAAAGCGTGGTCGGTTTGGAGGCCGATGTGAGCCAAAGGGACGATCTGCAGCGCCTGCAGCAATACGTGCAGCAGCGCTTTGGTAGCGTCAGCGTGTTGATGAATAACGCGGGTATCCAACCGGGAAGCTCTGTCTTTGATACGCAAAACACTTGGGAGCGCATTCTGTCTGTGAATCTTGGTGGTGCGGTCCTAGGCTCACAGTTGTTTGTGCCGTTGATGGTGGCTTCGGGTGTACCGGGGCTGGTCATCAACACGGGCTCCAAGCAGGGGATCACAACCCCTCCGGGAGATCCCGCTTACAACGTCTCTAAGGCGGGACTCAAGGTGTTCACAGAAGCGCTTGCCCATGAACTGCGCAACACGGTGGGTTGCCAAGTCACGGCGCATTTACTCGTTCCCGGCT
Source organism: Rhodoferax sp. RT5P35 (assembly GCF_056521385.1). NCBI lineage: Bacteria > Pseudomonadati > Pseudomonadota > Betaproteobacteria > Burkholderiales > Comamonadaceae > Rhodoferax > Rhodoferax sp. RT5P35. The sequence continues at coordinate 356,149 of NZ_JBWMAX010000004.1, read as the reverse complement.
TTGTTTTTACCGGCCTTACTGCGCAGGGGCGCACCGAGAAGCCTGCTGGCGCGTGGACACCAGAGCAGACCGTGGATTTCATGATGGAGCGGCTGAACGGGGGTGACTTCTACATTCTGTGCCCTGACAACGACGTATCGCGCACACTGGACGAAAGCCGTATTCTTTGGGCTGCCGATGACATCGTGAAAAACCGGCCCGCCCTGTCGCGCTGGCATGCCGACTACACCTCTGAGTTCGCCCAATTCGTAAAACACAACCACACCACAAAAGCTTGATGGCAGGCTTTCATTGAAAAGCCTGCGTAGCGTCTTTTGAGTGCCTTGTTAGGCTGCAATCGGTAGTGCCCCAAGCCAATAGGGCACGCAAGCGCCCTACATCGCCAGGCGCTTTTCAAGCGCGTTCTTGGTGTCGACCAAGGCCTGGGGCAGGTGGTGCGCCAGCTGGGTGAACAGCTCGGTGTGCAGCACCAGTTCCTGTTGCCAAGCGCCGGTGTCGATATGGGTCACGGTATCGAACTGGGCAGGCGTGAAGTCCAGCCCGGTCCAGTTCAGCTCGCCGTAGGTGGGGCTGATGCCGAAGATGTTTTCCTGGCCCGCGGCTTCGCCTTCCAGGCGGTCGATCATCCACTTCAGCACGCGCATGTTTTCGCCGTAGCCGGGCCAAACGAATTGGCCATCCGCGCCCTTGCGGAACCAGTTGGTGCAGAAAATGGCGGGTGGGCGGGTACCCGAGTGGGCCATCTTGTCGCCCATGTCTAGCCAGTGCTGGAAGTAGTCGCTCATGTTGTAGCCCATGAAGGGCAGCATGGCGAAGGGGTCACGGCGCACTACGCCCATCTGGCCTGCGGCGGCGGCGGTGGTTTCACTGCCCATGGTGGCGGCCATGTACACGCCCTCGGTCCAGTTGCGGGCTTCGGTGACCAGGGGCACGGTGGTGGAACGGCGGCCGCCGAAGATGAAGGCATCAATCGGCACACCGGCAGCATCGTCCCAGGCATCGTCCAGCGCCGGGTTGTTGGTGGCGGCCACGGTAAAACGGGAATTGGGGTGGGCGGCTTTGGCACCGGTGGCACGGGCGATGGCCGGGGTCCAGTCCTTGCCTTGCCAGTCGATCAGGTGGTCGGGCAGGCTGCCGGTGTCTTTTTCCATGCCTTCCCACCACACGTCGCCGTCGTCAGTCAGGGCCACGTTGGTGAAGATCACGTCCTTGTCCAGGCTGGCCATGCAGTTCGGATTGGTGTGGTAATTGGTGCCAGGGGCCACGCCAAAGTAACCGGCTTCGGGGTTGATGGCGTACAGCCGGCCATCGGAGCCGGGCTTGATCCAGGCGATGTCGTCGCCGATGGTGGTGACCTTCCAGCCGTGGAAGCCTGCGGGCGGCACCAGCATGGAGAAGTTGGTCTTGCCACAGGCGCTGGGGAAGGCTGCGGCCACATGGTATTTTTTGCCTTGCGGATTCGTCACGCCCAGGATCAGCATGTGCTCGGCCAGCCAACCTTCGTCGCGTCCCATGTTGGAAGCGATGCGCAGCGCAAAGCACTTCTTGCCCAACAGCGCGTTGCCGCCATAGCCAGAGCCATACGACCAGATTTCGCGGGTCTTGGGAAAGTGCACGATGTACTTGGTCTTGTTGCACGGCCATTTCACATCGGCCTGGCCTGCCGCCAAAGGCATGCCCACGGTGTGCACGCAGGGCACAAAGGCACCGTCGGTGTCCAGCAGCTCCACCACAGCGCGGCCCATGCGGGTCATGGTGCGCATGTTGACGGCCACGTACGGGCTGTCGGACAGCTCGACACCGATGTGGGCGATGGGCGAACCCAGCGGGCCCATGCTGAACGGCACCACGTACATGGTGCGCCCGCGCATGCAACCGGCGAACAACGGGTTCAGGGTGGCGCGCATCTCGGCAGGTTCCATCCAGTTGTTGGTGGGGCCAGCGTCTTCTTTTTTGTCGGAGCAGATGTAGGTGCGGTCTTCCACGCGGGCTACGTCGCTCGGGTCGCTGCAGGCCAGGAAGGAATTGGGGCGCTTGGCCGGGTTGAGCTGCTTGAAGGTGCCTGCCGCCACCAGTTGCTGGCACAGCTGGGCGTATTCGTCCTGGCTGCCGTCACACCAGTAGATGACATCGGGCTGGGTGAGTGCGGCCATGTCGGCCACCCAGGCCAGCAGCCGGGTATTTTTGACATAGGCGGGCGCGGTGTGGGCCAGGCCTTGCAGAGTGCGTGCGTTCATCGGGGGAGCTCCTAAGTTGAAAATCGTTTTTTCAAAAGAGGGCTTCGTGCGCTGGGCACTGCGAGCGGCCTTTTCAGAAAACGGCTTTGCAACCTCGGGGGCTGAGATGCCGATTCTAGAGATGCGCAGGCTAGTTACATAGCGATTACATTCAAATGATATGCAAACGTTGCATAGGTTTATGCATAACTACGTGAAAAGATGGATTGCCCATCGCGGCTTAAAAATAAAAATAAATAAGCTGCTATCGCCCATGGATAGTGCATAACAAGCTATTGAAAACATAGCTTCGCGAAATGAAGACGGGGAGTGGGATAAAGACAGGTTCTGCGTTGCACAGAACCTGGGCACCCGCCCTGCAAAGGGGCATGGTGCTATTCGATCAATAGCGGCCAGTCCATGCGGGACCAGCGCCAGGGGCCTTTAGGCCATGGAAACGGCGATAAAAGCCAGCAAGAAAATCAACACACCACCCACGATCGGCAACACCATGGGGATCAAGGGCACGATGGATTCCGCGGCATCGGCCGGGGCGCGTGCGGGAGTGCTGTGGTCGTCGGTGGGCTGGGACATAGGGTTTCCTTGCATTTTGGTTCTCGACGATTCTAAGCGGATAGGCGCGCCTGCACCGTACAAGTGCGAAGCATTGAGAGGTATTCGCGTTCTGCGGATATTCGGAGGCCAGGTCTTCCCATGCCCGATGCGCTGCGTTATGGTGCGGCAACGACACTGTTTGCGTTGCTAGGAGCCTGCCCATGGTGAAGCGTCTGGTTTTTGACCCTGCGAATGCGCAGTTGGTGCCCTCACCCGGCCTCAAGACCGCGCCCGTGCTGGATTTGATGTGTTCGCACTTTGTGCTGACCCTGGTGGCCCGACAAGGCCCCAAATTCAATGTGCGGCGCGACCTCAACAGCCTGCTGGCCATGGCCGGGCGGCACCTGGTGTGGCCCCAGCCGGTGCTGCTGCGGCTGCGCGAATTCCTCACCCGCCGCTGCAAAGACAACGAATTCTGGCGCGGCCACGCCGCCCTGGGCACCACCGAGTTTCTGGAGCGCCACGGCGTGTGGCGCGGCCCCTACGAAGAAGGCACGCTGTTTTTCTACCTGGACGAGTACGCCAAAGACCAGCCCAAGGATTTGCTGTCCGCCCTAGCCGTCACCGGCGAATGGCTGACCCACGCGCTCAAAAAACAGTCCACCCTGGTGGAGAAGAACATCGACGCGCTGTCCGGCTTGCTGCAACTCAACAAGGCCGAACGCGCCCTGCTGCTGTACGGCACCCTGGCCCGCTACCAGCGCGACCTGCGCACCATCCTGGTCGAGGTCAAGGTCAACAACGCGCCCGAGGCCTATGCCGCGATTGCCGAGGTCGCCGGGGTCAGCCCGTCCGAGGTGGGCGAGGCCCTGCGCGCCGGTTCGCGGCTGGAGCGCATCGGCCTGGTGGAAAACCTGATCTCCGAGCACAACATCACCGACCTGGCCGACCTGATGAAGGTCAGCGAAAAGCTGCCCCCGGTGCTGATGCGGGAGTACCGCGACCAGAGCGAGCTGATGGCCGTGTTCACCCGCCCGGCCACCAAGAGCACCCTGGCCTTGAACGACTTCACCTATGTGCTGGACGACGCGCAGGTGCTTGTCAGCCTGCTGCGCAACGCCGTGGCGCGCAAGGAGCCGGGCGTGAACGTGCTGCTGTACGGCCCGCCCGGCACCGGCAAGACCGAGCTGGCCCGGGTGGTAGCCCAGGCCGCCGGGCTGGACCTGTTCGAGGTGGAATACGCCGACCGCGACGGCAATTCGCTGTCTGGCCGCGACCGCTACCGTTCGCTTCAGATCGCCCAGGTGTTCCTCAAGGGCAGCGTGCAGGCCGCGCTGCTGTTTGACGAGGTGGAAGACGTGTTTCCGCCCATCAGCACCGAGGCCGCCCAGCTCATGGCCCGGGCCGAGCAGGTGGCGGCACCCGGCACCGCGTCGGTCAGCGGCAAGGCCTGGGTCAACCAGATCCTGGAATCCAACAACGTGCCCACGCTGTGGGTGACCAACCGCATCGAGCAGATCGACCCGGCTTTCCGCCGCCGCTTTGCCTACCACCTGGAGCTCAAATCTCCCCCGCCCGGTGCCCGCGAAGGCCTGGTGCGCAAGACGCTGGAAGGCGTGGCCGTGAGCGATGCCTTTGTGGCCAAGCTCACCGAGCGCAAAGGCCTGACCCCGGCGCAGATCCGCACGGCAGTGCGCTTTGCCGGACTGGTCACCCCGGCCCTGGACAGCACATTCGAAACCCTGATCGACCGCCAGCTCCAAAACGCCGATAGGGCCTTGGGCAACAGCGCCAACGACCACGCCCCGCGCCCCAGCGCCACCACCTACAGCCTGGACATGCTGAATGTGGAAAGCCGCTTTGAAATTCCCCGCATCGTGCAGGCCTTGAAGGCCCGCGGCCACGGCACACTGTGCTTTTACGGCGCACCCGGCACCGGCAAAACCGCCCTGGCCGAGCACATCGCCAAGGCCCTAGACAAACCGCTCATCGTCAAGCAGGCCAGCGACTTGATGAGCAAATACGTGGGCGAAACCGAGCAGAAAATGGCCGCCATGTTCCGCGAGGCCGAGGCCGAAAAAGCCGTGCTGCTGCTGGACGAGGCCGACAGCTTTCTGCAAGACCGGCGCGGTGCCCAGCGCACCTACGAGGTCACCGAGGTGAACGAAATGCTGCAAGGCATGGAGCGCTACCGGGGCATCTTTGTGTGCACCACCAATTTGCTGGACCGCATCGACCAGGCGGCGCTGCGCCGGTTTACCTTCAAGATCCAGTTCAAGCCCCTGCTGCGCCTCCAGCGCGAAACCATGTTTGTGCTGGAGGCGCTGGGTGGCGATGCGGCGCTGTTCAGCACAGCGCTGCAGACCCGTCTGGCCCGGCTGGAGCAGCTCTGCCCCGGCGACTTTGCGGCGGTGAAGCGGCAAGGCGAAATCCTTGACACTGCGCTGGGTGCCGACGAGTTCATGGACCAGCTGGAAGCCGAACACCGCATCAAACCCGAAGTGCGCGAAGCCCGGGGCATGGGCTTCATGCACTAGCCCCAGCCCAACCGATGGGCAGCATGCCAAAACCCACTCTTCGGCGCAGCGCCCCGAGCGCCAAGCACACCTTGCGCATGCGCCGAACCGTGCTGGTGTGGTGCGCGGCAACCGGTCTGGGGGGCTCCTATTGGGCGGTGTACTTTGGCATGCGCAGCAACTGGATGCTGGCGGGCTTTGAGATCGTGGTGGCATCTGTGGCCGTGGTCGCCGCTTGGTTGGTGCGCCAGGGCCGCATCCGTGCGGCGGCGCTGGTGCTGGTGGGCTGCCTGAGTATCTGGCTCAGCATCTTGTGCCTGGTGTTGGACGTACCCTCTGCCCTAGCACCGCGTTCCTCGCACCATTACTTTTTGGTCATGGGCATGGGGACGTTTTTAATTTTCAAGGGCGAGTCTGTCTGGCTGCGCCACGGCATACCGCTGGCCTGCTTTGCCGCCTATTTTGGTTTTGCCAGCTCCACCTGGGGCTGGGTGACACCTTACATGCTGCCAGACGAGGTGCGGATACCCGGCACCTGGGTCACGAATGCACTGGCTTTGGCCGTGGTTTACGCTTTGCTGCAGGTGATGCAGTCCGACCTGAGAGAGCGGCACGCGTTGGAGGTCGATCTGCGCAAAGCCCTGCCGGGCAACCAGTTTGTGCTGCACTACCAGCCCCAAATAGGGGCCGATGGGCGCATCGTCGGGGCCGAGGCCCTGCTGCGCTGGGAGCATCCAGAACGGGGCCGTGTCTCGCCCGCAGATTTCATCCCGGTGGCCGAGCAGACCGGCTTGATCTTGGCCTTGGGCCACTGGGTGCTGGGCTCCGCCTGCGCCCAGCTGGTGGCGTGGTCGGCGCGCCCCGAGACTGCGGGGCTGACGCTGGCGGTCAACGTCAGTGCCCAGCAATTTCGCCAAGCCGACTATGTCGCGCAGGTGCTGTCGGTGCTGCAGCGCTCGGGTGCCCGCCCGTCGCAGCTGAAGCTGGAGCTGACCGAAAGCATGCTGGTCAACGATGTGGACGACACCATTGCCAAAATGACCCAGCTCAAAGCCCAGGGAGTGCGCCTGTCGCTGGACGACTTTGGCACCGGCTACTCGTCGCTTAGTTACCTGAAAAAGCTGCCCCTGGACCAGCTCAAAATTGACCAGTCGTTTGTGCGGGATGTGCTGACCAACCCGCAGGACGCGGCCATCGTGCGCACCGTGGTGGACCTGGCCCACAGCATGGGGCTGGACGTGATGGCCGAGGGCGTGGAAACCGAGGGCCAGCGCGCGTTTCTGGCCGCCATTGGCTGCCGCGCGTACCAAGGTTATCTGGTCAGCCAGGCCCTGCCGATTGGCCCGTTCAACGCCTTCGCGGCCCAATACACATTGGTCACACCAGTCACATCGGTGGTGAGCGCCTAGCCGACCCGTCCAGTAGATTTTAAGGAAAATAGGCCTCCAGCGTATATTCTGCATACGCTAGTAGCTATTTTTTGTATAGCAATTATGCGGATAAGCCTGGGAGCCGGTTTTTACGCCGTTTCTCCGCATACCCGCAGCACCTCGCCTCCATAGGCTTCCAGCTTTTTCGCCCCAATCCCGCTCACGCCCTCCAGGTCGGCCAGGCTGCGCGGATCGATGGCGGCAATCGCGGCCAGGGTGGCATCGTGGAAAATCACGTAGGCGGGCAGATTGTGTTCGCGGGCGACTTCGGCGCGCCAGGCTTTCAGGGCGGCGAAGCGGGTTTGGGCACTGTCGTCCAGGGCTGCGGCCACGGCCGACTTGGCGGCGGACTTGGCGCTGGATTTCTCCCGCCGGGGTTTGCCCTGCGCCGGGCCGGACACCGATGCGCGCAGCATCAGCGGCACCTCGCCCTTGAGCACGGCGCGCGAGCCTTCGGTCAGGCCCAGGGTGTTGTATTCGCCCTGCACGGCCACCGCACCCGTGGCGATCAGCTGGCGCAGCACGCCGCGCAATTGCAGCTCGCTGTAGTCCGTGCCCAGGCCAAAGGTGCTGAGGCTGCTGTGGTTGAACTGGTTCACCTTGTCGGTGGTTTTGCCGCGCAAGATGTCCATGATGTGGCCCGCGCCAAAGGTGATGCCACTCATCTGCTGGATGCGGTAAATGGTGGACAGCAGCTTGCGCGCGGCCTCTGTGCCGTCCCAGATCGGCGGCGGCTCCAGGCAGTTGTCGCAGTTGCCACAGGGGGCGGATTTCTCGCCGAAGTACGCCAGCAGCCGCACCCGGCGGCAGTCGGTGGCCTCGGCCAGGCCCAGCAGCGCGTCCAGCTTGCCGCGCATCACCTGCTTGAATTCTTCGCTGGCCGGGCTTTCGTCGATCATGCGGCGCTGGTTCACCACGTCCTGCAGGCCGTAGACCATCCAGGCCTCGGCGGGTAGTCCGTCGCGCCCGGCGCGGCCCGTCTCCTGGTAATAGCCTTCGATGTTTTTCGGCATGTCCAGGTGCGCCACAAAACGCACGTCGGGCTTGTCGATGCCCATGCCAAAGGCGATGGTGGCCACCATCACAATGCCCTCTTCGCGCAGAAAGCGGTCCTGGTGCGTCTGGCGCAGTTTGGTGTCCAGCCCGGCGTGGTAGGGCAGGGCGTTGATGCCGTTCTCACACAGCGTCTGCGCCACTTCTTCCACCCGCTTGCGCGACTGGCAGTACACCACGCCGGCGTCCTGAAAGTCCGCCCCCGCGTGCTCGCGCTGGATGAAGCGCAGCAGTTGCTGGGTGGCATCTTTCTTCTCGACGATGGTGTAGCGGATGTTGGGCCGGTCAAAGCTGCTGACGAAATGCTGGGCATCTTCCAGTTGCAGTCGCTCGACAATGTCGGCCCGGGTCAGCGCGTCGGCCGTGGCGGTGAGCGCAATGCGCGGCACGGCCGCAAAACGTTGGTGCAGCACCGTCAGCGCCCGGTATTCGGGCCGGAAGTCGTGGCCCCACTGGCTCACGCAGTGCACTTCGTCGATCGCAAACAGGCTCAGCTGGCCGCGCGCCAGCAGCGCGTCCAGCTGGTCCAGAAAACGCGGCGTGTTGATGCGCTCGGGCGCGGCGTACAGCATGGTGATCTCGCCACGCATCAGGCGGCGCTCCACGTCCAGCGCCTCGGCAAAGCTCAGCGTGGAATTCAAAAACGCCGCCGACACCCCCGCCTCGTGCAGCGCGCCCACCTGGTCGTGCATCAGCGCAATCAGTGGCGAGATCACGATGGTCACCCCCTGCCCCGCCAACTGCCGCGCAATCGCTGGAATCTGGTAACACAGCGACTTGCCGCCGCCGGTAGGCATCAACACCAGCGCATCGCCCCCGGCCACTACATGCTCCACGATGGCTTGTTGCGGCCCACGAAACTGCTCGTAGCCAAAGGTTTCACGCAGGATGGCGAGGGGAGTCGAGGACAATGCTTTTGCTCTGCAATTTGTAGCTGCTTGCGCTGATGGAATGGGCGCTAGGGGCTGATTTTATGGGTAAACCAGTGGGGGGCTGGTGGGAGGCTCTATTGTGCCCGTCCGTATGGGAGCGACGGCTGCGCAACCGTATTCCACCCTGCCTTTTTTGCAGAACTGCAATTGCTCTGCAATTAATAGCTGCTCACGCTTGCCAGATCAGCACGGACAGCCTATTTTTCTTAGAACTTTCCATCCGTCGCCACCGACACCCCCCGCCAAGCCTCCAACTCCGCCCGCAACGCGTCAATCTTCGCCCCGATGATCTCCACCGCATCGCTCCCCGCCGCCAGGCGCAGCGGCGGCTTGGGGTGCGCGGCCAGTTGCAGCAGCACGGCGGCCAGCCGCGCCGGATCGCCGGGCTGCTGGTGGTTGCGGGCACCGAAGCCTTCGGCGACCTGGGCGGATTGCGCGGCGTAATCGGCGGAGGGGGCGGCCAGGGGCCGGCTGCCGGTGCGCATCGACTGGCCGTCCAGAAAGTCGGTGCGAAACGCGCCGGGTTGCACGATGGTTACAAAGATGCCGAAAGCGGCCACCTCCTGCGCCAGGGCTTCGGAAAATCCCTCCACCGCGAACTTGCTGGCGCTGTACAGGGCGGTGCCGGTGCGGCCCCGCATGCCAGCGATGGACGAAAGGTTCAGCACCCGGCCTGCGCGCTGCTGGCGCATCACTGGCAGCACGGCGCGCGTGACGTGGAACAGGCCGAACACATTGGTGTCGAACTGCGCCTGCGCATCGGCCGCCGTGCTCTCTTCAAACAGGCCGAGCTGGCCGTAGCCCGCGTTGTTGACCAGCACGTCGATGCGGCCAAAGCGGGCCACGGCGGCCTGCACGGCGGCGTGGGCTTGGGCTTCAACGGTCACGTCCAGGTCCAGCGCCAGCAGGCGGTCGTGGGCGGTGGCGATACTTTGGCGACTGCGGGCGGTGGCGACCACGTTGTGGCCTGCGGCAAGAGCGGCTTGCACCGTGTGCGCGCCGATGCCGCGCGCGGCACCGGTGATGAACCAGGTGGTGGGTTGGGGTGACATGGTGGGTTCCTTGGGAGTGAAGAGCTTGACTATCCCCGTGCTGGCCCCTGCGGCGGTAGCCCAATGTTGCGTAGCTCTTGCATAATCCTCGCATGTTGCCATCCATGCCCGCCGATCTTCAGCAGGAGCTTTGCGATGTGATTGCACGGCACTGGCATGGCAACCAAGCCGCCACGGCCCTCCCGCGGGTACGGCTGGTGCGGGCGGATGCGCCCACCTTGCCGGTGGCCGTGGTCTACCAGCCGATTCTGTACATCGTGGCCCAGGGGGCCAAGCGGGTGCTGCTGGGGGAGTCGGTGGTGGAGTACCGCGCCGGGCAGTGCCTGCTGGTGTCGGTAGACCTGCCGGTGACCGGGGCGGTGGTGCAGGCCAGCCCGGAGGAGCCCTATCTGGCCTTTGCCCTGGCTTTGGATACGGCGGTGCTGGCCGACATGCTGCTGGCCTTGCCCAGTCAACCTACAGGCACCCCATCGCCCGGCCTGGCCGTTAGCCCGGTCACGCCCGACCTGCTGGATGCCGCCCTGCGCCTGCTGCGGCTGCTGGACACCCCCGCCCACATCCCCACCCTGGCCCCGCTGGTGGAGCGCGAAATTCTGTACCGCCTGCTGACTGGCGCGCAGGCCCCCATGCTGCGCCAGATCGCCCTGGCCCACAGCCACCTGGCGCACATTGGCCGCGCCATTGGCTGGATTCGCAGCCATTTCGCCGAGCCGCTGCGCATAGACGCGGTGGCGCAGCAGGTGCACATGACGGCCTCCACCTTCCACCGCCATTTCAAGGCCGTCACCGCCATGAGCCCGCTGCAGTACCAAAAGCAGATCCGCCTGCAAGAAGCCCGCCGCCTGTTGCTGGCGGGCCAAGCCGACGCGGCCAGCATCGGCTTTGCCGTGGGCTACGAGAGCCCATCCCAGTTCAGCCGTGAATACGCCCGCCTGTTTGGCCAGCCGCCGCTGCGGGATGCCGTACGCCTACGCAGCCTGGGGCCGTTGCAGGAGGTGTGATTTTGGCGGGCATTGTAATAATGCATCTACAAAAATAGCACAGATGCAATTAATGCATCTACAATTAATCGTATGGATACCCGACTCACCTGGGACGAAGCCAAGCGGCAAAGCAATCTGCGCAAACATGGGTTTGATTTTGCCGACGCAGGCGAGGTGTAGGAGTCGCGGTTTCGGCTGGACATCCCGCAGCAGGATATTGGCGAAGTACGCACGCTGTCGATCTCTTATGTGTTGGGTTTTCTGGCCGTGCTGTCGGTGGTACACACCGAACGTAGTGGCTCTGCACGCGTGATCAGTTTTCGACGTGCGAGCCGTATAGAACGTGAGGTTTACGATGCCTGGCTCGAAAACGAATGTGATGAGTCGTAAGGAAACCCTGGCCGCCGTGCGAGCCAGCCTTCCATCCCAAGATTTTGTGTGGGACGGCACGGACCCAGACGACCGCCCTGCCAGCGCCGAGGAGCTGCAAGCAGGCGTGGCCGCCTGTCGCAAGAAGCGTGGTCGCCCCGCAGGCAGCGCCACCAAAGAGCAAGTGGCTATCCGTTTCGACCATGAGGTGCTGGAAGCCTTTCGCACCGCAGGTCCAGGCTGGCAAACCCGGATGAACGACGCGCTCAAAGACTGGCTGCGCACGCATTCTGCGGTGTAGCAATCCCCCAATGGACCCCCAAGTGCCCTTGGCGTGCCAGGTCTTGGCTGTGTTTCCTACAATCGACCCCTCATGAAAACGCCTACCTACACCCGCGCCCAGCAACTCCCCGCCATCCTGGCGCAACGCATTGCCATCCTGGATGGCGCGATGGGCACCATGATCCAGCGCTTCAAGCTGACGGAAGCGCAGTACCGAGGTGAGCGCTTCAAGGACTTCCACAAGGACGTGAAGGGCAACAACGAGCTGCTCAGCCTGACGCGCCCGGACGTGATCCGCGACATCCACGAGGGCTATCTGGCCGCCGGGGCCGACCTGATCGAGACCAACACCTTTGGCGCGACCACGGTGGCGCAGGCCGACTACGACATGGCCGACCTGGCCGTCGAGATGAACTTCGAATCCGCCCGCATCGCCCGCGCCGCCTGCGACAAATACAGCACGCCCGACAAGCCACGGTTTGTGTGCGGCGCGCTCGGCCCCACGCCCAAAACCGCCAGCATCAGCCCCGACGTGAACGACCCCGGCGCGCGCAACGTGACCTTTGAAGAGCTGCGCGCCGCCTACTACGACCAGACGAAGGCGCTGGTCGAGGGCGGCAGCGACGTGATTTTGGTGGAAACGATTTTCGACACCCTGAACGCCAAGGCCGCGCTGTTTGCGGTGGACGAGTACTTTGCCGACTCGGGCCAGCGCCTGCCGCTGATCATCAGCGGCACGGTCACCGATGCCTCGGGCCGCATCCTCAGCGGCCAGACCGTCACCGCCTTCTGGCACAGCGTGCGCCACGCCCAGCCGCTGGCCGTGGGCCTGAACTGCGCCCTGGGCGCAGCGCTGATGCGCCCCTACATCCAGGAGCTGCACCGCGTGGCCCCGGACACCTTCATCAGCTGCTACCCCAATGCCGGTCTGCCCAACCCGATGAGCGACACTGGCTTTGACGAAACCCCGGATGTCACCTCGGCCCTGGTGCGCGAGTTCGCCGCCGAGGGGTTGGTCAACATCGTCGGCGGCTGCTGCGGCACCACGCCCGACCACATTGCCGCCATCCACGACGCGGTGACACCGCTGCCGGGGCGCGCGCTACGTTCGTATTTTTACAAAGAGGCAGCCTGATATGCAAAAAGTTCGCTGGGGTGTGTTGAGCACCGCCAAGATCGGTATGGAGAAGGTCACCCCCGCGCTGATGCGCAGCCAGTGGTGCGATGTGCAGGCGATTGCCTCGCGCGCCCTGCTGTCGGCCCGTGCGGCGGCCGACGCGCTGGGTATTCCCACCGCCTACGGCTCCTACGAAGAGCTGCTGGCCGACCCGAACATTGAGGCCATCTACAACCCCCTGCCCAACGACCTGCATGTGCCCATGACACTGGCCGCGGCGCGCGCGGGCAAGCATGTGCTGTGCGAAAAGCCCATGGCGCTGAACGCCAATGAAGCCGCGCAGCTGCGCGAAGTGGCGGGCCAAGTCCACATCATGGAAGCCTTCATGGTGCGCTTTCACCCGCAGTGGCTGCGCACCCGGGAGCTGGTGCAGAGCGGTGCTTTGGGCGAGCGGTGCTCGGTGCAGGTCTGGTTCTCGTACTTCAACCGCAACCCCGACAACATCCGCAACGATGCGAGCAAGGGCGGCGGCGCGCTGTTCGACATCGGCTGCTACCCCATCGTGGCGGGGCGCTTCTTGTTTGGTGCCGAGCCGCTTCGCGTGATGGCGCTGGCCGACATGGATCCCACCTTCAAAGTGGACCGCATGTTCAGCGCGCTGCTGGACTTTGGCGGTGGCCGCCAGCTGAATTTCACCGTGTCCACCCAGTCTACGTCTTACCAGCGCGTGCAGGTGGTGGGCACGCAGCAGCGGGTGGAGATCGAGATCCCGTTCAACGCGCCCCAGGGTGAGGCCACCCGCATCTTTATCGACAACGGCCAGGCCCTGAATGGCAGCAGTGCCACGGTGGAAACCTTCGCGCCTTGCGACCAGTACAGCCTGGAAGGCGATGCGTTCTCACTGGCCATCCGGGGCGAAGCGCCGCTGCAGTACGGCGTGGAAGATGCCATCCAGAACATGCGCATCATCGACGCGCTGTTTGCATCGCAGCGCAGCGGCCAGTGGGAAGCGGTTTAAGAACCTATCAAAATTGATAGCTGCTAGCGCAGGTACCATCTGCGCTAGAGGTGCTTTTCTTATAAATCAAGGTAACAGGTCGGCTGCCTCGCGCAGACATAACGTACGCACGCCAGAAACACTGCAGAACTGGCTTTGTTAGGCTGCTGGTGTTGCCCCCCATCGCATCGGTTTTTCAAACTGATGCGATGGGGGGTTGGCGAAAGATGCGAAGCACTGCAGCCTGGTGGTGAGTCAATCCTGCGGTGGCTTGCTGCCAACCCGTCCGGCGCGGACCTCCTTAAAGCCCTCGCGCCCGTCCAGACTAAGTCACTCGAACACCAGTTTCAGGTTCGCCCCTCCTGCTTGCAGCATGTTGGTCTTGCGTGCGGCCAGCAGCGCTGGTCAAAGCCTGCACACCGCCCGCTACCCAGTGGCGTTTTTGTATGTTGATGGGTGTTTGACGGGCCGGCTCCCTGCTACTTGGTGGCTGTTGAGCGCAGTACATCCTACATTTTGATGATAGTAGCACCACCTCCAAAACGGCTTTGTGTGTAAATACATGTATATTTTGTAACGGTAAATGCGTTGCACTGTGTTGCAAATAGCCGGTTTGCACGAGGGAGTTTCAATTGGCAGCTTTCCGTTGTATTTCAGATAGCGTTGTAAGTGTGGCATTGGCCGTTTGTGGCGGCTGAGGCCTTGCTGCTGGCAAAGGCACTGTGACACCTACCGCATTGATATCAAGCTGTGCCAATGACGTGGCGCAGGGAGCATTTCAGAAACTTTGTGTGTGGCGTACTTAGCGATAAGGAGCGGAGCATGAATACCACCAAACCCCTCGTGCTTGAAGCCCGACGCAGGGCATACCGCCGCTGCCTGCACATCTTTTTGTTCGTTTGTAGCTTGCTTGGCAGCATGTCTGCCATGGCTTTTACCCGAACCTGGAGTCCCTTCGGGTACAGCACTTACGATATTTTCAATTACCACTTTACAACCGCACCTCCGCTGTATGGGTCTAGGCAGGCGGTATGCGAGGGGTATCCGTTGCTCCTCGGTTATGCCAGCAGTAATGCTTGCTTCCATCCGACCGTAGGAGATTATTGTGTTCCTAAAGGTCAGCCATGTGTATCGCCGGAAGGGTATGCAAATGCTTGGCCTTTTGACGATAGCGCGATTGGGTCAACCCCGATTTGCACCTATACCAACCTTGTCACCACCCCGCCCATTACAGATACGCGCGGACCCCGCCCTAGGAATGTGCACGGCTTGGTTGGCTGGAGCGGCAGTGCATCAACCTGCGGCTGCTTGGACTCTAACTATAGGTTGATGCCGGATGTTGTCCCAGACCTTAAAACGGGCTGGTGCTACGACCTCTCGGGCCTGAACTACGTCATCTCCAGCACCCGCTACACCCCCAGCACTGCGCAAATACCTGTGGCGCTGACGGTCATCGTTCAGCGTAGCGACGGCACACCCGCAGTCAACACCCCCGTCACCCTGCGCGTCACCACCAGCGACGGAACGCCCGGCACCATCACCCCCAACAGCGGCGTGACCGATGCCAACGGCGAACTCGCCACCAGCTACACCTTCCCGCAGTTCGACAAAAAGCAGGTCGATGTGATCGAAATCGGCTGCGACACTTGCATGTTCAGCCCCACGCTGGCCAACATCACCATGGCGCCTACCGTGGTGGGGTTCTTTAATGGGGTTTGGAATACGGAGGAGGATGCAAACACAGGGCTTAAATCACTGCGCGTAACTACTGATGCCGTTCGCAACAAAGCATCCGTTCGCTACGAACTGTTTTACAACCAAACTGGCTGCGGCAATTCCGGCACCACCTGCCTGCAAGACCTGGCCGAGACTTTTACCCAGCGCTCGCAACAGCTTGACGGCGTGCTTGCCAACCGCTGGGAGCATTTTTGGGATGTGGCCAGTGGCCACCACACCGCGCCCCAGTCCAGCACAGGGGGCTTGCTAGGCCTTTTGGGCAGTGCCGCCGCCGCCTTGGCCCAGTTACTGGATGCCACCTTTAACGCCATGATGGGCCAAATCTTTGCGGGCTATGCCCAAATGCTCAGCTCGCCCCCTACCGGGGCCGACATAGCTAACCACATCAGCAAGCTGCAAGCCTATGCCGACCAGGACTACAGCTTTGTGCTGATTGCCCATTCGCAGGGCAATTTGTTTGTGAATACCGCCTACGACAGCCTGCGCAGCACCCGTCCTAGTAGCACAGCCAAGGTGGTGCACATTGCGCCCGCATCCCCCACCACCCGCGGTGACTATGTGCTGGCCGATATTGACCTGGTGATCAACGGCCTGCGCGGACAGGGCGTCACCAGCGTGCCGTCTGCCAACATCAGCTTGCCCACAAGCCAGGCAGATGCCAGTGGTCATACACTGGTAAGCACGTATCTGGATGCCAGCCGCGCCGCCCTGGTGCGGGTGCAAAGCATGATCAAGGCAGCGCTTACCGCGCTTTGAATAGCACTTACAAAGGATTCACCATGCCCGCTTCTTGCCACTCCAATATGTGCCCCCGCGCTGCATGGCAGGCCGCACACTGGGCCGCCTGCAGCCTGCTGGCCCTCAGCCTCGCTGCCTGCGGCGGTGGAAGCGGTAGCAGTGCCAACGTCGGCGGGCCCTCGACAGATATCTCTGCACCCCCCATCACTTCCACAACGCCCACCACCCTCAAGGTGCAAATTGCACAGCTTGAGTCCAGCGGTGCCCTGCCTGCACTGGACCGCTCCAGCAGCATTGCCGGGCCCGATGCCAACGGCAACGGGGTGCGCGACGACATTGAAGCCTATATCACCCGCCTGCCACTTACAGCTGCACAGCAACGCGCTGCTTTGCAGAAAGCAAAAACATTGCAAATGACGCTTGTGGTGGACTTGAGTGACAAGGTGGCCCTGCAGAAGGTGGGCGATGCACTTATGGCATCCACTAATTGTTTGGGTGATACCTCAGGAGATAGTTTTGCTGAATTGTCAAGTCGTATCCAAGCCATGACCGCCAATACCCGTGAGCGTGCCAAGCGTTATATGGAATACAACGCTGCACGCTCTGGCAGTTCTACAACAATGCCCAATGGTGACACCTGCGAATAAGTACCGGCATTGCATCTGCTGCAGCCTGCTGGCCCTCAGCCTCGCGGCCTGCGGCGGTGGAAGCGGTAGCAGTGCCGCCGCCAGTGCGCCTACGGCTGATACCGCCACGCCCACCACGCCTGCCACCCTCAAGGCGCAAATTGCAAAGCTGGAGTCCAGCGGTGCCCTACCCGCATTAGACCGCTCTAGCAGCATTGCCGGGCCAGACGTGAATGGCAACGGGGTGCGGGATGACATTGAGGCCTATATCACCCGCCTGCCACTCACAGCTGCACAGCAACGCGCTGCGGTGCAAGATGCAAAAGCAACCCAAATGACACTTACTGTTGAATTGACGGACAAGGTCGCCCTGCAAAAGGTCGGTGATGCGCTTATGGCATCTACTAATTGTCTCGGTAAAAATTTTGTTGAGGGCCGCAGCGAAATGTCCGGCCGTATTGAAGCCATGACCGCCAATACCCGTGAGCGTGCCAAGCGTTATATGGAATACAACGCTGCACGCTCTGGCAGTTTTACAACAATGCCCAATGGTGACACCTGCGAATAAGTTCTGTCATCCCATCTGCGGCAGCCTGCTGGCCTTCAGCCTCGTTGCCTGCGGCGGGGGAAGCGGGAGCAGTGCAAACGCCGGCGCGCTCTCGGCAGATACTTCAGCATCTCCCATCTCCTCCATTACGCCCGCGACCATCAAGGCGCAAATTGCGCTGCTGGAGTCCAGCGGAGCCCTGCCCGCATCGGACCGCTCTAGCAGCATTGCTGGGTCACAACGAGCGTCAGACCCCTTATAAATCCCTAGAAGGCCCTGGCGGTGGTTTGCCGCCGACCCGCCCGGCGCTGACCAGCGCCACGAAGCGCCGCGCGCCCAGGCCCAGCGGGCGCTCTTTGGACCACACCACGTCCACCCACAGCTCCATGCGGTTGGTCAGGTTGTCGAACGGCATCTCGACCAGCGTGCCGACGGCGATCTGGCTGCGCACAAACGACTGCGGCAGCCAGCCCCAGCCGATACCGGCCTCGATCAGGCCCAGCGCGGCGATGTGGTTGTCGGTGCGCCAGCAGTGGCGGGCGTAGGCGAAGCGGGTGTCGATGGTGGCCAGGTCGCGGCTGGCGACCACGATCTGGCGGGTGTTGGTGAGCTGCTCTTCGCGCGGGCCCGCTCCTGGCCGCTGGGTCTGGGCCAGCAAGGCGGGGGCCATCACCGCCACCAGAATTTCGCTGCTCACCTCCTGGAAGCCTTCGCGCCCGTCCAGGCTGGGCCGCTCGAACACCAGCGCCAGATTGGCCCGCCCCGCGTGCAGCATGGCTAGCGCGTCGGCCTGGGGCGCGGCCAGCACCTCGACTTCCAGTAGCGGGTATTCCTGCGCCAGGGTGGCCAGCGGGCTACGCCACTCTGCGGCCAGCAGCTCGGGGGCGATGGCCAGCGTCAGGCGGCTTTCCAGGCCCTGCGTCAAGGCCAGTGCCTGGGCCTGCAATTGCCGCAACTGGGCCGCCAGCAGCCGGGCCTGCGGCTCCAGCGAGCGAGCTGCTGCCGTGGGCTGGGGCTCACGGCCACTGCGGTCAAACAGCGGCAAATTCAGCTCGGCCTCCAGGTGGGCAATGGCCATGCTGACGGCCGAAGGCACACGCCCCAGCGCCCGCGCGGCGGCCGAGAACGAGCCCCGGTCCAGCACGGCCAGAAACACCTGCACGCTTTCGGAGGTAAATGCCATCGTCCATCTATCAGTTAAGTTGAAATAAGCTGACTTTAAGTATCAAAGTTTAAGACATACATTCATCCCATATTCAAGGAATCGCGCCATGCAAGGAATGAAGAGAAAGTTTGTTTACGTCAGCCTGTACGAGGGCTTTGCCATCGTGGCCGCCACACTGGGGCTGGCCGGCATGTCGGGCCAAGGCATGCAGACCGCGGGCCTGCTGGCGGTGGCGGCTTCGGTGGTGGCCGTGGTGTGGAACCTGGTGTTCAACACCTTGTTTGAGGCCTGGGAAGCCCGCCAGACCGTGCGGGGCCGCAGTGTGGCGCGCAGGGTGGCGCACGCGGTGGTCTTTGAAGGGGGGCTGGTGCTGTTCCTGGTGCCGCTGATGGCCTGGTGGTTTGACACCACGCTATGGCAAGCCCTGGTGATGGACCTGGGGCTGGTGGTGTTCTTTGTGGTCTACACCTTTGTTTTCAACTGGGTGTTTGACCGGGTGTTTGGCCTGCCTGCGGCGGCGCTGGCTGTGGTTTAACAACCGCTTCCAGAAACACCGCAGAACTGGCTTTGCCAGGCTGCTGGTGTTGCCCCCTGCAAGGGGGGTGGCGAAAGATGCGAAGCACTGTAGCCTGGGGGTGAGCGTAAAAGTCAGGTTGGCATCAAATGGTCGATTTCCTGCTGCATGGCTTGCACCAGCTGGCTGTAGCGTTTGACCTTGCCCGTGGTGTCGCGCAGCCGCTCGGCGATGCGCATGGACACGGCCAGCAGCAGTTTGGCGGCAGTTTGCGGGTCGTCCTGGCTGAGTTTTTCCAGCGCGTCGCGCGACAGGATGGCGCAGGTGACGTGGGTGCTGGCGGTGCACGAGGCCAGCCGGGCCTGGCCGTCGATCAGGCCCATTTCGCCAATCAGGCTGCCGGGGCCAAGCACGCTGACGGTTACCGGGTCAACGCGGCTGACGACGATGTTTTCCACCGTCACCTCGCCTTCCAGCAGTAGCAGCATGTAACCGGTTTCGGTTGTATCGCCCTCGTGGATGAAGGTGGTGCCCATGGGGATGCGGCGTGGGGTCATGTAGCTGACGATGGCCAGCGCCTCGGCGGGCTTGAGCTGCATCAGCGCGGTGGGTGCAATCAGTAACTCCGCCGCCCGGCTGGCCGACCCCGAGTGCTGCACCGACCGCATGCGCTCGTGGGCTTCCAGCAGTTCCGGTGGCCGGGACAGCTGGGTTTTGATGCCGTCAATCAGATTTTTGAACATGGTCGGGTGGGTGGTGAACTTGTAACAAGCTGTGTAACACAGCGGTTTAAAGCCCGTGTGTAGCGAGGAAGATGATTGCTATTAAATAAATAGCTAATAGCGTATGCGATATAAGCGCTGGAGCCATATTTTTTATAAATTTTCGTCCGCCCTTAAAATTGCAGCTTCCCAAGGAGCGTTGCAGCGGGCTGGTTCCCGTCAGGCTTGGGTTGTTGCCAACGACGCTCACCTGAACCATGTCCCTCCACAGGTGAGTTGTATGTCCGAATCCGTCGTAAGCCCCGTCCCCCCCATGCTGTTGTCCGGTCTGGAGCCTGTGCTCATTGGCCAAGGCACGCTTTTTGTCAACATCGGCGAGCGCACCAACGTCACCGGCTCCAAGGCCTTCGCCCGCATGATTTTGAACGGCGAATTCGACCAGGCCTTGTCCGTCGCCCGCCAGCAGGTGGAAAACGGCGCGCAGGTGATCGACATCAACATGGACGAAGCCATGCTGGACAGCAAGGCGGCCATGGT
This sequence comes from Rhodoferax sp. RT5P35, assembly GCF_056521385.1. NCBI lineage: Bacteria > Pseudomonadati > Pseudomonadota > Betaproteobacteria > Burkholderiales > Comamonadaceae > Rhodoferax > Rhodoferax sp. RT5P35. Next base: position 336,061 of record NZ_JBWMAX010000004.1, on the reverse strand, counting down.
GCGGTTTTTGAACCTGATTGCCTCAGAGCCCGACATCGCCCGCGTGCCGATCATGGTGGACAGCTCCAAGTGGGAGGTGATCGAGGCCGGGCTGCGCTGCATCCAGGGCAAACCCATCGTCAACTCCATCAGCATGAAAGAAGGCGTGGAGGCCTTCAAACACCAGGCCACGCTGGTGCGGCGCTACGGCGCTGCTGCCGTGGTGATGGCGTTCGACGAGCAGGGCCAGGCCGACACCTACCAGCGCAAGATTGAAATTTGCGAACGCGCCTACCGCATCCTGGTGGACGAGGTGGGCTTTCCTCCCGAAGACATCATCTTCGACCCAAACATCTTCGCCATTGCCACCGGCATCGAAGAGCACAACAACTACGCGGTCGATTTCATCGAGGCGGTGCGCTGGATCAAAGCCAACCTGCCAGGCGCAAAAATTTCCGGCGGCGTATCCAATGTGAGCTTTTCCTTCCGGGGCAACGACCCGGTGCGCGAGGCCATCCACACCGTGTTTCTGTACCACGCTATTTCAGCGGGCATGGACATGGGCATCGTCAACGCGGGCATGGTCGGCGTGTACGACGACCTGGAGCCGGTGCTGCGGGAGCGCGTGGAAGACGTGGTTCTGAACCGCCGCCCCGATGCGGGCGAGCGCCTGGTCGAGATTGCCGAAACCGCTAAGAGCGGTGCCAAGGACGAGAGCAAGCGCCTGGACTGGCGCGGCACTGCCGACCATTTTGTGACGGTGGAGCAGCGTCTGAGCCACGCCATGGTGCACGGCATCACCGACTTCATCGTGCCCGACACCGAAGAAGCCTACCAGGCCATCCTGGCCAAGGGCGGCCGCCCGCTGCACGTGATCGAAGGCCCGCTGATGGCGGGCATGAACATCGTGGGTGACCTGTTTGGCCAGGGCAAGATGTTCCTGCCGCAGGTGGTCAAGTCGGCGCGGGTGATGAAGTCCGCGGTGGCGCACCTCATCCCCTACATCGAAGAAGAAAAGCGCCTGGACGAAGCCGCGGGCCGCGATGTGCGCACCAAGGGCAAGATCATCATCGCCACGGTGAAGGGCGATGTGCACGACATCGGCAAAAACATCGTCACCGTGGTCTTGCAGTGCAACAACTTCGAGGTCATCAACATGGGCGTGATGGTGCCCTGCCACGAAATTTTGGCCCGCGCCAAGGTGGAAGGGGCCGACATCGTGGGCCTCTCCGGCCTGATCACCCCCAGCCTGGAAGAAATGCAGTACGTGGCGGGCGAGATGCAAAAGGACGACCACTTCCGCATCAAGAAGATCCCGCTGATGATTGGCGGCGCCACCACCAGCCGCGTGCACACCGCCGTGAAGATTGCGCACCACTACGACGGCCCGGTGGTATATGTGCCCGATGCATCACGAAGTGTGGGCGTAGCGCAGAGTCTGCTTGGGAATGGCGCTTCTAATTTCATAGCAGAACTAAACGCCGACTACGACAAGGTGCGCCACCAGCACGCCAACAAGAAGCAAACCCCGCTGTGGCCGCTGGCCAAGTGCCGGGCGAATAAAGCCGTGGTCGATTGGGCGGCCTACACGCCCAAGGTACCCAAGTTCATTGGGCGGCGTGTGTTCAAGAACTTCGACCTCACCGAGCTGGCCCGCTACATCGACTGGGGCCCGTTCTTCCAGACCTGGGACCTGGCCGGGCCCTACCCCGCCATCCTGACCGACGAGGTGGTGGGCGTGGAAGCCAGCCGCGTGTTCAAGGATGCGCAGGCCATGCTCAAACGCGCCATCGAAGGCCGCTGGCTCATCGCCAACGGGGTCGTCGCCCTGTACCCGGCCAACAGCGTGAATGACGACGACATCGCCTTCTACACCGACGAGTCGCGCACCGAGGTGGCCTTGACCTGGCACGGCCTGCGCCAGCAAGCCGAAAAACAAGCGGTTGAAGGGGTCATGCGCCCCAGCCGTTGCCTGGCCGACTTCGTGGCGCCCAAGACCAGCGGCATTGCCGACTACGCCGGCCTGTTTGCCGTCACCGCCGGGCTCGGTGCCGAAAAGAAAGAAGCCCAGTTCCAGTCCGAACTGGACGACTACTCCAGCATCATGCTCAAGGCCATTGCCGACCGGCTGGCCGAGGCCTTTGCCGAATGCCTGCACCACCGCGTGCGCACCGACCTGTGGGGCTACGCGCCGCAAGAGTCGCTGAGCATCGAGGAGATGATTGGCGAAAAGTACACCGGCATCCGCCCTGCGCCCGGTTACCCGGCCTGCCCTGACCACAGCGTCAAGCAAGACATGTTTGCGCTGCTGCAATGCGATGACATTGGCATGCAACTGACGGAGAGCCTGGCCATGATGCCCGCCGCCAGCGTCAGCGGCTTCCAGCTGGGCCACCCTGCAGCCCAGTACTTCAACGTCGGCAAGATCGGCGAAGACCAGCTCAAAGACCTGGCCCAGCGCCGGGGCGTGCCCGAGGCGGATTTGCGGCGCTTTCTGGCTCCCAATCTGTAAATTTAGGGTTTTCCCTATTGCACGGGCTCATGGGGCGATGCGCTTGTCCTAGGCTACATTTTGTAAGAGACTTAGCTTTTAGTTTGAACCTGCGCACGCCGCCCCACAGCCCATGGATGATGAAGATCTGCTTGAGTTCATAGACGGCCCGCCTACCAGCCCGCCCCGACAGGCGGCTGCTGGGCGAGAGCCGTGGCGGATTCTGGTGGTGGACGATGACTCCGATGTGCACGAAAGCACGGCCTACGGTTTGCGCGGGCTGGAGATCGAAGGCCGGGGCCTGCAGCTATTCCATGCCCACTCTGCCGCCGATGCCCTGGACGTGCTGCGCCGGGAGCGCGATGTGGCGGTGATCCTGCTGGATGTGGTGATGGAAACCGACAACGCCGGGCTGGTCACCGTAGGGGCTATCCGGGGCGAACTGGGTCTGACCCATGTGCGCATCATCTTGCGCACCGGCCAGCCGGGCCAGGCCCCGGAGATCGATACCATCCGCCGGTTTGACATCAACGACTACAAAACCAAAAGCGAGCTCACCCGCACCAAGCTCTACACCACGCTGACCACCGCTATCCGCTCCTACGACCAGCTGCGCCGCATGGATGCCAACCGCCGTGGGCTGGAGAAAATCGTCCATGCCAGCAACCAGTTCATCGCCGAACCCGGTCTGCAAAGCTTTGCCGAGGGCGTGATCACACAAATTGCCGGGCTGGTGGGCGTGGAGCCCGAGGGGGTGGTGTGCGCTTGCACGCCCAACACTCAGGTCGGTGCGCAGTGTGTGGTGATCGCCGCCGCCGGACGTTTGGCTTACCTGATGCAGCGCCACATTACCGATATTGACGACCCGTACATCGTCGCCAGCCTGACCCAGTGCCTGGCCGAGCGCCGCAACCTGCTGGGCGAGCGCAGCGTCACTTTGTTCTTTCCCGGCCGGGAGGGCGGTGACTTTGTTGCGTTTGTCTATGCATCGGCGCCGTTGCGCAATGTGGATGTGCATTTGCTGGAGGTGTTTTGTACCAATATTGCCCTGTGCGCGGCCAATGTGGAGCTGGTGACCCGGCTGCGCAACTATGCGTTCGTGGACCGCATGCTCGGCCTGCCCAACCGCACGGCCTTTATCCAGCACCTGGACGATGCGGTGGCCGCAGGCAGTACGGCTGGGCATGCCATCGGCCTGATGGACGTAGACCAGTTTGCCGAAACCAATGACATGTTTGGCCACGGCTACGGTGACCAGTTGTTGGCCGCCATCGCCCAGCGGCTGGGTGCGGTACATGCTGGAGCCGGGTATCTGGCGCGGGTGGCGGGCGATACCTTTGGCCTGTTTGGGCTGGAGTCCAGCGTCAACCCCGAGCTGCTGCGCGGCGTGTTTGAGCAGCCGTTTGCGATTGAGAACGTGCTGCGCCCGGTGTCGGTCTGCATGGGCTTTGTGCGCTGCGACGACACCAGCGGTAATGGCCTGGAGCTGCTGAAAGACGCGTCCATCGCCCTCAAGCGCGCCAAAGAGCTGGGCCAGGGCCGCAGCGCCTACTACTCGGCCGAGGTGGGAACCATCACCCGCGAGCGCACCCGCATGCTGCATGGCCTGCAGCGCGCGTTTGACCACGAGCATCTGTTCGTGGTCTACCAGCCCCAGGTGCGTTTGAGCGATGGCCAGCCCATCGGCGTGGAAGCCCTGCTGCGCTGGCGCACCGACGACGGCAAATTTGTACCGCCCGACCGCTTCATTCCGGTAGCCGAGCAATCCGGCCTGATCGTCACCATGGGGGCTTGGGTGCTGCGCACGGCCCTGCATGCCATGGCCGCCCTGCGTAGCCAAGGCCAACAAGGTGGCGCAATGGACATCCGGGTGGCGGTCAACGTGTCGTCGGTGCAGTTTGCCCAGCCGCAATTTCTGAACACGGTGGACGAGGCCCTGCGGGACACCGGCATGCCGCCCGAGAGCCTGGAGCTGGAGATCACCGAGTCGGTGGCCGTGATGGGCATGGAGCGTGTGGCCGCGCTGCTGCGGCAGATCAAGACGCGCGGTATTGCGGTGGCGATTGACGACTTTGGCACCGGCTTTTCATCGCTGTCCTACCTGGACCGCCTGCCTGCCGACCGCTTGAAGATCGACCGCGCCTTTGTGATGTCGCTGGATTCGGGCCGCCTGGGCGCACGCATCGCCGAAATGATTGTGCCGTTGGGCCACCAATTGGGCATGCAGGTGCTGGCCGAGGGCGTGGAAACCGAGGCCCAGGCCGACATTTTGCGTCGGCTGGGCTGCGACGAAGCGCAGGGCTACCTGTACGCCAAACCTATGCCGATTGAAGACCTGGGGCCCTGGCTGGCGCAACGCCTGGCCCCTTCCCCGTGAACCGGTGGCTCTGGCTAGCAGCCCTGCTGGTGGTGGGGTGCTTGCCAGGATGTGGTCCACCCAAGGCCATCCATCTGGGTTTCATCGGCAGCTTGTCGGACCGGGGTTCCGATACCGGGGAAGATGGCCGCAACGGCATGATTCTGGCGGTGGAGCAGCGCAACCAGGCCGGTGGGATCCACGGCCGCATGGTCGAGATGCTGGTGCAGGACGATGGTATGGACCCGGGCAAATCACAGTTGGCGATGCAGACCCTGGTCGCGGCGCACGTCGATGCGGTAGTGGGGCCTTTCAGTAGTGCGGTGGCGACGGTGGCGGTGCCGTTGAGTAACCAGGCAGGTATCGTCATGGTTAGCCCGACCGTAACCTCCACGGATTTTGCGGGACAAGACGATTTTTTGATCCGCATCAACCGCACCACGCGTGACAACGCCAACGAGTATGCGCAAGTGCTATACCAGCGCGGCCAGCACCGCATGGCGCTGGCCTACGACACCCGCAACGCCAGCTACTCCTTGGCCTGGCTGAAAGCTTTCAATGCAGCTTATGCCGCGCTGGGCGGCCAGGTGGTGGCTGCGGTGGCATTCGAGTCCGATGCCCGTACGGGTTTTGGCGATGTGGTGCGCAAGATGCTGCTCCAACCGCCGCAGGGCCTGCTGTTCATCGGCAGTGCCATTGATGTGGCGCGTCTGGCCCAGCAGGCCGAAAAGCTGGCCCCGCAAATGCCCAAGAGCGCGGCAGAAAGGGCGTCCAGCGAATTGCTGCTGGAGTTGGGCGGGCGCTCGGTAGAGGGGCTGTTGATTGCACAGGCCTTCAACCGGGATGACCCGTCCGAGCGCTACCGCAGCTTCCACCGGGAATTTGTGGCGCGGTTTGCACACGAGCCTGGTTTTAGTGCGGTGCTGTCGTACGACGCCACAGATGTGCTGTGCCAGGCCCTGGCATTGCAGGTGCCGGGCCAGTCCTTGAAAGACAGCATCCTTCAACACGGGCCGTTCCAGGGCCTGCAGCAAAGCATCCAGTTCGACCGTTTTGGCGATACCGCGCGCAAGGTGTTTTTCACCGAAGTGCGTGGGGGCAAGTTTGTGTTGCTGAAATGAACCGCTTGCGCGTCTGGCGTTTACGCAGCAGCCTGGCGGCTTTGCTGGTGGCGACGATTCTGGCTACGTTTGCGATTGTCGGTTCCGGCATCCTGCTGCTGCGCATCCCCCAGATTGAGCGCGCCAACAAAGAAGAGGTGGTGCGCGACACCAACGAAATCGCCGAGCGGGTGGAGATATTGCTGGGCTCGCTGCAAGCCCGCATGGAGCTGCTCAGTGAAGCGGTGGAAAACCGGGATCTGTTGGAAACCACCGCCCTGCTAGAACGCGCCGCGTGGGACGGTCACGCCATCCGCGCCATCTACCTGGCCTCCAACGAGGGCACGGTGCTGGCCGCCGGGGTGGTGCCTGCACTGCGGGTGCACCGCACCGACCTGCTGGGCAGTGACCTCTCGTCCAGCCCGCTGTTTCGCGCTGTGCTGGCATCGCGCCAAATGGTTTGGGGCAACAAGTTTCTGTCGGCCCTGTCGGGCGAGGTCACCGTGGGCATGGCTTACCCGGTGGGCCGCAATCGGGTGCTGCTGGCCGAGGTGCCGCTGTCCTACCTGCTGGACACCTTCCAGCTGGCGGCAGGGCAACGCACCGCGTCGATCTGGCTGGTAGACCGTAGCGGTGAAATCGTGGCCGACACCGACGGCGGGCGGCATGTGGGCACCGCCAATGTGCTGAACTGGCCGCTGATGCAAGCCGCGCTGAATTTCCAGACCCTGCCCGAAGTATTCCGCTTCGATGGCCACAGCTTCCACCCAGCGGTATCGCACTCCCTTGCGCTGGACTGGTACTTTGTCGGCGGCATGCCCGCGGGCATGGAGAACACGCAGCTTCGGGCGCTGGTGCTGGGCGTGGTGTCCGGGTTTGCGGGCGCGCTGCTGGTGGGCTTGTTGATGGCCCCATTCTGGGCCTCGTGGTTGACCCAGCCTCTGCGCGGCATCGTGGTCCGGGCAAAACAGATCACCCAGGGGGCAGAAGGCGGGCCCTGGCCCCGGGGCGCGATTGCCGAGTTCAACTGGCTGTCTGCCGACATCGAAAAAATGGCGGCCACCCTGCAAGAGCGGGAGCAGAAGTTTTTGGCGATCTTCAATGCTTCCCCGGTGGCCATGTCGGTGACCAGCACCGATCTTCCCTATGCTCTGATGGACGTGAACCAGGCATGGTGCCGGGTGTTTGAACGGCAGCGAGAACATGTCCTGGGGCGCACGGTAAACGAGCTGGGGGTCTGGCGCACCCAGGCCGAGCGGGAGGCCATGCTGGAGCGGTTCAAGCAAGGCCATGCTGCGGTTGAAGCCTGGATGTTGCGGGGCAGCGGGCAACCGATGCTGCTCCAGATCTCCTACCAGACAGTGCAAATCGGTACGACCAAATTGCTGGTCTGGGCCGGGGTGGATATCACCGACATGCACCGCATCGGCAACGAACTGCGCGAACTCAACACCGAACTTGAAGCCCGCGTAGAACGCCGCACCGAGGCGCTGGCCGCCGCCAATGAGGACTTGTCCGGTGCCATGGCCCATCTGCGGGAGACCCAGGTTGAGCTGGTGCGGGTCGAAAAAATGGCCGCCCTGGGCGGGCTGGTGGCGGGGGTCGCGCATGAGCTGAACACCCCGCTGGGCAACAGCCTGCTGGCTGTCACCGCGCTGAGTGCCGAGGTGCGCCAGTTCCGCACGGCCATGCAGGCCGGACTGCGCCGCAGCGCGCTCGACAGCCTGCTGGACAGCGTGGCGCAGGCCACCGACATCGCGGCCCGCAACCTGCACCGCGCGGCCGATTTGGTCACCAGCTTCAAGCAGGTGGCGGTGGACCAAACCAGCGCGCAGCGCCGTTCCTTCGAGCTGCGCGAAGTGGTCGATGAAATGGTCGCCAGCCTGCGTCCCAGCTTCGCCCGCACGCCTTGCAAAATCCAGGTGGAGGTGCCCACCGGCCTGCGGTTGGACAGCTACCCCGGCGCGTTGGGCCAGGCCATTGGCAACCTGCTCCACAACGCCGTGCTGCACGGCTTTGAGGGCCGCGACCAGGGCACCGTGTGCATCACCGGTGAGCGCGATGACCAGGGTGTGGTGCTGCTGCGTGTCGCCGATGACGGTTGCGGCATCCCGCCCGCGCTGCTAGGCCGCATCTTCGATCCTTTCGTGACCACCAAAATGGGCCGGGGCGGCACCGGTCTGGGCCTGCACATCGCCTTCAACGCGGTGACCCACGTGCTGGGCGGCAGCCTGGTTGTGCGCAGCGAGGAGGGCGTGGGGACCACCTTCGAAATGCGCCTGCCGGACACCGCCCCCAGGAACAGCGATGCGCTGCCCTTCGCGTAAAAATAGGCATTAAATCGGCTTCTGGCGCATATTCAGCATGCGCTGACAGCTATCGAATGCATAGTATTTGGCTTGTCCGCTTCTTATCCGCCTTGTGTCCCCAAGCGCATCAGGCTGGCCGATACGCGCCGGGTGTCGGGTGCATATCGACCCTAGCTTGTAGCCTTCAAAGCCCGCCGGTACTGCATCGCCTCCGCCACATGGGCCACCTGGGTAGTGGTGGACCCAGCCAGGTCGGCAATTGTTCGCGCCACTTTCAAGGTGCGGTGGATGCCCCGCGCCGACCAACCCAGTTTGGCGGCAGCCACGGTCAGGAACTTGGCGGCGGTGGGGTCGAGGGCGATCGACTGGTCGATCTCTTGTCCTTGCAGCGCCTGGTTGGTGCGGCCCTGGCGGTCGATGGCGCGTTGGCGTGCGGCGCTGCAGCGCGCCCGGATGGCGGCGGTGGATTCGCCAGGCGGGGCGTGCAGCAGGTCTTCGGCGGGCAGGGCGGGCACTTCGATGTGCATGTCGATGCGGTCGATCAGCGGGCCGCTGAGCTTGCTTTGGTAGCGCGCCACTTGGTCGGGGCTGCAGCGGCACACCTGCTGGCGTGAGCCCGCGTAACCACAAGGGCAGGGGTTCATCGCCGCAATCATCTGGAAGCGCGCCGGGAATTCGGCCCGTCGGGCGGCGCGGGCGATGGTGATACGGCCGGTTTCCAGGGGCTCGCGCAAGGCCTCTAGAGCAGCACGGGGAAACTCGGGGAGTTCATCGAGGAAGAGCACGCCGTGGTGTGCCAGCGAGATTTCACCGGGCCGGGGTGGTGACCCGCCGCCCACCAGCGCCACCGCGCTGGCCGTGTGGTGCGGGCTGCAGGTGGGCCGGGTGGCCCAGCGCTCCAGCGCAAAGCAGCCACCCAGGCTGGCAATGGCGGCGCTTTCCAAGGCTTCGTCCACCGTCATGGGCGGCAGCAGGCCGGCAAAGCGCTGCGCCAGCATGGACTTGCCCGAGCCCGGGGGGCCGATCAAAAGTAGGCTGTGGCCGCCAGCGGCGGCGATTTCCAGCGCCCGTTTGGCTCCAGCCTGGCCTTTGACATCGGCCAGATCGGCGTAGTCGGCGGTGGCGGGCAATTTGGTGGTGGCCAGGCGCGCCCAGCCGTCGGTAGGGGCGGCTTCGCCATCGCCACCATCTTCCAGGGGTAGAAACTGCTGCACCACATCGAGCAGATGGTGGGCGCAAAAAACCTGGGCATCGGGCACCAAGGCGGCTTCTTCGGCACTGCCAGGGGGCAACACCAGCCGGGTCTGCACCTGTTGGGTGTGCAGGGCCAGGCTCATGGCCAGCGCGCCGCGTACCGGCCGCAAAGCTCCGGACAGCGACAGCTCGCCGGCAAATTCATGCCCGGCCAGGCGCGTGCTGTCAATCTGGCCACTGGCGGCCAAAATGCCCAGGGCGATGGGCAAGTCAAACCGGCCCGAGTCTTTGGGCAGGTCGGCCGGGGCCAGGTTGACCGTGATGCGCTTGTTGTTCGGAAACTCCAGCCCGGCGTTCTGAATGGCCGAGCGCACCCGCTCGCGGGCCTCTTTGACCTCCACTTCGGCCAGGCCGACTAGCGTAAAGCTGGGCAAACCATTGGTTAAGTGCACCTCAACGGTGACAGCGGGGGCATCCAAGCCCAGCAAAGCCCGGCTTTGCACCAAACTTAAGCCCATAGTAACTAGCCTCCCCATATCGGTGCAAAAGAGCAGTTCAAAACACATAACCTACCCGTGCGCACCATTTGTGTGCGATAAAACCCTGCCCAAACCTGTGCGCCGTGGCATCGGGGGCTTGCTCCACGGTGTTACCAAAGTAACACTTATTTGGCACGCAACCTGCTTTAACCCGTTTGCCGTTCCCCTTTTCATTTTGGAGAAGCACATGACACAGCCCGTGCCCAAGGCCGCCCGCCTTGCAGCCCCATCTTGCGACAGCCTACTGAAAGAGCAGCCATGAAACTAGTCACCGCCATCATCAAACCTTTTAAGTTGGACGAAGTGCGCGAAGCCCTGTCCAGCATTGGTGTGCAGGGTATCACCGTGACGGAGGTCAAAGGTTTCGGTCGCCAAAAAGGGCATACCGAGCTGTACCGTGGTGCCGAGTATGTGGTCGATTTCTTGCCCAAGGTCAAGATTGAAGCCGCCATCTCCGACGAGCTGGTAGACCGCGTGATCGAAGCCGTGGAAGGCGCAGCGCGTACCGGCAAGATCGGCGACGGCAAGATTTTTGTTTACAACTTGGAGCAAGTTGTACGCATCCGCACGGGTGAAACCGGCAAAGAAGCGCTGTAAACAGCACCATCTTTCATCTGAAAGTAAATAAAAATGAAAAAACTACTAGCATCCCTGGCTCTCGGCTTGGGGTTAATGTGGGGCGGATCTTTCGCCCAGGCACAGGCTCCTGCCGCTGATGCTGCCAGCGCTCCGGCCATGGCAGCTTCTGCTGAGGCTAAACCTGCCGATGCGGCTCCAGCACCCGCTGCTGCGCCCGCACCGGCGGCTGCCGAAGCCGCTGCGTCTGCCCCTGCCGATGCCGCTTCTGCACCTCCCGCTCCCGTACCCAACAAGGGCGACACCGCCTGGATGATGCTGTCCACACTGCTGGTCATCATGATGACCGTGCCCGGCCTGGCCCTGTTCTACGGCGGCCTGGTGCGCAGCAAGAACATGCTGTCGGTGCTGATGCAGGTGATGGTCACGTTCTCGATGATCATCGTGCTGTGGTTCATCTACGGCTACAGCCTGGCATTCACCGAAGGGAATGCCTACGTCGGTGGCTTCGACCGGCTGTTCATGAGGGGCATCTGGGACAACGCTGCAGGCACATTTGCCAACGCTGCCACGTTCAGCAAGGGTGTCTACATTCCTGAAATCGTGTTTGCCGCCTTCCAGGCGACCTTCGCTGGTATCACATGCTGCCTGATCGTTGGTGCGTTCGCAGAACGTATCAAGTTCTCGGCCGTGCTGTTGTTCTCGGCCCTGTGGTTCACCTTCAGCTACGCTCCTATTGCCCACATGGTGTGGTTCTGGATGGGCCCTGATGCTTACTCCGGCAAGGAAGTGGTCGATGCGATGAACGCCAAGGCCGGTCTGGTCTGGCAATGGGGCGCGCTGGACTTCGCAGGCGGCACCGTGGTGCACATCAACGCCGCTGTGGCCGGTCTGGTCGGTGCCTTCATGATCGGCAAGCGCGTCGGTTACGGCAAAGAGTCCATGGCGCCTCACAGCCTGACGCTGACCATGGTCGGTGCTTCCCTGCTGTGGGTGGGCTGGTTCGGCTTCAACGCCGGTTCCGCTCTGGAAGCCAACGGCTTTGCCGCCCTGGCCTTCATCAACACCCTGGGTGCAACGGCCGCTGCGGTGCTGGCATGGTGCGTCGGCGAAGCGCTGATGAAGGGCAAGGCTTCGATGCTGGGTGCTGCATCCGGTGCCGTGGCCGGCTTGGTGGCTATCACGCCAGCCGCTGGTAACGTCGGTATCGGCGGTGGTTTGGTCATCGGTTTCCTGGCTGGTTTTGCCTGCCTGTGGGGTGTCCATGGCCTGAAGAAGATACTGGGCGCAGACGACACATTGGACGTGTTTGGCGTGCACGGCGTGGGCGGTATCCTGGGTGCGTTGTTGACCGGCGTGTTCAACTCGCCTAGCCTGGGTGGCCCATCCACCGTGGCCGACTGGGTGTCTGCCGGCATGACCCCTGCGGACGCTTACTCGGTAGGCGCACAGGTCTGGATCCAATTGAAGGCTGTGCTGTTGACCATCGTCTGGTCGGGTGTTGTGGCTGCCATCTCTTACAAGATCGTGGACCTGACCGTGGGTCTGCGTGTCACGGAAGAAGAAGAGCGCGAAGGTCTGGACATCAGCTCGCACGGCGAAACCGCATACAACAGGTAACACCCCCAGGCTGCAGCGCAAGCGCTTTCCGCCAACCCCCCTCGAATCTGTTTGCAAAAACAGATGCGACATGCAGGGGGCGGTATCTACAGCCCGGCAAAGCCGGTTCTGTGATACCCCTGGAAGGAGAGAGTAGCGTTTTGTCTGCCACGGCCCGGCTACAGCGATGTAGCCGGGCTTTTTTGTGCGCGTTCACAATACGGGTATCGCAACCTCTCAGATTTTTGCCATGACCTGGACCACCGTCACCACCGAACCCAACGCCCTGGGCGAATCGCCGTTTTGGCACCCGCAGGAAAAGCTTTTGTACTGGGTCGATGTGCCCGGCAAGCTGCTGCAGCGGCTGGACGTGGCCAGCGGCGTAGTGGAGCGCTGGGCCATGGCCAGCGAGCCGGGCTGCATCGCCCCGGCCACCGGTGGTGGCCTGGTGGTGGCGCTGCGCGACGGCATCTACCGCGCGCCGGTGTGGGGGGGCGAGATGGCCCTGCTGGCCGCCGCACCGTATGACCCGGCCACCACCCGCTTCAACGACGGCAAATGCGACCCGCTGGGCCGCTTCTGGGCCAGCACCATCTACGAGCCGCGCGATGCCCGCAAGGCCGAGCTGTACTGCCTGGAAGGCAGCACGCTGCGCAGCCTTGCGGGCAACGCCATCACCGGCAACGGCCTGGCCTGGTCGCCGGATGCCAAGACCCTGTACTGGTCGGACACGCCGCACCACATCGTCCACGCCTGGGACTGGGATGCCGTGCCCAATGTGCTGTCGCATTACCGCGAGTTCCTGCACATGGCCCCCAAGCCCGCAGGCTGGCAGCCCGGCATGCCCGGCTACGGTGGCCGCCCGGATGGCGCCGCGGTGGACGTGCAGGGCAACTACTATTCGGCCCAGTTCGAAGGCCAGCGCCTGTGCAAGTTCTCGCCCGATGGCGACCTGCTCAACGCCTATGCGCTGCCGGTGCGCTGCCCCACCATGCCTTGTTTTGGCGGTGACGATCTGCAAACCCTGTATCTGACGACGGGCCGCCACGGCCGCCCCGCTGCCGAGCTGGAGGCCATGCCTGCGTCCGGCTGCGTGCTGTCCATGCGGGTCGATGTGCCGGGCCTGCCAGTCAACTTCTTCCAGGGTTGATGCAGACCGGTTATTGCTGCGTTTTATGTAGCTACTAGCGTAGATGGAATATGCGCTAGAGCCCTATTTTTTATAAATTTACAGCCCATGCGCCGCCTTCGCCATTTGACCAGCCAGCACCGCATAGCCGCCACCAACCGGTTGCTGGGCGGCCTGCTGGCGTTCAACGCGGGGGCCATCAACGCCGGGGGCTTTCTGGTGGTGGGCATGTACACCTCGCACATGACCGGCTTTGCCTCCATGCTGTCCGACAACCTGGTTCTGGGCAATATCAAACTGGTGCTGGGCGCGCTGGGGGCTTTGCTGGCGTTTACCGCAGGCGCGGCGGCCACGGCGTTGTTGGTCCACTGGGCGCGCCAGCACCATCTGCGCAGTGAATACGCGCTGCCTTTGTTCTGCGAGGCCTTGCTGCTGCTGGTGTTTGGTTTGATCGGTGGCACGCTGAACCGGCAAACCCCGTTTGCCGTGCCGCTCACGCTGCTGGTGCTGGCCTTCACCATGGGGCTGCAAAACGCGGTGGTGTCCAAGCTTTCGGCCTCGCAGATCCGCACCACCCACATGACCGGCGTGATCACCGACCTGGGTATCGAACTGGGCAAGCTGGTCTACATGAACCGGCAAGACAGCCCGCTAGCCTCCCGTGTGCGGGCCAACCGCGTCAAGCTGCGCCTGTACGCCACCCTGCTGTCGGCCTTTGTGGTGGGTGGGCTGGTGGGGGCGACCGGCTTCAAGTACGTGGGTTTTATCTGGGTAGTGCCGCTGGCGCTGCTGCTGCTGGGCCTGTCGCTGCCGCCTTTGTTGGCCGACCTGGTGCGGCCCCGGCACCGGCTGGGGTAGCGGTTGGGGTGAGGGACTGGATAGCGGCACTTTTTACCCGCTTTTCGGGGATTTGTGGCGCGGATGGGTGGGTATGGTTGGCCCACCATGCACATCCAAGCCAGTCGCCTGCAGTCTGCCCTTGCCACCCCGGCCAGCGCTGCGCCGACCCGGTCGGTGGCGGCGGCGGCAACGACGGCAGTGGCCTCGGATGCCAGCCTCAGCACCTCCGGCAACTCCAGTACCGTCACCATCTCCCAGGCCGCCAAAGACCTGCTGGCCCAGTCCCAGGCCAGCGTGTCCCTGTCCAGCCGGGCGATGGACCTGATCCAGGGGCGCAACCCCTATGACAGCGCACCCGGCAGCACCCTTGGCAGCGCCAACCAGCAGGCCCAGGTCCACAAGGTGATGGACAACCTGGCCACCCAGCACAACAACCGCCAGATCTCCGACACCCAGTACCAGCACGACATGGCCTTCTACACCCGGGTATCTACCGCCATCGGCTGAAGCTATTGTTTTTATAGCTTCTTGCGCAGGCGGAATGTGCGCTAGAAGCCTATTTCATCTAGAAATGTGCTGAGATCCTTTTACACCGCCACCTAGGGCAAGTCCTAATCTGGCAATGCCCAAAATGCCGGATAGTTCGTCCGGAAGTCGAACTATCTGCCGCCACACGCTGTATTCGCCTTACCAGACCCGGTTTACCAGCCCCGCCTTTTGCAGGCATCCCATGGAGACAAGCATGAAAAATACACTTAAAACAACCCTGTCCGTTCTGGCCCTGGCCGCCCTCGGATCGGTCAGCACCGCCACGCTGGCGCAAATGACCGTGGGGGTGAGTTGGTCCAACTTCCAGGAGGAACGCTGGAAAACCGACGAAACTGCCATCAAGGCGCAGCTGGAAAAGCTAGGTGCCAAGTACATCAGCGCCGATGCCGGTGGCTCGCCCGAAAAGCAGCTGGGTGACATCGAAGGCCTGATGACCAAGGGCGCCAAAGTGCTGATCGTGCTGGCTATGGACAAAGACGCCATCCTGCCCGCCGTCAACAAGGCCACCAAACAAAAGGTGCCCGTCATCGCCTATGACCGCCTGATCGAAGCGCCAGGCGTGTTCTACATCACCTTCGACAACAAGGAAGTCGGCCGCATGCAGGCCCGCGCCGTGGTCAAAGCCCAGCCCAAGGGCAGCTACGTGATGATCAAGGGCTCGCCCACCGACCCGAACGCCGACTTCCTGCGCGAAGGCCAGCAAGAGGTGATCGCCGCCGCCGTCAAGTCCGGTGCCATCAAGATCGTCGGCGAGGAATACACCGACGGCTGGAAGCCCGAAGTGGCGCAAAAGAACATGGAGCAAATCCTCACCAAGGTGGGTGGCAAGGTGGATGCGGTGATTGCCTCCAACGACGGCACCGCCGGTGGCGTGGTGGCGGCCCTCACCTCCAAGGGTATCAAGGGCATCCCGGTGTCCGGCCAGGACGGCGACTTTGCCGCGCTGAACCGCGTGGCCTTGGGCTCGCAAACCGTCTCGGTGTGGAAAGATGCCCGCGCGCTGGGCAGTGAAGCCGCCAGCGCCGCTGTGGCCTTGGGCAATGGCAAAAAGGTGCCCGGTGCCGTGAGCTGGAGCGGTGGCGAGAAGAAGATTGCGCTGGAATCGCATTTCCTGGCCCCCGTGGCCATCACCCGCGACAACCTCGACGTGGTGGTGAAGGCGGGCTGGATCAAGAAGGATGAGCTCTGCAAGGGTGTGGACGCAGCTGTGGCTCCGGCTGCCTGCAAATAAATAGGCCCACCCCTAGGCTACGCTGCGCTTCGCCAACCCCCCTCGCATCTGTTTGCAAAAACAGATGCGACATGCAGGGGGCGAACCCTGGTGGCCCGGCAAAGCCGGTTCCACGGGTTCTCTGGAAGGGAACGCTGCGCCCGGCCGGCCTGGGTTTTCTCAACGTTTCGGAACTTCAATGACTTCCTCCCCCAACCCCTGGCGCAATGCCGCCATCGACTGGCGCCTGGTGCTGATGAGTCTGGTGCTGGCCGTGCTGGCGCTGGCCTTTGGCCTGATGTCCGACGGCCTGTTTTTCTCGCCGGAAAACCTCTACAACATCGCCCAGCAGACAGCGGTGGTCGGCATCGTTTCCACCGTCATGGTGCTGGTCATCGTGGCCCGGCATATCGACCTGTCGGTGGGCTCGGTGATGGGCTTTGTGGGCGTGCTGATCGCCTATCTGCAGTACAGCGCCAACTGGTCCTGGCCCACGGCCTGTCTGGCTGGGCTGGCGGTGGCCATGGCGGTGTCGATCTACCAGGGCTGGCTCACGGCGGTGCTGGGCGTGCCCTCGTTCGTGGTCACGCTGGGCGGGCTGATGTCGTTTCGCGGCGCGGCTTTTCTGGTGGCCGACGGCAAGACCCAGCCGGTCACCAACGATTTCTTTCTGCGCCTGGGCGGCGGCTACGACGGCGGCATCGGCACCACCGCCAGCTGGGTGGTGGTCGGCCTGCTCAGCGCGGGGATGCTGCTGCGCGCGGTGCAAAAGCGCCGCACCCGCCAGCAGCACGGCGTGGCCACCGACCCACTGTGGATGGAGGCCCTGTTGGTCGGCGTGCCCATCGCCTTGCTGCTGGCCTTTGCCAGCGCCATGAACCATTACCAAATATCCAGCAAGACCGAGCCGCAGGGCATCCCGGTGCCGGTGCTGATCTGGGCCGTGGTGGCGGGCGGCTTGTCGTTTCTGGTGCACCGCACCCGTTTTGGCCGCTACGTCTACGCCATGGGCGGCAACCCCGACGCGGCCGCCCTGGTGGGCATTCCGGTCAAGAAGGTGACCTTGCAATTATTCGCCCTGCTGGGTGTGCTGATTACCATTGCAGCTATAGTTTCAATAGCGCGGCTGAACGCGGGCACCAATTCGCTAGGCACCGGCATGGAGCTGTACGTGATTGCCGCCGCCGTGATTGGCGGCACCGCGCTGGCCGGGGGCAGCGGGTCGATCTTCGGCTCGGTGTTGGGCGCGCTGATCATGCAGTCGCTGGACAGCGGCATGCTGCTGCTGGATGTGTCCATCGGCAAGCGCATGGTCATCATCGGCCAAGTGCTGATCGTGGCAGTCGTCTTCGATGTTCTGTACCGCAAATTCACGGGAGATCGCTGATGGCCGACAACTCCCTACCCCTGGTCCAACCTTTGGTCGAACTGCGCGACATCCGCAAAGCCTTTGGCGGCGTGGTCGCGGTGGACGGTGTCAGCGTCAACCTCTACCCCGGCGAAGTGGTGGCCTTGCTGGGCCACAACGGCGCGGGCAAGTCCACGCTGATGAAGATGCTGGCGGGGGCCTACCCCATCGACTCCGGCGACACCGTGATTGCCGGGCAAAAAGTGCACATCCGCACCCCTGCCGAGGCCCAGGCCCAGGGCATAGAGACCATCTACCAAACCCTGGCCCTGGCTGACAACCTGGATTCGGTGGCCAACCTGTTCCTGGGCCGCGAGAAGATGACCCGCTGGAACACGCTGGACGACCATTTCATGGAGGTCAACGCCCGCAAGGTTTTCGCCCGCCTAAACAAGAACTTCACCAACATCCGCGTGCCGGTGCGTCGCCTCTCGGGCGGCCAGCGCCAGGTGGTGGCCATCTCGCGGGCGCTGTACTTCAACGCCCGCATTCTGATCATGGACGAACCCTGCGCCGCCCTGGGCCCCGAGGAAACCGCCATGGTCGGCCGCCTGGTGCAGCAGCTCAAAAGCGAAGGCGTGGGCATTTTCCTGATCACCCACGACATGCCCGACGTGTTTGGCTTGAGCGACCGGCTGGCGGTGATGAAAAACGGCAAGCTCGTCGGCACCTACGCCACCGCCGACGTGACCGAAGACGAGGTGCTGGGCATGGTGATCACCGGCAAACGGCCCGAGGGCAAGCCGCAAACCGAGCGCGCGCACCACTAGACTCCAGGGTTATTCCAATCCAGCTGCTCAACACCCTTCGATGACCAGAACGCACGCTCTTTTCACCAAGATACCGTGGAACCGGCTTTGCCGGGCCGCTGGTATTTCCCCCCGCAAGGGGGTTGGCGAAGCGAAGCGCAGCCTGGGGGTGAGCCAAAAATTATGAAGACCACCGGCGACCAGCAATTAGTTAAACGCATCAACCGCAGCGTGCTGCTGCGTCTGCTGCGCGCCCAGCCCGGCCTGTCGCGGGCGCGGCTGGCGGCGGAAAGCGGACTGACCAAATCCACCGTCAGCCTGCTGGTGCGCGAGCTTCTAGAGGACGGCTGGCTCACCGAGGCCATGGAAACCGTCAACGAAGGCCTGGGCCGCCCGTCTACGCCGCTGCGCATCCACGAGGGCAAGCGCGCGCTGATCGGGGTGGAAATTGCCGTCGAAGTGGTGCGCGTGGTCTGTGTCACCCTGCAGGGCGAAATCCTGCATTCCGAAGAGCAGCCCCTGGCCAGCACCAACCCGGCGCTGGCCAGCCAGCAAACTGCCCGCATGGTGGCCACGGCCTACACCGAGCTGCTGGCGGTCGGTCTGGAGCTGGTGGGCGTGGGCGTGTGCACGCCGGGCGCCATCGACCACGCCAGCGGACAGGTGCTGTTTGCCCCCAACCTGGGCTGGCGCCAACTGGACCTGCTCAGCCACCTGACCCAGGCCCTGGCCGAGGTCGGCTTACCCCCTGTGCCCCTGCAGCTGCAAAACGATGCCGATGCGGGCGCACTGGGCGAGTACGAATTTGCCGACGGCGAGGGCGAAGACCCGCTGATCTTTGTGAGCTGCGACGTGGGTGTGGGCGCGGGCATCGTCTCCAACGACCGGCTGTTCAGCGGCGCGCAAGGCATGGCCGGGGAAATCGGCCACACCATCATGCAGATCGACGGCCCGCTGTGCTCGTGCGGGCGCAAGGGTTGCGCCGAAGCCTTCATCGGCCTGCGCGCCCTCAGCGGCCAGGACGGCCAGGCCGCCGACCTGAGCCGCTCCGGCCACTACCTGGGCGTGCTGCTGCAAAACCTGTGGACCACCTTCAACCCCCGGGCCATCGTGGTTGGCGGCAAATCCTGCGACCACCACCCCGAATTCCTGCAAAGCGCCCTCGACACCGTAGCCCAGTACGCCGCCAGCGCCGGCATGCCAGCGCCCAGCATCCGCATGGCCCGCTACGGCCCGCTGGCTGCCGCTGTAGGGGCTGCCGCCCTGACGCTGCACGAGTACCTGCGGCCGATGCATCCGAATTCAGAGGCGCGGAGGGCGCGGGCGGGGAGTGCTGGTGGGTAAGAGCCGCCCGAAGCGCCGCGGGTGGGGCCGATCCCCGGTATGTGTCGGGACGGCAGGAATATAGCGAGAGCCTGCTGGATGCGGTTATTTGAGAAGTGCTATTGAGTTTGTAGCTGCTGGTGTAGGCAGTACATGCGCCAGAGGCTGATTTCTCTTAAATTTTTAGAGTGAGAACAGGCGAAACTCGGTCAAGCGGTGGTGGTTGACTTGTGGAGAAGAAATGGTCTGGCGGATGGTGACACCATGGCCCTTTGATCAGTGGGAGTTAAGAGTGGTTTGGGGCTGCTTTGGGTCCAAAGCCGCCTGATGCTCTTCGTCAAAGCAGACGTTCAATCGCGAGACCGCACCGTCTACGCCATTGGTCCGTTACGGTGATAGCCCACCGTCAAATTGAAGCGTTCATGTTGCGCAGCTGGCTTCCTCGATTGCAGCAGAACAACAAAGCCCGTACGTAAGAACTGCGTCCAATATTCGCCGTTCCGAATGTTGGACGCGAGAAATGGCCCACATGCAGCCTCGATTCTTTCTACGGTCGCGGGCACCTCGCCCAATGGCACTCGAAGCCAGCAGGACAGTCCCTTCAGCGGCTGGTCTCCATCTATATCGAAGATGAACTTCAAGGGCAGATGCGCGACCAACTCGCTGCCGAAAAGCTTGCCCTTACTCTTTACGCTGTATTCGATATACGCAGTGCCGGCTTCCGTTCGTCGATTCCACTTGCCGCCGGGGTGGACTGACTCGAGGTCCTCATGAGAGACGTTCCAGGAGACACCAAGCAGTCCCTGTTCAAGTTTTGGGTTGGACATGCAGTTGTTCGTCAAAGGTCAGCTTCTGGTCGTGTTCAGTCTTGTGGACTGCTTACCGACGCCTTCCAAGCCAGCAATTGGCGGGCTATCGTACGGTCATGGTCCGCATTCGCCGATAAACCCATGCGCTCGGTTGCGATGGCGCCGAGATGCCGAGCTATTTCGTCTTCATTGCCTCCATCCTTGAGCAGCGCAAAAATACCAGGAAGGTAACCGTAATACTCGTCTCGCGCCTCTGGGACGTTGGCAACCCCGATAGGGTCCCAAAGATAGTGCAGCACCTCATCCACAGCCCGATAAAGCGTGATGTCAGATTGGCTTAGATGGCTCATTTTTGACGCTTCCCATTTTTCAACTTACCGTGAGTCTGAATGTCTGCTCCTAGCCGTTGTCTGTCAGGGGCGACTCAGGCGCAATGCCAAGTTAGCACATAGCCGAGCTTGGGATTCGTTTATCGGTGCCTTACTAAAGTCCCTCGAAACCAACTTTCTACCAAGACGGAGCTCAACGCAGTCGAGGCAAAGCATGCCATCAATTTTGTAGTTGATGGAGCGCCAGATGCGGTACCAAAGCATGTAGTACTCCTGGCTTGTGAAAGTATCTTCGCGGCAATCCATGCAGAGCCACCGAGACCTCCCTTGAGCTTCTTTTTCCTCGTCAGTGAGCCGAACGTATTTCTTTCGCATATCCATCACCCTACAAGCATGTTGCTGGCCACGGAAGTCGAATGGCTGCTTCTGGCCGAAACCGGCTTTTTAAGCTTCATCCTATCACTGGAAAATAGTACGTTCATCGGTACTTTTGCTATCCAAAAAATAGCTACTAGCGTAGCCAATCCCTGCGCTAGCGCTCGATTTCCCTTAAATTTCTCGCCGCACGCTAGTTCCCACCCCACAACCCGTCCGCATCCAGAATCTCAAACGCGATCGTTGGCGTGGCCTCCAAGCAGCGCCGTACCGCCGCCGGAATCGCCTGTTTGGTCCTGCGGCATAGCCCGGGCAGGTCGTGCACCTCGATGTGGAAGCCGCGCACCGTTTGCACTTCGTTCGGGCCGGGGGCGATGGTCAGCACGATGCCCAGTTGCGCTTGCAGGCGGTCTACCATGCGGTGCAGGTCGGGCAGGGTTTGCAGCGTCTCCAGCCGTTCCAGCAGGCGTCTTTCTTCCTCCTTGGTGAGCTGCAGGATGCGCAGGTCGGCCAGCGGGTCGGCCAGTAGCTTTTCGCGCTGGCAGGTGCAGGCACCGGGTGGGCACTCTTTGCGGATGGGAACCATGGTGCAGGCTAAAAAATCGACAGGCCGGTGCGCGCCGCAAACAGCTCCAGCGCGTGCATGCCGAGCAGCGAATTGCCGCTGGCATCCAGCGCGGGGGACCAGACGCAGACGGTGAGTTGGTCGGGCACCACGGCGATGATGCCGCCGCCGACGCCGCTCTTGCACGGCAGGCCGATGCGGTAGGCAAATTCGCCCGCGGCGTCGTAGGTGCCGCAGGTCAGCATCAAAGCGTTGAGGCGGCGGGCCTGGTCAGAGCTGACGACGGGTGCGCCCTCGTGGTGGTGGTGGTTGTGGTGATAGGGGTGGCGGCCGTCGCGGCACAGGTAACCGGCGGCGCGGGCCATTTGCTGGCAGTTCATGCGGATGGCGCACTGGTGGAAGTACAGGTCCAGCACGGCGGCCACCGGGTTGTCCAGCTTGCCAAAGCTCTTCATGAAGTTGGCCACTGCGTGGTTGCGAAAGCCGGTTTGGGCTTCTGACCGGGCCACTTCGGGGTCGAGGTGCACCGGCTCACCGCACAGGCTGGACAACATTTCCAGCAGCGTGCCGATGCCGTCGCCGTGCGACAGCAGCCGGTCGGCCACGGCGATGGCACCGGCATTGATAAAGGGGTTGCGCGGCTTGCCTTGCTCGTTTTCCAGCTGTACCAGCGAGTTGAACGGGTTGCCCGAGGGCTCGCGGCCGATGCGCTGCCACAGCGCGTCGCCCAGGTGCTGCATGGCCATGGTCAGCGAAAACAGCTTGGACATGCTTTGGATGGAAAACGGCGTGGCACTGTCGCCGCTGGCGGCCTCCAGCCCGTCGCGGGTGCGCAGGGCAATACCGAACTGCAGCGGCGATACCCGGGCCAGCGCCGGGATGTAGCTGGCCACCTGGCCCTGCGCGCCCAGCAAGGGACGCACGGCGGCATTGATATCGTCAAGAATGGCTTGGAAGTTCACACACAGCTCCGCAGAAAGGAGCCCGGATTGTGCTGCATTCCGGCTGTCGTGCAAAAACCGGAATGCTATTAAATAAATAGCTGCTAGTGCATATGGAATATGCGCTAGAGGCCTATTTGGCTTAAATTCCGAGGGCTGTCTCGATATCCTTTTCCAGGCTCTTGGGCGTGTCGGTGGGTGCGTAGCGTTTGAGCACCTGGCCGTCCTTGCCGACCAGGAACTTGGTGAAGTTCCACTTGATGGCCTTGGTTCCCAGCAGGCCAGGGGCTTCGGCGCAGAGCCACTGGTACAGCGGGTCGGCACCGCTGCCGTTGACCTCGATCTTGGCCATCATTGGGAAGCTGACGCCGTAGTTCAGCTGGCAAAAGCTGGCGATCTCGCCGTTGCTGCCTTTGTCCTGCGCGCCAAACTGGTTGCACGGAAAGCCCAGCACCGCCAGGCCCTGGGCGGCGTAGCTTTGGTGCAGTGCCTCCAGCCCGGCAAACTGCGGCGTGAAGCCACAGGCGCTGGCGGTGTTGACGATCAGTAAGGCCTGGCCCTTGAACTGCGACAGGGCAACGGGCTGGCCGTCGATGCCGGTGGCGGTGAAGTCGTAAATAGAGGTGGTCATGCCCACGATTTAAGCAGAAACAGCGTTCAGTCGCTGCGGGCCGCGAGCAATGCCGCCAGCAGAATCAGGGCTGCTCCTGCCAGCGTGCGCAGCGACAGGCTGGCGGCACCCAGGGCGACGGACGAGACGCTGGCGAACACCACTTCGGTCAGCATCACGATGGACGTGGTGCTGGTGGGCAGGCGCGAGGCACCGTATTGCAAGCCCATATTGCCCAGAAAAAACGCCACGCCCAGCCCGGCCACCACCAGCAGCGTACCGCCGTGCTCCCACAGCGGCGGCAAGGCTGGCACCACGCCAAACTGGCCGCCCATGCCCGCCGCCAGCCCGGCCATCAGCACGCCGCCGGTAAACATGGCCGCCATGCGCTCGGTGCCGGGAACGGCATGGAAGCGTTTGAGCAGCACATTGGTCAACGCAAAGCCCAGGCCGCCCAGCATGGCCAGCAGGTCGGCAATCGAGAGCGCCGAGGTCGCCACGCCACCCGTGGGCCACAGAACCACCAGCACGCCCGCCACGGCCAGCGCCAGCCGCAGCAGTGCCGCACGGGTGGGGCGTTCGCCCAGCATGCCCCAGGCCAGCAGCACAGCCCAACCGGGCATCAGGTAAAACAACAGCACCACCCGCACCACGTCGCCGATGGCCACGGCCCAGTTGAAGCAGACATTGGTCATGCCAGTGGCGGCCAGCAACCACCACAATCCCGGTTGGCGCAGCCCTTTCCAGGCGCTGGGGCGCATGGCCAGCAGGCCCGCCAGTGCGACGGCGAAAAGCAGGGAGGTGGCCCACAGCGGGTGCAGTCCGACCTGCTGCAACTGGCGAAACGGCCACCAGGACACCCCCCAGATGAAGGCGTTGAGCAGCAGCGCCAGAAACGGCAGTAGCGATGTTTGTCGGGGCTCAGGATTGCTTATAGCCATACACCCCGCGAACAAGCAGAACGCACATTTGCCAGGCATACCGTGGAACCGGCTTTGCCGGGCCACTGGTATCGCCCCCTGCATGTCGCATCTGTTTTTGCAAACAGATGCGAGGGGGGTTGGCGAAAGATGCGCAGCACTGCAGCCTAGGGGTGAACCACAGTTCAGTGGGTGTTGTCGGTGCGGGCCAGCATCAGCAGGTGCTCGACTTCGTCCTTGTGTTTGATGCAGTTGTTGGCGTGCCAGCGCTGGATCAGCCACATGAAACCGGCGACCACCAAGCCGAAAGCAGTGATGGCACCAAACGACGACATGCCCATGCCGGTGGATACGCTGTAGAACGCGCCCAGCGCCAGGATGCACAGCTGTTCGTTGAAATTCTGCACGGCAATCGAACGGCCCGCGCCCATCAGGTTGTGGCCGCGGTGCTGCAGCAGGGCGTTCATCGGCACCACCATGAAGCCACCGAGCCCGCCCAGGATGATGAGGAAGGGCACGGCGATCCAGACGTTGTGGATGAAGTTCATCAAGATGACCAGCAGGCCCATTGCCAGGCCCAGCGGGATCACCTTGGTGGCCGTGTCCAGCCGCATGCGCATGGATGCCGCCACGGCCCCCACAGCGGTGCCGATGGCCACCACGCCCAGCAGGCTGGTGGACTGGGTGATGCTGTAGCCCAGGGCGGTGGCGCTCCAGGCCAGTACGATGTATTTCAGGTTGCCGCTGACGCCCCAGAACAGGGTGGTGGTGGCCAGGGTGATCTGGCCCAGTTTGTCGTTCCACAGCCGGGAGTTGCAGCGCCAGAAGTCAGGCAGCAGCGCCAGGAAGTTGCGCGGCATGGGGCGCATTTCCACCCCGGTATCAGGGATGCGGGTGTTGAACCACGCGGCCAGGGCATACACCACAATCAGCACGCTGATGGCAGCCTGGGGCGGGGTGCTGATACCGGTGTCGATAAATGGAAAGTCCAGGGCCAGCAGCTTGGCCGACAGGACCGGGCCCACCAACTGGCCACCAAACAGTACGCCCAGGATGATGGAGGCAATCGTCAGTCCCTCGATCCAGCCATTGGCCTTGACCAGTTGCGAGGCGGGCAGCATTTCGGTCAGGATGCCGTATTTGGCGGGTGAGTAGGCCGCGGCACCCAGGCCGACGATGGCCGTGGCCACCAGCGGGTGTGTGCCAAACAGCATCATCCCGCAGCCCACCATCTTGATGGCGTTGCTGGCCAGCATCACCCGGCCCTTGGGGTAGGCATCGGCCAGGGCACCCAGCCAGGGGGCCAGAATGACATAGAACAACGCAAACATCGGCACCAGTGCCGCTTGCTGCCATTGCGCACCGCCGCTGCCCCGGATCATGGCCACCGACGCGACAAAGAGCGCTTGGTCGGCCAGTGACGAGAAGAACTGGGCCGACATGAGGGTAAAGAAACCGCGCTTCATTAAATGAGGGTAACGGCATCAGCGTGGCTGATGCGGGTTGATTTAAGCCATGTCTCTAAAGAAGTGCGGGTTATATCACGTGGCGGAATGCCAAAATCCCTAATACCCCCGGACTTACTCGGCACTTACTCCGCATCCACCCCGCAACCCTGCGCCTTCCCTTTGAATGGACCCCACCCATGCCCCGTCCTATCCAAGCCACGATCCACACCAACGCCTTGCGCCACAACCTGGCCCGTGCCCGCGCCGCCGCAGGCGATGCCCGGGTTTGGGCGGTGGTCAAGGCCAATGCCTATGGCCACGGCATCGAGCGCGTGTTTGAAGGCCTGCGCGGGGCCGATGGCTTTGCCTTGCTGGACCTAAACGAGGCCGAGCGCGTGCGGGCCTTGGGCTGGCGCGGCCCGGTGCTGCTGCTCGAAGGCGTGTTTGAGCAGCGTGACCTGGAGCTGTGCTCGCGCCTGGACCTGTGGCATACAGTGCACTGCGATGCCCAGATCGACATGCTGGCCGTCCACAAAACCAACGTACCGCACCGCATCTTTTTAAAGATGAACAGCGGCATGAACCGCCTGGGCTTTACCCCCGAGCGCTACCGCTCCGCCTGGACCCGGCTCAACCTGCTACCCCAGGTGGATGAAATCTCGCTGATCACCCATTTCAGCGATGCCGACGGCCCGCGCGGCATTGCCGAGGCCATGGCCTTATTCAACGCCGCGTGTGCCGACCTGCCCGGTGAACGCAGCGTGGCCAACAGCGCCGCCACCCTGCGCCATACGCCCGGCGGCCCGTTGCAGCAGCCCGCGCTGGCCGCCCAGGTGGCAGGCGACTGGGTGCGCCCCGGCATCGCCATCTACGGCAGCGCGCCCGATTTCCCGGCCTACAGCGCCGCCGACTGGGGCCTGCAACCCGCCATGACGCTTGCTGCAAAAATAATAGCTACCCAGGATTTGCAGGCGGGCGCTAGCGTGGGATATGGCTCCAGCTTTGTGGCCGACCAGGCGATGCGCATCGGCGTGGTGGCTTGCGGCTATGCCGACGGCTACCCGCGCATCTGCCCCACCGGCACCCCGGTGCTGGTCGACGGTGTGCGCACCCGCACCCTGGGCCGCGTCAGCATGGACATGCTGGCCGTAGACCTGACCCCCGTTCCCCAGGCCCACACCGGCAGCGTCGCTACCTTGTGGGGCCGGGCTGCAAACGGCGTGGTACTGCCAATCGACGAAGTCGCCCGCATGGCGGGTACGGTCGGCTATGAGCTGATGTGTGGGCTGGCGCAGCGGGTGCCGGTGGTGGTGGATTGAGCCAGCCGGTAGTTGTGTGTTTGACCTTGACGTAGTGCGCGGTTGGGTTGTGCCGAAACGCCAGTCTGCTGTCGTCCAGCGCACGCGCCGAACTGCAGGGCGGCCCAGGTCCAGATCGCCGTTTTCCAGGGATTAGGGCATTGGGCGATGGGTTTTGAAACGGTGCGGCAACATCAGGCGGGAGAAACCGCCTGTGAGATACTTTGGGTGGATATACGCTGTGCTGCCATGGGGTGCGTACAGATTTTCTACTTGTAGCCATCCCAAGGGCATATTCATCGGACTTGCGCAGTACCTTCTGCGCCGCCAGCACAGATTTCTATGTCCACCCGCAAATCGCTGTTTTTTTCCTTTTTAGACCGCTATGCGAGCCTGGCTATCTCCATAGCTTCGTCTATGGCGATTGCCCGCTTGCTGACCCCCGCCGAAATTGGGGTGTTTTCAGTCACCATGGTGCTGCTGACCTTTGTTGCCACGGTGCGGGACATGGGGGCCGGTTCTTATTTGGTGCAAGAGAAAGAACTCACAACCGACCGTATCCGGGCGGTTTGGGCGGTGCAGCTCGGTTTGGGCTTGACCCTGGCATGCGTGGTGCTGCTGGCTAGCTATCCCGTATCCGTGTTCTACCAAGAGCCGCGCATGGTCCACATCATGTACGTCATTGCTTTGAACTATGCGGTCAATCCTTTTGGTTCTTTGACCTACGCCTGGTTGATGCGTGAAATGCGCTTCAAGAGCATTGCCGTGATGCGGTTTTCTGCCGCACTGGTGGGCGCGCTGGTTTCCACGGGGCTTGCCTGGGCAGGCTTTGGCCCTATCAGCTTGGCCTTCGGCTCCTTGGCGTCCATTCTGGTCAACGCCCTTTTGGCGGTGTACTTTCGACCGAAGTCTTTTCCCTGGATGCCCGGTGTGGGCGAAATCAAACGCGTGTTGTCCTTTGGCTCCAAAGTCACAGGGACGAGTTTGGTTGGTGTGTTGTCCGCGGGAACACCGGAGCTTTTGCTGGGCAAGCTGCAAGATTTGACGGCTGTTGGTTTGTATTCGCGCGCGACGGGCCTGGTGCAAATGTTCCAGCGCTTGTTTGTCGATGCGGTGGGCGTGGTCTGCCTGCCCTGGTTTTCCAAGCAGTCTCGCGAAAAGGGAGGCTTTGTGGAGCCCTACATCAAAGCCACCCTGTATGTCAGCGCCTGCGGCTGGTCATTTTGTGTGGTGGTCATCTGTTTGGCCCACCCCCTGATGCGGTTTTTGTACGGCACGCAGTGGGACCAGGCGGTGGATCTGGCGCGGCTGTTGGCGGTGGCTACGGCGTTTGCCGTTCCCGCCATTCTGGGCCAGGTTGCCCTTTTGGCCGCTGGTGCGGTGGTGCCCATGGCCCGCCTGACGGTGGTGTGTGCATTGCAAAACGTGATCTTTATGGCTGTGGGTGCGTACCTCGGACTGTGGGCAATGGGATTTGCCGCCATCTTTTCTGCCATCGTTGCATCCAGTCTATGGCTGCGGACGACTTCGCGGCACATCGGCTTGTCCTTACTCCAGCTTGTCCCCGGTATGCGCCAGAGCGCCCTGGTGGCGCTGCTGGCGGGTGCAGCGCCATTTTTGGTGCTTTGCATCTACGGGCCGTATCCCGAGGCCGTGCTGGCACCGTTGCTTCTGGGTGGAGTAGGTGGGCTGGCAGGTTTTGTTGCGGGGGTCTTTTTATCCCACCATCCGCTACAAGAAGAGTTTGGGACGCTTTGGTTGCAGTTGCGGCAAAAACTGGGTTAACCGCCCCGCGCCCTTGCGGTGATGTCGTAAAGTGCGCCATCGTCCGCTGATTCCCCCACCATAACCCATGCATTCTTCGCGCCCCGTCTACCTGTTTGTTCTGCCGTGGTCCTTGGAGCATGCGGGAGGTGTCAACCAGGTGGTGCTCCAGCTAGCGCAAGAAATGCAAAAGACGGGACTCTTTGAGCCGCTGGTGCTCATCACCGACTGGGATGCCGTGCAACCCCAATGGGGTACGTTTCAGGGGCTGCGTACGGTGCATTGGCGTGTGCGCCCGTATCCCTTTCGCGGCAATCTGAGAACCCGACTGACCTACTTTTTATGGCAGCGGCAGTTTGGTGCGGCATTCCAACAGTTATGCCAAGAAAATCAGATTGCAGCCATTAATGCCCACTACCCAACGCCCTCGGTTTTTATTCTTGAGCGGATGGCGCGAAGTTTGGCAAAACCGATTCCAATGTTGCTTTCGTTCCATGGTGCCGACCTCAGCACGGTGGGTGATGCGTCTGCACCCGAAGTAGCGGCCTGGCGGGCCTTGGCACAACGCGTGCAGGCCAATGTGGTGTGCTCCCGAGATATGCAACACCGGCTGCACCAGACTTTGGGTGCCAACGTAACGACTTGCGTTATCCACAATGGCATCCACGCACACCAATTACAGCGCATGGCCGACGTGGCGCAGCCCATGCCCATACCGTGCGGGCGCATGGTTTTGAACGTGGGTAAGTTTGAGCACAAGAAAGGGCAAGACGTTCTGATTGAAGCGTTTAGCCGTCTGCGAAACGACTATTCCGATCTGCAGTTGGTGCTAGTGGGTGCCACCGACCAGGCTTTGCCCGCATTGCAGGCCTTGTGTCAGCATCACAGACTGGGCTACCGGGTGCATTTTTTCCAGGACATACCGCATGCCCACATGGCGAGTTTTTTCCAGAAAGCCAGTGTTTTTGTACTGCCCAGCCGCATCGAGCCCTTTGGTTTGGTGCTGCTGGAAGCGGGGATCTTTGGCGTACCGGTGGTTGCGTCCCGCGTGGGCGGGATTCCCGAGATATTAGAAGACGGTGTGACAGGCCACTTGGTGCCGCCAGGCGACCCCGATGCCCTGGCGGTGTGCCTGCGTACCCTACTGGACGAACCCGCAACCGCACACGCCATGGGCTTGCGGCTGCGCGAGCATGTGATGTTGGCTTTCACTTGGGCCCAGGCGCTCGCCAAATATATGGCGCTGTTGCCGAGCCGGTAAACACACGCTGTGATGGTATCCAACAATATTATGGCGAATATGGATAAAAATACCCCACTGGTTTCCGTGATTGTGGCTTGTTTTAACAGTGAGAAATATCTCGCGCAAACGATTGAATCGGTTATCAGCCAAACCTACAAAAACTGGGAACTCATCGCCGTCAATGATTGCTCCACCGACTGCACGCGCGATCTTTTGGTGGCAGCCGGGCAATCGGACGGGCGCATCAAACTCATTGATAGGCAGCAGCGGGGTGGCCTACCGTCCATTACCAAAAATACGGGTTTAGAACATGTAAAAGGTGACTACATTGCCTTTTTGGACCATGACGATTTGTATTTGCCTACAAAAATAGAATCCATGGTTAAAGCACTAGAAATCCACACAGAATGTGTCGCTGCATTCCACGATATTGTTTTTATTGACAAAAAAGGGCGAGAAACCGGCCGGTATATTGAAAATTTTACGCAGGATGCGGCTGAATACCTGGAGCAGAAAAGTGATTCGACATATGTTTGTTTAAATACTTTTTATATCTTCCAATCTCTGCGGTATGCAGCCCTGCACACCATCAGTTGCATGATTGCCCGGCACCGGGTGCCCCAGAGCCTGCTGTATTTCGACCCGCAGTACAAGGTGTGCGACGACACGGATTTATGGATTCGATTGGGGCTGGCCGGGGCCATGGTTTTCGACCGTTCTGTGCAGGCGCAATACAGAATCCACGACTCCAACATCACCCGCAACACTTTGAAGGTGCATGCGGACATCACGTTGCTGCTGGAAAACAATAGAAAGCGCGTGAAAGGTTTGCTCAGCCGCCCACAGCAAAAATTGCTGCAGCACCGGCTAGCCCGCAGCTACGCCGATCTCGGCTGGTCACTTCGCCAGGAGAAAAACCCCTGGGCTGCCGCCAACGCCTACCGCAAATCTTGGGTTTTGATGCCCCGTTGGGCCACCTTGGTGGCCATGGGTAAATCGGGGCTGCCCCCCCAGGCGGCTTAAGCCAATGCCTCCCGGCAATCCAGCCACAGCACCTCGTACGGTGCCAGCGTCAGCCCGGCGTGCAAATGGCGCGTTTCCCGTGTCAGCAAATCCACCGCGCTCTCTGGCTGGGCGCTGAACACAATGGCCGGGCAGGTTTGGGGCTGCTCGCTGAAGTTGGCCAGCACCAGCACATGCGTGCCCCCAGCGTCACCTTTGCCGCGCAGATAGCCCAGCACGCTGGGGTTGCCGGCGCGAAAGCCGGTGAGCTGGCCCCCGGCAAACGCCTCCAGCGACGCGCGCACTTCCACCATGCGGCGCAGGCCCTGGTAGATCTGGCCGGGCACGGTGTTCTTTTTATTCCGCTGGCTGTACAGGCCGGGCACGCGGGCCGGGCGGTGCACCCAGCGGCTGTCACCGGCTTTGGCGGGGTCGCTCAGGTAGCGGGTGTCGTTGGGTGTGCCCACCTCGTCGCCCAGGTAGATCAGCGGCATACCGCCGGTGCTCAGGGCCACGCTGTGCAGCAGCAAGATGCGGGCGGGTGCCACCGGGTCGCCTTGCTCGATGCCTGTCAGCGACGCGCAGGTGCCGCTGATGCGGCAGTCGCCGGTGGCCGGGTTGTCCTGGAACGGCACGCCTCGCGCAAAGCTGCCCTCAAAGCGGTTCACGTAAAAGCGGTTCAAAAATTGCCGGTGCGGAAAACCGTGGATGCCCAGCTGGATGGCGTCTTCGTCGGCAAAGGTCCAGCCGATGTCGTCGTGGCTGCGCACGTAGTTGACCCAGCTGGTGTCGGGGTCGAGGTTGTGGCGCTGCTCCAGGGCCTGCTGCAGCAGGTTCACCTCGCGCGTGGCCAGGCTGTTCCACAGCAAGGCCATCTGCAGCGGGTTGTACGAGAGCTGGCATTCCTGCGGGGAGATGTACTTGACCACGTCGTCCGGGTGCACGATGGCCTCGCTCTTGAACAGCATGCTGGGCGCGGCAATGCGCACCAGGGCGCTGAAAGCGCGGATCACCGTGTGCGCCTCGGGCAGGTTCTCGCACACCGTGCCCAGGCGCTTCCACACAAAGGCCACCGCGTCCATGCGCAAAATCTCGGTGCCCAGGTTGGCAATCGCCAGCATCTCGCCCGCCATGGCGGTAAACACGGCGGGGTTGCTGTAGTTCAAATCCCACTGGAAGCTGTTGAAGGTGGTCCAGACCCAGCGGCCATCGGGCAGCTGCGAGAACGCGCCGGGGTGCTGGTCGGGGAAAATCTCGCGCACGGTTTTGTCGTACGCATCCGGCAGCGTGCGGTCGGGGAACAGGTAGTAAAAGTCGGCATACTGCGGGTCGCCCGCCACCGCACCCGTGGCCCAGGCGTGCTCGTCCGAGGTGTGGTTAAAGATGAAGTCCAGCACCAGGCTGATGCCCTCGGCGCGCAGCGCGGCGGCCAGGTTTTGCAGGTCGGCCATCGTGCCCAGGGCCGGGTTGACCTCGCGGTAGCTGCTGACCGCGTAGCCGCCGTCGCTGTTGCCGTCCGGGCATTTAAACAGTGGCATCAGGTGCAGATAGGTCAGCCCCAGCTCCTTGAAGTAGGGAATCTGCTTTTGCAGGCCTTTGAGGTTGCCCGCGTACAAATCCACGTAGCACACGCCGCCTAGCATTTTTTGCGACTGGAACCAGCGCGGGTTCTTCTCGCGTTGCACGTCCAGCGCCTGCAAATCCGCCGGGCGGGCGTTCCAGGCATCGAAGGCCTTGGACAGCAGGTCCACCAGAAAATCCAGAAAGTCGCGCCGCGCGCCGTACAGCGGGGCCAGCTCTTGCACCAGCTGCGGGAAGTGCGTGTCCAGCCGGGCTTCGAACGCCTTCCAGGCCTTGCGCGCGGCCTTGGCCTCGGGGCGGGCTTTCAGGGCGGCGGCGACGTGCTGGTGGGCGAGTTGGGTTTGGTGTGCGACGGAAAGCATGGTGCGGCCGGTGGATGGGTAAATGGGTGGAATGGAAGTTGCCGCGAGTGTAGGGGAAACCGCCATTCAAAGCGCTTTGAAGCATACAGATTGGAAGCCGGAATGGCCTGCCAACGGCACAGGGAAAACACCAGTGCCGCCGCCGCCCAGCGCACGGCCATGCATTTACCCGAAATTTATATAAAAAGTGCCTCTAGCGCAGATAGTGTCTGCGCTACTAGCTATGACAAGCATAGCAATTGCATATCGGCCAGCGTGTAGCGCGCTTCTATACTTTGGCGGATGTTTGCACTCCCCCGCACCGCCACCGCGCCGTTTTGCCCGTCCGAAGTCAAAGGCAGCGTGGCCGTCGCCCCTGGCCTGCCGTTCCACAAAAAACTGCTGCGCTACGCCGGACCCGGCCTGCTGGTGTCGGTGGGCTATATGGACCCCGGCAACTGGGCCACCGACATCGAAGCCGGTTCGCGCTTTGGCTACGGCCTGCTGTTTGTGGTGCTGCTGGCCAGCCTGGCGGCAATGCTGCTGCAGACCCTGTGCGTGCGGCTAGGCATCGTGGCGCAAAAGGACCTGGCCCGCCTGTGCCGCGAACAGTATTCGCCCGCGGTGAACCGCTTTCTTTGGCTGGGGGCCGAGCTGGCCATCGTGGCCTGTGACCTGGCCGAGGTACTGGGCAGCGCGCTGGCCCTGCACCTGCTATTGGGCGTGTCGGTGCCGGTGGGCATTGCCATCACCGCGTTTGACACCGTGCTGGTGCTGGGCCTGCAGGGCGCGGGCTTTCGGCGGGTGGAAGCGATTGTGCTGGGGCTGGTGGCCACCATCGCAGGCTGTTTTGTGGCGGAGCTGGCGCTGTCGCAGCCGGTGTGGGCGGACGTGGCCATCGGCTTTGTGCCCAGCCTGCAGCGCCTGCAACAGCCCGGCGCGCTGTACCTGGCCATCGGCATCGTCGGTGCCACGGTGATGCCACACAACCTCTACCTGCACACCTCCATCGTGCAGACCCGCCGCCTCGCGCCCACCGAGGCCGGGCGGCGCGAGGCCGTGCGCTGGTGCACGCTGGACGCGCTGGTGTCGCTATCGCTGGCCTTGCTGGTCAACGCCGCCATCCTGGTTCTGGCCGCCAGCGCCTTCAACACCAGTGGCCACCGCGAGGTCAGCGATATTGCCGATGCCTACCACCTGATCGAACCCGTGGTCGGCAGCGCACTGGCCGCCAGCCTGTTTGCCATCGCCCTGCTGGCCTCGGGCCAAAGCTCCACCTTCACCGGCACTATCGCGGGCCAGATCGTGATGGAGGGATTCTTAGACCTGAAGATCCCTTGCTGGCAGCGCCGCCTGCTGACCCGCGCCCTGGCCCTGGTGCCCGCCTTCATTGGCGTGTGGTGGCTGGGCGACGCGGGCATTGGCAAGATGCTGGTGCTGAGCCAGGTAGTCCTCAGCTTCCAGCTGCCCTTCGCCATCTGGCCGCTGGTGCGCTTCACCAGCAGCCGCAAGCTGATGGGCGCGTACGCCAACGGCCCGGTGCTGAAGCTGTGCGCCTGGGGCGTGTTTGGCGTGGTCAGTGGGGCGAATGTGTGGCTGGTGGCGCAGGTGTTTGTGTAGCCGGTGGCGACGCGGGCGAGATGGGCTGCGGCTCCATGTCTTTGATGGCCTGCAATGTGCCGCTATAGACGCGGGGAGGGCTTCGTTGGCCTTGGGTCATGGCCGGGTTGACTGCGCAGGGCGATGCCGCTCCCTGGCCGATTCAGGTGCCGGGCACGAACACCATCGCGATGCTGACCCACACGCCGAAGCTGAAGTACGGCGTCAACCACAGCGCATCGGCCTTCCATGCCGCCCAGTTGCCGCTGGGCACGCGGCGCTGCCAGGCATCGCGTGCGCCCTGGTCCAGGCGCATATAGGCCAGCCCATGCGCGCGGCCATGCTGGTAGCGGCGCCAGTACATCGGCACATCCACGCAGAGCACATAGGCCACGAAGGACACCGAGCCCAGGATGCCGACGACGGCCAGCGCGTGCACCCAGCCGCTGCTGTCCAGCGCGATGATGCCCAGCAGTGCCGCCATCCACGAGAAGCCCGCCGCCCACAGCGAGGACTCCACCGCCTGGGTGATGTGGTTCAGCGTCAGCACGCTGTGCCAGCAAAAACCCTGTGCCACCACCATGAACACCGGTATCGCCCAAGCCGCCATTTGCACCCACGGCAGGCCGGCATGCACGCCCAGCTGGTGTACCAGCAGCCCCAGCTGCAGCGCAAAGCAGATTTCGGCCACCGTGGCCGCGCTACGGCCCAGGAAGATGCTGGACAGCCGCGTGTCCACCACCACCAGCCGCTCCAGGTCCACCCGCGGCAGCACCGAGCGATAGGCGCACACCAGCACGTACACGCCGGACAAGGCCAGCTGCAGCCCCGCGTGGATACCGCTGCCCGGCCCCAGATGCAGCACGGCGAGCCACAGGCATACATTCAGTACCGCAATCGCGCACAGCGCCCGCCACCAGGACAGAACGCCCATATCTGCTTCAATGGGGACTAGCGAAAAATTGTGGCGATTTGATGACATGAGACTCAGGGTAACCGGGAGGGGGTTGGGGAGGCAAGCGCTTTTGCTGGCTTTAATGTTTGCAACGCAGCGGCTGCCGCCGGTTGCGACTGGATCGTGACAGTACGCCTTCTGTCCTGCAACTGATACCCGAGACCTGGCGTTCTCGCCAGCCCGACGACTGGTTTCATGTGTACCGCCGACTTTGGTGAGGTGCCGCCATACGCGGCATCTTGTAAATCAACTACCGGCTGCTGTGAGCGGGTACTCCCGACCCGAAGTTGACACTTGCAGGCCACAGAAGCAGCCGATCAACGGGTGAGGCTGATATGAGTTTGTCAATGCCGATGCGACTCAGGTCGCAATAAGCTCGGCTTGGTCTGAGGGTAGGTCAAGCTCAAGGTACATGTAGCTCGGCTCGCGCCTAAGTCCTTCGGCTGGAGACGTGCGCACTAATCGCCGATTCTCCGGGTCAAAGGCCATGCCGTCCACCAAGCACGCTTCTGCTACACGCGGGTTGTACCCGTGCAGCCAGACAAAGTTCTTCCTCGTCCAAGCCAACACTGCCCCTTGAAGCGCCCGACTGTCCTTGTCGTAATCGCCCTGCTTGTCAGTGAGTCCCATCACGTTCAGGCAGAAGCCGAGAATCTTTGCTCCTTTGAAGTTAGGGAAGCGCTTCATGTCGGCAATCTCGTCGTACAGGAGTCGTCGCACCTTGAATTTCACCACCTTGCCGGCGGGGCCATTGAGGTGATCGAAGTTGAACAGTTCGCCCCACACCGAGTTGTGCTGGATCGACCAGCATCCCCACTGTGGCGATCTGACGGCCGACGCATGGAAGATCACCTCGAAAATCATGCTGGCCATGTGATCGTAGAAGGTCTCGCGCGGGTGTCCGTGCTTCGCTCTCACACGAACGCGACCATGATCGGGAACGCCCTTCTCGTCAAGAATCTTGACCGCGTTCTTTACGAACTCGACAACGACTCGAAGACGGCGGGACAAATCTGTGTCCCAATTGTTGGCAAGTTCGTTCAGCTTGTAGAGATCAGAGGCAGCGTTCTCGATGTAACGCTTGGCGCGATACAGCACGAACGAATGCTCTCCGTACCCCTCTTTGACATAGCTACGGAAGGTCATCAAGACCACCCTACAGTAAGCCTCCCATTGCTCAGCATCCCATTCCCTCTTGCCATATATGTCAGGGTCAAGGAGAGTTCCGATTGTCTCGACCATTTGATAGTTGGCGAACATCGCCTGGCTGAGAGGCTTGTGATAGCCAATCAGGCCCGACTCATAGCCCTCGGTCTCGTGGTAGAGAAAAGAGTCCTTATTTGCCAATGCCTCATTCGCTATGTTCTTAGCAAAGGTCTCCACCTGGATGCCGTGCTTTTTCATGTTGGCAAGTGCATGGAACACCGCTAGCGCGGTGCCCGGCGACGACTCGACGATTGCACGGCACAACCGCTTGTCGGCGATGAGCAGAAGTAGATCGTTGGCATATCCCTCCACCTTCGGAGGGACGTTCTTCTCCTTGTCTTCTCGCTCTAGCCGATAGTTCTTGCGTTTGCCTCTGTCCGTGGCGAAGCGGACGAGCGTACTGGCCGAGTAGGCGAGTTCGTCAGCGATGACGGCAAGCTCTGCCGGTGAGCCTTTCAGAATGAATCTATACAGGGTCTGTGCGAAGCGCTCAGCGTTGTACCGACCGTATATGGGTGGCCGGATGAACGCGAACCATGCCCAAGTGAGGAAGGTCAGCAGGAACAGTCCGCCCAAAACCGCTTGCCACGACGCAGGCGTCAAGAGGTTGCCTTTTGGTACCAACCACTGCTCGGCACGCCAGAGGTCCGTTAGCAGGGTGAGCACACCGACGATAGCGACGACCGAGAACGTGAAGCCCAGCAGAGGTAAAGGCGCAGTTCGGACGCGAAACCGGTAGCGAACGTCTGCGATCGTCCAAGCCAGTACCATCAGCGCGAGGCCAGCGAGGAACTCGGAGAAGCCGAAAAATTTCTGCCCGCTGCTGTCGAGAGGGATGAAACAAACACCAAGAAAGCACTGTTCAACCGTCACTAGAAATCCCTTCTCAATCTACTTTCTTGTAATGTAGTGCCTGTATGTAATGTCATTACTGCTCGATACGCCGACGTTAGACGGTTCATTCTTCTTCTGTGAAGTCACGGAGGGTAGCAGTGCGACTCGCACGATTTGATCACCTCCTGTCTGCTTTGGGTCGACAGCGCCAGTTCCTGAAGGGGAAGGGCTACAGTTGAATGATGTGACTGGGCTCGCCCATGAAATGTCAGCTTACGGCAGTTCTGCAAGCATCCGACTGCAAAGCTTGGCAATGGCCGGTATCGGCCAAGCCGTCACTAGATCGCCAAAGTTGACTGGCAGCAACCAGCCTGTAACAGTCGTTTGACGGTTTTCGGTTAACGGTCGCTCCAGGCCAATACGTGCGTCTACCGCAAATGCCCCGGCACCCGTTTCTCCAACAACGCCACAAGCTCCGGCTGCATGAACTGGTAGTTGTCCTGAATATCCAGACACACCACCTTCTTGCCGGATAAGTGCCGCTTGAACCGCTGGGCCAGTTGCGTGCGGTGCCGCTTCTCCATCACACAGATGATGTCGGCCTATTCGATTTGGTCCGCCGTGGGGCTGCGCAGTCTGTTGCGGCTGCAGATGAAGAGTACGCGTGGCATAGCAGGAGTTACATCAAAAATTTAAACAAAAAGGCTGCTGGCGCTTGTATTACCTGCACCAACAGCTCTTATTACGATAGCGCCTTGGGCTGCGGTGCCGGGGGCAGTTGGGCTGCCCCTGGGGCCGGTTTCCCCCGCATCTTCGCGCCCATGCGCCTAAACCAGTGCTCTAGATCGTCGATATAGGTAAACACCGCAGGCACCACCAGCAAACTCAGCACCGTAGAGGTGATGAGCCCGCCGATCACCGCCACCGACATCGGGCTGCGGAAACTGGAATCGGCCGCGCCCCAGCCCAGCGCAATCGGCAGCATGCCTGCGCCCATGGCCAGGGTGGTCATGATGATGGGGCGGGCGCGTTTGTGACACGCATCCAGCAGGGCTTCTATGCGCGACATTCCAACGACGGCCGGCCGGCCGTCGTGTGCCGGTTGGCCTCGGCGCGCCACGATGGCGTACTCCACCAGCAGGATGGAGTTCTTGGTAGCGATGCCCATCAGCATGATCAGGCCGATCAGCGAGGGCATGGAGAAGCTTTTTTGCGCGATCAGCAGGCCCACGAAGGCCCCGCCCAGCGCCAGCGGCAGCGCGCACAGGATGGTCACAGGGTGCAGGAAGTCTTTGAACAGCAGCACCAGCACGATGTAGATGCACAGCACCCCGGTCAGCATGGCCAGGC
Organism: Rhodoferax sp. RT5P35; assembly: GCF_056521385.1. Taxonomy (NCBI): domain Bacteria; kingdom Pseudomonadati; phylum Pseudomonadota; class Betaproteobacteria; order Burkholderiales; family Comamonadaceae; genus Rhodoferax; species Rhodoferax sp. RT5P35. The sequence goes on along the minus strand of NZ_JBWMAX010000004.1, from coordinate 297,540 downwards.
CAAAGCTGGCGAACAGCTCGCCCATTACCTCGGCATCGCCAATTTCCACCACCTTCACGCCGGGCGGTAGCTGGGCCATGGCGGGCAGTTTTTGCACCGCTTCTTTCACATCGCCCAGCGGCAGGCCCGACAGTTCGATTTCGAAGTTGACGTTGCGGGTGCGGTCGTAGCGGCTGATGACGGCGGGGCCGCCGTTGGTCTCCAGCGTGGCCACCTGGCCCAGCATCACCGGGCCAATACCAGGTTTCGTGCCCGGCACGGCCAGGCGCTCCAGCACGGTCAAGTCTTTGCGGGCCGCGTCGTCGAGCTTGACGACGATGGGCACCTGGCGCTGCGACAGGTTGAGTTTGGGCAGTGAAATGTCGTAGTCGCCCAGCGTGGCGATGCGCAGCGTCTCGCCGATGGCGCTGCTGGTCACGCCCAGGTCGGCGGCGCGGGCAAAGTCGGGCCGCACCGCGATCTCGGGCCGGATCAGGCTGGCGCTGGACGCGACGCTGCCCAGGCCGGGGATGGTGCGCAGGTCTTTTTCCACCGCCTGCGCGGCGGCCTGCAGGGCGACCGGGTCTTCGCCGGTGAGCACCAGGATGTATTTTTCGCCCGAGCCGCCCAGGCCGACCTTGCTGCGCACGCCGGGCAGCGGCTCCAGCGCGGTGCGGATGTTGTTTTCAATGCCCTGTTTGCGCGGGCGCTCGCCCCGGTCGCTGAGCAAAATGGTCAGCGTGGCCTTGCGCGCCTCGGCGGCCCCGGGGGGGGCAAACGGGTCGCCGCCCGCGCTGCCGCCGCCAATGGTGGTGTAGATGCTTTTGACGTGCGCTACCTGGGCAATCAGCGTGCGTGCCTGCTCGGCAGACACTTGGGTTTGCGCCAGGGTGGAGCCAGGCGGCAGCTCGATGTACACCTGGGTTTGCGAGTTGTCGTCGGGCGGGATGAAGCCGGTGGGCAGCAGTGGAATCAGTGCGATGGAGCCGATAAAAAACACCGTGGCCCCCACCATGGTCAGCACCCGGTGCTTCAGGCACCACGCTGCCCAACGCATGTAGACGCGCATCCAGCCGGCGTCTTTCTCGGCCCCTACGATGGGCTTCAAGATGTAGGCCGCCATCATCGGCGTGAGCACCCGCGCCACGATCAGCGATGCCACCACTGCCAGCGAGGCGGTCCAGCCAAACTGCTTGAAGAACTTGCCCGCAATGCCGCTCATGAAGGCGGTGGGCAAAAACACCGCCACCAGGGTGAAGGTGGTGGCCACCACGGCCAGGCCGATCTCGTCTGCCGCCTCCATGGCCGCCTGGTACGGGGTCTTGCCCATGCGCAGGTGCCGCACGATGTTTTCCACCTCCACAATCGCGTCGTCCACCAGAATGCCGACCACCAGCGACAGGGCCAGCAGCGTGATCACGTTGACTGAAAAGCCCAGCAAATACATGCCGATGAAGGCCGGAATCACCGACAGCGGCAGCGCCACGGCCGACACAAAAGTCGCCCGCCAGTCGCGCAAAAACAGCCACACCACGGCCACCGCCAATATCGCGCCTTCGTACAGCAGGTGCATGGAGCCGGTGTATTCCTCCTCCACCGGGGCCACGAAGTTGAAGGACTCGGTAAGCTCCATATCGGGGTGCTGTAGCTTGAGCTCGGCCAGCGCGGTTTGCACCGCCGCGCCCACCGCCACTTCGCTCTCGCCGCGGCTGCGCGACACCTCAAAGCCAACCACTGGCTGGCCGTTAAGCAGGGCCGCAGAGCGTTGCTCGGCCACCGTGTCCGTCACGGTGGCCACCTGGTCGAGGCGGATGCGGCGGCCATCGCTGAGCGCCAGTTGCAACTGGCCCAGCTCCTGGACAGTCTGCACCGTGGCCAGGGTGCGCACCGGCTGCTCGCCCACGCCCAGGTCGGCGCGGCCACCCGCGCTGTCCAGCTGCACCAGGCGCAGCTGGCGCGAGATGTCGGCGGCGGTGGCGCCCAGCGCCTGCAGCTTGAGCGGGTCCAGCGCTACCTGCACCTCGCGGGTCACGCCGCCCACGCGGGTGACGGCCCCCACGCCACGCACCGCCAGCAGCTTGCGGGTGACATCAAAGTCCACAAACCACGACAGCGCCTCGGCATCCAGCTTGGATGAGCGGATGGTGAAGGCCAGCACCGGCTGGGCCGCCATGTCCACCTTGTTGACGATGGGGTCGCGCACGTCGCCCGGCAGGTCGCTGCGCACGCGGGCCACGGCGGATCGCACGTCGTCCACCGCCTCTTGCACCGGCTTCTCCAGCCGGAACTCGGCGGTGACGGAGACGACGCCGTCGCTTACCGAGGTGTAGATGTGCTTCAGGCCCTGCACGGTGGCGATGGAGTTCTCCAGCTTGCGGGCCACCTCGGTTTCTAGTTGGGCCGGGGCTGCGCCGGGAAGGCTGGCGGTGACTATGACGGTGGGCAGGTCGATGTCGGGGAAGTTCTGCACCTTCATGGCGTTGAAGGACAGCAGCCCGGCAAACGTCAGCAGTACAAACAGCATCACCGCCGGAATCGGGTTCTTGATGGACCAGGAGGAGACGTTCATGGCCTGCTCTTTATTTGCTAGCTGCTGGTGTAGGTGCTATCTGCGCTGGAGGCACATTAGGCTTGGAATTGTCGACCACGCGCACCCGGTCGCCGTCGTTCAAAAAGCCCGCGCCGCTGGCCACCAGCACGGCATCGGGCTCCAGCGCGCTGGTGATCTCCAGCCGGTCGCCCAGCTGCCGCCCGGTTTGCACCTTGACCTGGGCCACCCGCTGGTCTTTGCCCACGCGGTACACAAAGCTGAAGGCATCGCGCACCACCACAGCGGTTTGCGGCACGGTCAGCGCGCTGGTCTGGCCGAGTTCAAACGCGCCCTTGGCGAACATGCCGGGCTTGAGCTGCTTGCTTTGCAAGTCCACGTAAACCAGCCCCATGCGGGTTTGCGGGTCCACCGTGGGCGCGACCATGCGCACCTTGCCTTTGATCGGCGTGCCATTGGCGGTGCTGACCAGGGCCGTAGTGCCGACCTGGATGCGCTCCAGCTCGGCGGCGGTGACCTCGGCGCGCCACTCCAGCCGCCCCTGGCGCACCATGCGGAACAGCTCGGTGCCGCTGCCCAGCACCGCACCCACGGTGGCGCTGCGGGCGCTGATGACGCCGCTGTCGGGGGCCACTACCTGGGTGTTTCTCATGCGCTGCTGCTGCACCACCACGCTAGCCTTGGCGGCGGCGACGCGGGCCTTGGCAACCTGCTCGGTGGTGAGGTACTGGTTGATCTGCTGCTCGCTCAGGGCGCCGGTGCTTTGCAGGGTGCGGGCGCGGGCCGCGTTGCCGCCGGCGTCCAGCGCATTGGCCTCGGCCTCCAGCAGGTTGGCGCGGGCCTGGGCCAAGTCGGCTTGCACGCTCTCGGCGGCGAATGTGGCCAGCACCTGGCCGGCACGCACCACGTCGCCCACATTGGCGCGCACCTCCAGCAGGCGCAGGCCGGTGGCCTCGCTGCCGATGCTGGCTTCTTGCCAGGCGGCGACGTTGCCGTTGGCGCTGAGCTGCAGCGGCCAGGCCAGTGCCCGCGGCTGCACCGTGGTGACGCTGAGGGCGGGCTTGGGCTGGGCCTGGGGCTTGTCATCCGCCGCTTGGGAATTTATAGAAAAAAGGCCTGCAGCGCAGATAGACAGTGCGCAAGAAGCTGTAAAAAAGATAGCGTTGGGTTTGAAAGTCATGCGGTGTGTCCAGGGTCGTGTCAGGGCTAGCGGGCGGTACTGGCTGTGCTGGTGGTGTTGGCATCGGGGCCGGGCCAGCCGCCACCCACGGCGCGGTACAGCGCCACCCAGGCCAGCAGGCGCTCGCGCTGCAGGGCGATGACGTTGGTATCGGCGGCCAGGGCGGTGCGGCGCGCGTCTTCGAGTTCGGGCAGGCTGGCCACACCGGCCTTGTAGCGCGCCTGGGTGGCGTTGTACGACGCCTGGTAGCCGGCGGCGGCGGTCTGGGTGTCGGCCATGCGGTCGTCGCTGCTGAGCAGGTTGACCAGGGCTTCCTCTACCTCGCGCACGGCCTGGCGCACCTTGGCCTGGTACAGGGCCACGGCCTCGGTGTAGCGGGCCTGGGCGGCGTCGATGTTTGCATCTTGTTGTCCGCCGTCGAACACGGGCAGAGATACCGTCAGTGGTCCGATGGACCAGCTTGCAAAATCATCGTTGCTTGCGGTGGAGCGGTAGCGCATGGCTCCGATGGAGCCATTCAAGCTCAGGCGCGGGTAGCGCTGCCCCTGGGCGTTGCCTACGTCGAAGCTGGAGGCAGCCACGTCGCGCTCGGCGCTGAACACATCGGGCCGCTGGGCCAGTGCCTGGGCCGGAATGGATGCTATTGAAAAAATAGCTATTTGCGCAGAAGGTGCGGGCGCTGTAGCCAGTTTTTGTGCCAGCTCTGCCTCGGGCAGCGCGGTCAGCGCGACCATGGCTTTCAGGTACAGGTCACACTGCGTGAGCTGCTGGTTCAGCCGGTTATTCGCCTCGGCGGCGCTGGCGCGGGCCAGCGCGTCCACCGCCGGAGCGGTGAAGCCGGCGCGGGTGCTCAAGCCCGACAGGCGGGCCGTCTCCTGGCGCGAGCGGGCGTCTTCGCCGGCCAGGCCGCGCAACAGGGCGCAGGCGCGCACGTTGACGTACTGGTTGGCCACCTCGGCGGCCACGGATACGCGGGCGTCGTGCCACAGCGCCTGGGTGCCCTGCTGGCGCGCCTGGGCGGCGTTCAGCGCGGCACGCTGGGCACCGAACAGGTCGATCTCCCAGGCAGCTTGCAGGTCGCCCTGTACCAGCGTGGCGGGGGGCGAAAGGGGCTTGGTGGCGCTGCGGCTGGCGTTGACTGTGGCGTTCAAGCTGGGGCCCAGCGCGGCATCGGCGCCTACCGTGCTGGCGCGGGCCTGGGCAATTCGCGATGCGGCGGAGGCCACTGATGGACTGACATTCTGGGCTGCCTCGATTAACTGCACCAGCAGCGGGTCGTCCAGCCGCGTCCACCAGTTGGACAAGTCGCCCAATTGCCCGCGGTGCGGCAGCGGGGCCTGCCATTGTGCAGGGGCCTGGGCCGCGACATGGGTCGGTGGCGGCGTTATGGCACAGCCCGCCAGCCACAGCGGCAGCGTGCACAGAATAGACCAACGGGAGAGATGCATGCGGGAGGCTCCTTGCGGTTTGGCGGCGGACGTATCGTATTGCGCTGGCCCGGACCTGCGCGCGGGGAGGGATGCTTGGTCCCCTGTTGGGGCGAAGCCGTTCAGGAACTCGCCAAGGCGTGGGGCCATCCGCACCCCATAGGCCTAGATCACGCGGCCTTCAGTACCAGGACCGCGTTGCTGCCACCAAACGCAAAGGAATTGGACAGCGCAACCTGGAGTTTGACGCCTGCACGGCCCGTGCCGCACACATGGTCCAATCCGGCGCAGGCGGGATCGATTTGGTCCAGATGCGCCGTGGGCGGTACGTTTTGGGTCTGCAGTGCCAATGCGGTAGCCATGATCTCGATCGCGCCCGCCGCCCCCAGCAGGTGACCGTGCATGGACTTGGTGGCGCTCACAAGCGTGTGCGGAGCATGTGCGCCGAGCAATGTCCGCAAAGCCGCGATTTCCACCGCGTCGCCGTCTAGCGTGGCCGTGCCATGCGCATTGACGTACTGTACGTCTTCGGGGTTCACGCGGGCATCCCGCAAGGCTTGGCGCAAAGCGCGCAACTGGCCTTGGGCGTCGGGTGTCGTCAGGTGCATATGGTCGCAACTACTGCCGTATCCAGCTATCTCGGCGTAAATGCGGGCACCGCGGCGGTGTGCGTGTTCCCAGTCTTCCAGGATCAACGCCGCCGATCCTTCACCTAGAACCAAACCCTGTCGGCCAGCGTGGAAGGGACGGCAGCTGGCCTCGGGCTGCGTACCCGCGGGTGCGATGATCTTCATGGCCTCCCAGGCTTTCACTATGCCAAACGGCATGGCCGCTTCGGCACCACCGGCCACAACAATATCTGCCTGTCCCGATTGCACGCGCCGAAACGCCTCGCCCACTGCGACGGCCGAGGAGGCACACGCGACGGAGTACGTCAGGCAATCGCCACCCAAGCCCAATTGCAGGGCGATATGCGAAGCTGCTGCGTTGTGCATGCCGAGGACAACGGACAGCGGTGAAATGCGCGGACGTTGTTTGACAAACAGATCGCGGTAGCTACGCTCGGTGGTATTGGTACCACCACCACCCGTACCCCAAAGCACGCAGGCACTATCACGCTGCGTAGCATCCAATCCCTCCAGTTGCGCATCATGCCAAGCCGACGTGGCTGCCACAGCGCTCAGCTGGCTGACGCGCTCCATAGTGGCCAGGCGGCTGCGCCCCAGCACCGCGGTAGGATCGAAACCCAGGCACAAGGCAAACGGCACCACAGTGGTGTAAGGCGCTTCGCCAATATCGTGCAAGGCAATGTCGGAAATGCCATTGCACCAGGCTTCAAATGCTGCAGCAGGGGATTGGCCTTGGCTTGAAACCAGACCCAGGCCGGTAATGGCAACTCGGCGCTTCATAGGGGTTTTTTGCTGCCGTCCTCGTTGAGGTAGGGCTCCAACATGCTTACCAGATCTGACACGCTCTGTGGCAGGTTAGGGGTTTCGGGAATGGTGGTTTCCAGCCAGTCTTCTAACTCGAAAAGCAACTCGGCCGTGGTCAACGAATCCACCTGGATGTCTGCCAATAGGGTCTCCATTCCAATTGCTTCCACGGGTGAATCGGTGTAGCGCTCTAAGGAACTGCGAACAATGTTCAGCGCGTGCATTTCTTTTTCCGTCATCTACCAATTCCTATGCGACCATCTAATGCTGGTCGAACGCCGGGCGCTTTTAGAGCGTTATCGATCGGAGCGATTTTCCTGGTGTCCGAAACGAACTGCAATATCTCTGAGAGTACGCGCTCTTTTTCCCGATCTATGCTGATCATATGATAGCTATCGCTCAGTAAGATGCAGCGTATGGCGGACGATTGGACGCGCGAGGCCACTTCGTAGCTACTGCGTGGTGTTGCGCACTCGTCTTCCTTGGCGTGGATCAGCAAAACTGGGCAGGTGATATCGGGCAAGACTTTGCGGGTCAGCGCAATCAGCTCTCGGGCCTTTAAAAGTTCACTTACATGCAGAACCGAGGCGCCTGCATCCGACTTGCCAGCCTCCTCCATCTGGCGTGCGATCCAGGCGCGCATGCGCTCGTCCTTCAATCCAAAGGGCTCGCCTTCCTTGATCTTGATCTTGGGCGCAAAAGGGACATAGCGGGCCAAGGGCAACAGCGCCGTGTACCAAGGATTCGCCCAGCCGTCATAGTGGAGCGCCGTTGACAGTGCCAGCACGGAAGACAACTGGTTAGAACGTAACGCTGCAATCCTCAATGCCATGACCGACCCTAAACACAGGCCACCCAAAGACACGGTGTCGCACTCGGCTAGCAGATCGTCCAGATTTTTGAGCGCGGTGTCCAGCCACTGTGCTACAGATTGTGGGCGGTCACCCAGGAGGCCATACGTATAGCCGTGTATCACGGGGACGCGTACCGTGTAGCCTGCGCGTTGCAGGCCTCGGGCAACAAACTGCAGTTCTAGTGGACTGCTGCTGAGACCATGCAAGAGAAGCACTCCATGCGATCCTCCCTTGAAGTGCAACGTTTTGGGCCGCGCCGGTTTGGACGCAATGGCTATAGGCGGTAGATTATTTTTCAAGAGGGTCAAACTAAAATGGACTAGGCGGCGCGTAGTCCCAGACGGACAGCTTGCAACTTCACCGTAATTTCTGCCCTGATGACCGCTCTAAATGCGCTGATTTTAAGCGATCGTAGGGGTTGCTAGAGTGGCAAGTGGCCAGGCCGAGCACTCCACGAGCCGGTACCGTGAGACCCATGCTGGGGCGCCTCTAGGACGTATCTCGCAATTTTTGGCATTGCGTGCGTGAATGCGTCGCGCGACTTTGGCTCGCAGTGGTCTTCATACGGTACTAGCCTTAGCCAAACACTGCCCCCCACAGCGCCAGCACCGCGTCCCGCTCTTTCTGCAGCAGCGGCGGTGCTACCTGGGTGGGGGTTTCGTTCAGGCGCGCCTGGTGCTGGGCCTTGCGCAGTTCGCGGTAGGCGTTGGCCGCCGCCTCGCCGATCTCGGGGGGCAGCAGGCCGCAGGCTTCGGCGCGCTGCAGCAGGGCGATGTTGCCCACGTTGTCTTGCAGCGTGGGGTGCTGGGCGGCGTGGGCCAGCACCAGAAACTGCACGGCAAATTCTGCGTCCACCATGGCACCAGTACTGTGTTTCACGTCGAAGCTGCTGTTGCTATCACTGCCCCGCACCGGGTGGGCGGCGCGGACCTTGTTGCGCATGGCGACGATCTCCGCCTGCAGGGCGGGCAGGTCGCGCGGGGCGGTGATGACGTTTTGGCGGATGGTGTCAAACCGATGGCACATGGTGTCGGGGCCGAGTACGCAGCGGGCGCGCGTCATGGCCTGGTGCTCCCAGGTCCAGGCGGTGTTGCTGCCCCGGCCTTCCTGGTAGCCCGCATAGGCGTTCAGGGTGGTGACCAGCATGCCGGAGTTGCCGTTGGGTCGCAGGGCGGTGTCGATTTCGAACAGGTCGCCCTCAGAGGTTTTGACGCTCAGCCAGTTGATGAGCTTGCGCACCAGTTGGGCGTAAACCTCGGGTGCGCGTTCGTCTTCGTCCTCGTACACAAACACGATGTCCAGGTCGCTGCCGTAGCCCAGCTCCTTGCCGCCCAGCTTGCCGTAGCCGATGACGGCAAAGCGCGGTTCGTCCAGATGGTGGCTGGGCAGGCGCTGCCAACACCAGCGGGCGGTGACGCGCAGCACCACTTCGGCCAGTGCGCTGAGGTCGTCGGCCACCTGCTCGACGCTGATGCGGCGTTCCACGTCGCGCGCCAGGGTGCGGAACAGCTCGGCATGGTGGGCGCGGCGCAGCAGGTTGAGCAGGGTTTCTTCGTCGTCTTCTTGCGTGATCTGCAGCGAGGTACGGCGGGCTTCCAGCTCGGCTTCCAGCGCGACGGGGTCGAAGCGCTCGGCCAGCATGGCATCAGATGCCAGCTCGTCGATCACGCCAGGGTGCAGCTGCAGGTAGCGGGCGGGCCATTTAGCGGTGGCCAGCAGGCGCAGCAGGCGTTGGTGTACCGAGGGGCGTTCCAGCAGCAGGGCCAGGTAGTGGTCGCGGCGCAGCAGGGGTTCGATCCAGTCCATCCAGCGCAGCACGCCGTCGATGCTGGTGCTGCCGTCTTGCAGCCAGCCAAGGGTGCGCTGCACCAGCCGTGACAGCCGGGCGCTGGAGAGATCGCGCAGGGCCAGCACGCGGGCGTGGGTGGACCAGCGCAGCAGGCGGGCCTTCAAGGGTTCGTCCAGGCGCTCGGCCAGGGTGGCCAGGTCGGGTGTACCCGACAGGTCGCCCGGCCCGGCGTAACCCGTCTTACCCGTTTTGCCGTTGCAGCCCTTGCATTCTTTTTTACCGCCCAGCAGGGTGTCGAACTCTTGCGCCACCAGCTCGCGGTGGGTGTCCAGCTCGGTCAGGAAGGCGCAGCATTGGGGGTAGCCCATGCTGTGGGCGATCCAGGCCAGGTCGGCATCTATGGTGGGCAGCACATGGGTTTGCTGGTCGTCCAGGTACTGGATGCGGTGCTCCACCCGGCGCAAAAAAGTGTAGGCCCGGGCCAGCGCGTCGGCGGTGGCCTGGGGCATCAGCCCAGCATGGGCCAGGCGCGGTAGTGCGTCCAGCGTGGGGCGGGTGCGCAGCTCGGGGAACTGGCCGCCACGCACCACCTGCAGCAATTGCACGGTGAATTCGATCTCGCGGATGCCGCCGCGCGACAGCTTGACATCGTTGGCCCGCTCGGGGCGGCCCGCACTGCGCTTGGCCGAATGGTCGCGGATCTGCTGGTGCAGGTTGCGCAGCGCGTCGAACACGCCGTAGTCCAGGTAGCGGCGGAACACAAACGGCAGCACCACGGTGCGCAGCGCGCTGGCGTCAAGAATGCAGCTGCGCGGGGCGACCACCCGGCTTTTCAGCCAGGCAAAGCGTTCCCATTCGCGGCCCTGTTCTTGCAGGTAGTTTTCCAGCGCGTCCATGGACACCGCCACCGGGCCGGAATTGCCGTGCGGGCGCAGCGCCAGATCGACGCGGAACACAAAGCCGTGTTCGGTGGTGTCGCCCACCAGCGCGTAGATGATCTTGACGGCCTTGCAGAAGTACTCGTGGTTGCTGGTGCGGCCCCGCCCCTCGCCCATGCCGACCAGGCCCGCGGTGTCGCCGTCATGGTTGTAGACGTAGATCAGGTCGATGTCGCTGGACACATTCAGCTCGCGCGCGCCCAGCTTGCCCATGCCCACCACCCACATCTGGGCCCGGCTGCCGTCCGGGGCCAGGGGCGCGCCGTGCTGGCTATCCAGTTGGGCAAAGGCGTGGACGCAGGCGGCATCCAGGGCGATTTCGGCCAATTCGGTGACGGCCCGTGTCACCACCTCCAGAGGGGCCTGCTCGTCACAGTCCAGCACCACCAGGCGCTCCATCACCAGTTGGCGCAGGCTGCGCAGGGCCGCACCCGTGTCCAGCCCGGTGGCGCGCAGGGTGGCCAGGGTGGCCTCCATGCTGGCGCGCACCGGCGGGCCGGGGGGCAGCAGGTCGAGCTGGCTGGCGTAGCGGCGGCGCAAACGCTGCACAAAACGCGAGTGGCCGGACAAGGGCGCGATGTGTGTGGGACTGCTTAACAAAGTGACACCGTAAAGGAGGTGGCCTGCTGCAGGCGCGGCTGCCGTGGGAGTGATAATTCTGGTTGCATCCATGTGTCCAATGACTGAGTCCAAGCCTATCTCCAGCACCTATCCCACACGCCTGCTCCGTTGGTTCGCCACTGCCGCATCCTGGTGCCTGGGCTTGGTGGTGGCGGCTTGGCTGGTGCTGGCCTTGGCCTGGGGAGCCTTACACGGCTGGATTGTGCCGCGAATTGGCGAATTTCGCCCGTGGCTGGAAACCCGTGCCAGCCAGGCGCTGGGGCTGCCGGTGCGCATCGGTGCCATCTCGGCGCATTCGGAGCACCTGATCCCCTCGTTTGAGCTGCGCGATGTGGCCCTGCTGGACGGCCAGGGGCGCGAGGCGCTGAAGCTGTCGCGGGTCACCGCCACGCTGTCGCCTGCGTCGCTGCTGAAACGCGGTTTCGAGAGCATTCTTATCGACCAACCCGAGCTGGACGTGCGCCGCAGCGTGGACGGCAGCCTCTCCATCGCCGGGTTGGATGTCTCCCACACCAGCAACGGCGATGGCCAGACCCTGGACTGGCTGTTTGCCCAAACCGAGCTGGTGGTCCGCGGCGGTACGGTGCGCTGGACCGACGAGCAGCGCGCCGCGCCGCCGCTGGCCCTGGGCGGCGTAGATTTTGTGATGCGCAACAAGGGTTTAGGCCACAGCCTGCGCCTGGATGCCTCGCCCCCGGCGGACTGGGGCGACCGTTTCAGCCTCAGCGCCCAGTTCCGCCAGCCCTTGCTCAGCACCCACCGGGGCCGCTGGCAAGAATGGGATGGCCCGGCCTACGCCAGCCTGCCCCGGGTGGATGTGTCGCAACTGCGCCGCTATGCCGATGTGGGGGTGGACGTGGGGGAGGGCGTGGGGGCTTTGCGGGTGTGGGTGGATATCCGGCACGGGCAGGTGACCAGCGGCACGGCTGATGTGGCACTGGCCGGTGCCCGCGCCACCTTGGCCGCCGGGCTGCAGCCGCTGGCGCTGCAGTCGCTGCAAGGGCGCATCACCTTGCAGCAATCACCGGGTAGCCTTGCATTGGCCACCGAAGGCCTGCAGTTCACCACCGACGACGGACAGGTCTGGCCAGGGGGCAATGTGTCGCTGCACCTGCAGGACGCGACCCCCCGCCTGCCCGCGCAGGGCACATTGCGCGCCGACCGGCTGGACCTGGCCTTGCTGGCGCACATGGCCAACAGCCTGCCGCTGGGCCCGGCCACCCACCGCATGCTGGCCACCTATGAGCCCCAGGGGCAGGTGGAGCACATCGAATCCCGCTGGAACGGACCCCTTGCCGCCCCCACCACGTACAGCGCCAAAGGCCGCATCACCGGGCTGAACGTGGCCGCGGGCGTGCCGGCAGCGCCCAGCCCTAAAGACCGGGTGCCGCTGGGGCGTCCCGGTGTGCGCGGTGCGGCGCTGGACTTTGACATTACCCAGGCCGGGGGCAAGGCAGACCTGCGCATCGCCCAGGGCGCGCTCGACCTGCCGGGTCTGTTCGAGGAACCGGTGGTGCCCATGGACCAGCTCTCGGCCACGGTAGCGTGGCAACAGCAGGGCGATGCCCTGGCGGTGCAGGCCAGCGAGGTACGGTTTGCCAATGCCGATGCCGAAGGCCTGCTGCAAGCCAAGTGGCATACCAGCGACCCCGCACAGTCGAGCAGCCATGCGCGCTTTCCGGGTGTGTTGGACCTGCAGGGCCAGTTAAGCCGGGGCGAAGCCACGCGGGTGCACCGCTACCTGCCCATGGAGCTGCACGCCGACGTGCGCCACTACGTGCGCGATGCGGTGTTGGCGGGCCGCGCCAACCAAGTGAAGTTTCGCGTCAAGGGCGACCTGTACGACTTTCCGTTCACCCAACCCCGACAGGGCGAGTTCCGCATTGCCGCCGAGGTGCGCGATGCCACTTACGCATACGCTCCCCCCAGCCTTTCCTCCAGTCTGCATCCGGCCAACGCCTTGCCCTGGCCCGCGCTGGAGCAGTTGTCGGGCGAGCTGGTGTTTGACGGCAACACGATGCAGATCAACCGCGCCAGCGGCAGCTTGGCCGGGGCCACTGGTTTCCAGATGACCCGTGCCGAGGCCCAGATTGCCGACCTGGGCCACAGCGTGGTGGTGGTCAAAGCCCAGGGGCGCGGCCCGCTGGCTGACATGCTGGGCGTGGTCAACCGGTCGCCGCTGGCCGAGATGACCGGTAATGCGTTGGACCAGGCCACCGCCAGCGGCCCGGCCGACCTGCAATTGCGCCTGCAATTGCCGATTGCCAACATGGACAAAAGCAAGGTCCAGGGCAGCATCACACTGGGCGGCAACGATGTGCAAATCACCCCGAGCAGCCCGGCCCTGGGCCGGGCCCGGGGGGTGGTCAACTTTTCGGACACCGGCTTTGCGGTGGTCGGCGGCCAAGCCCGGATGCTGGGCGGTGACGCGAAGATCGACGGCGGCATGGCCGATGCCGCGAAAGGCGGTCTGCAGTTGAAGGTGCAGGGCGTGGCGACAGCCGAGGGCCTGCGCCAGGCCACCGGGCTGGGTGCAGTGGCGCAGATCGCCCAGTTCGCCAGTGGCAGTGCCGCCTATGCCGCGGTGGTGGGCGTACGCCAGGGTGTGCCCGAAATCAGCGTCACCACCAACCTGCAGGGCGTGGCGCTGAACCTGCCCGCGCCGCTGGCCAAAGCCGCCGACACGCTGCTGCCCTTGCGTTTTGACAATGTGATGCTGCCCGGCACCAGCCCGCCTTTGCGCGACAGCCTGGCGCTGGCGCTGGGGGTGGGCGGGTCGGTGGCTTCGGTAGTCTATGTGCGGGATATTTCCGACCCGGAGCCGAGGGTGCTGCGGGGCACCGTGTCGGTGGGCCTGCCCCCCGGCGAGTCGGTGCTGATGCCCGCCGAGGGCGTATCGGCCAACATCCGTGTCGATACCGTGAGCGCCGATGCCTGGCAAGCGCTAGCCGCCAAAATGGCCGGTCCACCGGGTACCGGCAGTGCCGCTTCGGCCTCCAGCAGCACCAGCGGCTACACCCCTACCACCCTGGCCGTGCAAGCCAAGGCCTTGACGCTGGGTGGCCGTACCCTGCACCAGCTGGTGCTCAACGGCTCGCACTTTGCCACCACCTGGCGCGCCAACATCGATGCCCAGGAACTCAATGGCTATGTGGAATACCGCCAACCTGCCGATACCAGCGCAGGCCGTGTTTATGCCCGGCTAACCCGGCTGACCCTGGCCCCCAGCACCGCCACAGAGATGGAAACCCTGCTGGACGAGCCCTCGGACACCGTGCCTGCGCTGGACATCGTGGTCGATGCGCTGGACCTGAAAGGCAAAAAGCTCGGCCGTGTCGAGGTGGAGGCCGTCAACCGCGGCGGCCGCGCTGGCGGGGTCGGGCTGGTCGATACCGGCGTGCGCGAATGGCGGCTGAACAAGCTCAGCATCACCAACCCCGACGCGCAGCTCAGCGCCACCGGCAACTGGGTGGCCTTGGGGGGCCGTGCCGGGTCCACCACGCCCCGGCGCACCACGCTGAACTTTCAGCTCGATATTGCCGACGCGGGGCAACTGTTGGCCCGCTTTGGCATGCCCGGGGTGGTGCGCCGCGGCAAGGGCCAGATGGCCGGGCAGGTCAACTGGCTTGGCTCGCCGCTGGCGCTGGACACTGCCACGCTGGGCGGGCAGTTCAACCTGGCGGTCGACAGTGGCCAGTTCCTGAAGGCCGACCCCGGCCTGGCCAAGCTGCTGGGCGTGCTCAACCTGCAGGCTCTGCCGCGCCGCCTGGCGCTGGACTTTCGCGATGTGTTCAGCGAAGGTTTTGCGTTCGACTCGGTACGTGGCGACGTGCAGGTGGACCAGGGCCGCGCCACCACCAACAACCTGCAAATGAAGGGCGTGAACGCCGCTGTGATGATGGAGGGCAGCGCCGACATTGCCCGCGAAACCCAGGACCTGAAAGTGCTGGTGGTGCCCGAGATCAACGCCGGTACCGCGTCCCTGGTAGCCGCGGTGATCAACCCGGCCATTGGGCTGGGCACGTTTCTGGCACAGTGGTTCTTGCAGCGCCCGCTGAGCGAAGCGGCCACCCAGCAATTCCACATCGACGGCACCTGGGCCGACCCCAAAATTACCAAGGTGCCGCACAAGATGTTCGGTGCCAAAGTAGAGGCCCAGGCCCCTACCAAACCGGAACCTAACCCATGAAAGTTGCCGCCATCCAGATGGTCTCGGGCACCCATTTGCAGACCAACCTGGACCGCGCCGCCGCTTTGCTGGCCGAAGCCGCGGCCAGCGGTGCCGAGCTGGCGGTGTTGCCCGAGTACTTTTGCCTGCTGGGCCAGCGCGATACCGACAAGCTGCAGATCCAGGAGGCCTTGGGGGCGGGCCCCATCCAGGACTTTTTGGCCCGCAGCGCCCGCCAATGGGGCCTGTGGATTGTGGGCGGCACGCTCCCCCTGACCGTAGGCGACGGCAGCCGGGTACGCAACAGCAGCCTGGTGTTCGACCCCACCGGTGCCTGCGTGGCCCGTTACGACAAGATCCATTTGTTCCGCTTCGACAACGGGCAGGAGCGGTTTGACGAGTCGCGGGTGCTGGAGCCGGGGACGGAGCCGGTGCTGTTTGAGCTGCTGGCACGCGGCGGCCAGCGCTGGCGCATCGGACTGAGCATCTGCTACGACCTGCGCTTTCCCGAGCTGTACCGGGCCTACGCTGCGCAGGGGGCCGACCTGCTGCTGGTGCCCAGCGCCTTCACCCACACGACCGGGCAGGCCCATTGGGAACTGCTGTTGCGTGCCCGCGCGGTGGAAAACCTGGCTTACGTGCTGGCCCCAGCCCAGGGCGGACTGCACGCCAATGGCCGCAGCACCTGGGGCCACAGCCTGCTGGTAGACCCCTGGGGCACGGTGCTGGCCGAGCACGGTGAAGGCGAAGCGGTGGTGCTGGGCACGCTGGATGCCGCCCGCCTGGCGCAGTGCCGCAGCCAGTTGCCCGCCCTGGAACACCGCACTCTATGAGGTTGGTGCAGGCCATTTCACGGCGCAAGCTGGCCTTGCTGTGGCTGCTGATGCTGGCGCTGCTGGTGGTGGTGTTGGGCACCCTGGTCTGGCTGGCCGAGCGGTTTGAGTCCAGCCAGGTGCAAAGCCAGCTGGAGCGCGATGCTGCCAATGTGGTCAACGACATCCGCAGTGGCCTGACCCGCAATGTGCAAAGTCTGCAGGCCTTGCACGCCCGCGACCCCTCGCCCACGGCATGGTCTGCCGATGCGGCCGACTTGCTGCACGACCACCGCGAACTGCTGCGGCTGGAGTGGCGCAACACCGCGGTGGCCGTGGTAGCGGGGGTGGATTCGCCGTACCGTCCGCCGGTGTTCGACATCCTGGGGCGTATCGCCACCCAGGCCGATGTGTCTCTGGCCTGCGCCACCGCACAGCGTTTTAACAGCGCGGCCTATTCGAGCAATTACTTTTTGCCGCAGCGCGACAGCCTGGGGATGGAGGTGATTGAGCTGTGCATCCCGCTCATGGTCAGCGGGCAGGCGCGGGGCTATGTGGTGGCCACCTATTCGCTGGCCGAGGTGCTGGGCAGCCTGGTGTCCCGCCAGCTCACCCGCAGCCAGGAGGTGTCGTTTGCCGAGGCCGATGGCGCGCGCCTGGCCTTGCGGGGTGTGGCCCGCCGGGGCACACCCGTGTTTACTGCACGGCAACTGCTGGACCTGCCCGGCAACACCATGGTGGTGCGGCTGGACAGCTGGCGCGGTGCGCCCGGCGTGTTTCCCAACCTGATGATGGTGCTGGTGGTCCTGATGTCGGTGGCCCTGTTGGTGGTGACCGTGCTGCTGGCCCGCGACACCCGGTTGCGCCAGCGTGCCGAGCGCGGCCTGGCCGATGCGCTGGCGTTCCGCAAAGCCATGGAGGACTCGCTGCTCACCGGGCTGCGTGCGCGCGACCTGCAGGGCCGCATCACCTACGTCAACCCGGCGTTTTGCCAGATGGTTGGGTTTTCGGCCGATGAACTGCGGGGCCACAGCATGCCCGCGCCCTACTGGCCGCCCGACCTGGCCAGCGAATACCAGCAGCGCCAGGAAGTCCGTATGGCGGGTAACGCGCCGCCACGGGAAGGTTTTAGCTCGGTGTTCATGCGCAAGGACGGCAGCCTGTTTCCGGTGCTGGTGATGGAAGCCCCGCTGATCAACGCCCAGGGCGCGCACACCGGCTGGATGAGTGCCGTGGTGGACATCACCGAGCAGCGCCGGGTGGAAGAGCTTTCGCGCACCAGCCAGGACCGGCTGCAGGCCACCGCCCGGCTGGCCACGGTGGGCGAAATGGCCTCGTTGCTGAGCCACGAACTGAACCAGCCACTGGCGGCCATTTCCAGCTACGCCACCGGCTCGCTGAACCGGCTGCAGGCCGGGGGCGCGGCAGTGGACACCGCCGATCTGGCCGTGGCCATGCGCCGCATTGCCGAGCAGGTGGAACGTGCGGGCAAGTTGATCCGCAGCGTGCACGACTTTGTACGACGCCGCGCCAAGGTGCGCGAGCCGGTGGCTCCGCAGGTGCTGCTGGATGCCATTCTGCCGCTGGTGCAGTTGCAGGCCCGCAAGCTGGGCGTGCAGGTGCAGTTGGACGTGGCCGAGGCGCTGCCGCCCGTGCTGTGCGACCGTTCCATGGTCGAACAGGTGCTGCTCAACCTGACCCGCAACGCCATGCAGGCCATGGAGCACCCCGCGGTGACCGAGCGGGTGCTGGTGCTGCGGGTGGCGCAGATGCGGGTGCAGGTGCAGGAGTGGGTGGAGTTTTCGGTGTCCGATCGGGGCCCCGGCATTCCGCCCGAGGTGGCCGAGCGCTTGTTCACCCCGTTTTTCACTACCAAAGACGAAGGCATGGGCCTGGGCCTGAGCCTGTGCCGCACGGTGGTGGAGCAGCATGGAGGCGCGTTAAGCTTTGAGGCCCACCAGCCGCAGGGCACCGTGTTTAGCTTTACCCTGCCGATCTCTGAATGAATGTGAGGCCCTGATGCAACCCGTACAAGATGCCACCGTGTTCATCGTCGATGACGATGCCAGCGTGCGTGATGCGCTGTCGTGGTTGCTGCGTTCACGCGGGCTGTTCAGCGAAGGATTCCCCAGCGCCGAGGCCTTCGAGACCATGCTGGCCACCGGCTTTGTGCCGCGACAGGCCTGCTGCCTGCTGCTGGACGTGCGCATGCCCGGCATCAGCGGGCTGGCGCTGTTTGACAAGCTGATTGCCCGCGGGCTGCACCAGCCCATGCCGGTGATTTTTTTGACCGGCCACGCCGATGTGCCGACGGCTGTGGATGCAGTCAAGCGTGGGGCTTTCGACTTTTGCGAAAAACCGTTTTCTGACAACGCGCTGGTGGACCGCATCGAGCAGGCCCTGGCCCAGTCGGCCCTGAACTTGCGCGCCCGCGATGGCCGCCAGCGCCTGCAAACCCGCCTGACCGAACTGACCGAGCGCGAACGCGATGTGATGCGGCTGGTGGTGCTGGGCCTGCCCAACAAGCTGATTGCCGACCAGCTCGACATCAGCGTGCGCACGGTGGAGGTGCACCGGGGCCGGGTGTTCGACAAGATGGAAGTGAAGTCGGCCGTAGAATTGGCCAATTTGCTACAAAAAATGTAGCTACTGGCGTAGGCTAATCCTGCGCTGGAGGCTTGTTTTCTTTAGATTTCTCCACGATTTCGCCATTTTTGCGGCCCGAGAACATGGTCCACCAGACAATCAGCACCAGCGTCAACCCGGCACCCAGCGCTTCCAGTAACAACAACACCATGCTTCGACTCCTTCTAGATTTTTTCCGTGCGTGCGGCGTACACCGTGCCGTTCTGGCCGCGATTGTAGGAACTCTGGCCGCCTGCGCCACCCGCATGCCCGAACCCCCGGGTCCTGCCACGCCTACCCTGCCCACCACCGTGCCTGGCCTGCCCGAAGCTCCGCCCTATTCCCCGTCTTACTCACCGCCTTACACCGTGCCCGGCGACACCGGCCCGTTGCCTCCGCCCATCACCCAGGGCAAAAGCCGCTGGACAGCGGTACGCTGGGCCGAGTTGCCCGGTTTTGGCCAAGACGCGCTGCATGAAGCCTGGAACGCCTGGATCAAAAGTTGCGAACGTCCTGGCCCGGTCCAGGCCCCGCTGTGCAAAGAGGTGCGCCGCCTGAGCATCGGCAGCGGCGATGAGCAGCGCGCCTGGATGGTCGCCCGGCTGCAGCCTTACCGCGTCGAGTCGCTGCAAGGTGTGGCCGATGGCAAGCTCACCAGTTATTACGAGCCGGTGCTGCGCGCCAGCCGCGTTTCGGCACCGGGCTTCGACACGCCGCTGTACCGGCCACCGGCCGGTCTGGGTAACCGCAAGCCCTGGTTTACGCGCCAGGAAATCGAAACGCTTCCCGAGGCCCGCGCGGCGCTGCAAGGCCGCGAGATCGCCTGGTTGTCCGACCCGATTGATGCGATGTCACTGCACATCCAAGGCTCGGGCCGGTTGGCCATCACCGAACCCGACGGCACGCAGCGCACCGTCCGGGTGGCCTTTGCAGGCACCAACGACCAGCCGTTTCGCAGTATCACGCAGTGGCTCAGCGACCAGGGCCAGGGCAGCATGGCCGCGCCCTGGACCGAGTCCACCAAAGCCTGGGTGGCGCAGAACCCGCAGCGTCTGCAGTCGCTGATGTGGAGCAACCCACGCTATATTTTTTTCCGTGAAGAGGTGTTGAGCGAATTCGACGCGGCCTTTGGCCCCAAAGGCGCACAAGGCGTCGCGCTTACGCCGGGCCGCTCGATCGCGGTCGACCCGCAAAGCATTCCGTACGGCACGCCGGTGTGGCTGGCAACCAGCGGCAACACCTTGCAACTGCAAAAACTCGTCTTCGCGCAAGACACCGGCAGCGCCATTCTGGGCGCCGTGCGCGCAGACTATTTTGCCGGCACTGGCCCCGAAGCGGGCGCACTTGCCTCGCGTGTCCACCAGCCTTTGAAGCTGTGGGTGCTGTGGCCGAAGTAGGTGTACGAATCGCAAGCCATTTTTTACATGAAATAAGCCTCTGGCGCAATAAATATATACGCTAGTAGCTATGTTAAATATAGCATCAAGGCGCGGCGGATAGCACCGCATCCCCGCCCAGCGCCAGCACCAATGTGGCGTGGTTGTTGAACTGGTTCAGGCGGTTCTCGGCCAGGGCGATCTCGGCGCTGCGGCGGCTTTCCTGGGCATCCAGCCACGGCTTCAGGGCTACGGCGCCGGCGCGATAGCGCACTTCGTACAGGCGCTCGGCTTGCGTGGCGGCCTGCAGCGCCTGGGTGAGCAACACGGCCTGGGCGCGGTACTGTTGGCGGGCG
This sequence comes from Rhodoferax sp. RT5P35, assembly GCF_056521385.1. NCBI lineage: Bacteria > Pseudomonadati > Pseudomonadota > Betaproteobacteria > Burkholderiales > Comamonadaceae > Rhodoferax > Rhodoferax sp. RT5P35. Next base: position 277,434 of record NZ_JBWMAX010000004.1, on the reverse strand, counting down.
GACAAGGCGTTGTCTACATCGCCCAGCGCGGTGTACAGGGTTTGGCGGAAATTGACCACGGCCGCTTCGCTCTGCACCTGGGCGATCTGGATGTTCAGGTCCATCTCTTTTTGGTTCAAAAACGGCAGGCCCAGGCCTAGACCCAGGCTGGCCACCGGGTTGCTCAGCAGGTTCAGCAGCGCCGTGCTGCTGGTGCCCAGCGCGCCGGTCAGCGTCAACGCCGGGTAGTAGCTGGCGCGGGTGGCGGCAATATTGGCGTGGCTCTCGCGCAGGCGCAGCTCGGCGGCGCGCAAATCGGGGCGGCGGGCCAGCAATTCGGCGGGCAGGCCTGCGGCCACGTCGGGCAGGGTGCTGGTGGGCAATGTCTGGGGCTGGGCCGGTGGAGTGCCGGGGGCGGTATCGAACAGAAGGGCCAGGGCCGTGTTGGCGGCCACGGCCTGCTGCTGCAGGGTGGTGTGGCTGGCCTGCAGGTTGAGCAGGCTCTGCCGGGCTTCGGCCAGCTCCAGCCCGCCCACGGCACCGGCATTGGCCTGGGCTTGCACCAGCTGCAGGGTTTTTTCGGCGGTGGCGATGCTTTGCAGGTTGGCGCTCAAGCGCTGGTTCAGGTAGCCCAGCTGCCAGTAGAGCTGCGCCGTGGTGCCCACCAGGGCCAGGGCGGTGGCGGCACGGTCTTGTTCGGTGGCGCGGGCTTCCCACAGGGCCACGTCGCGCTGGCTGCCCAGCTTGTTCCACAAATCGACCTCGTAACTGGCACCCAGGCTGGCACCGCTGCTGCGGGCGGTACTGGCGTTGCCATTCAGGGCGCGGCTGGCGCCGGTATTCAGGCTGCCACTGAAGTTGGGCCGGTTCTCGGCCAGCCCGGCCTGCAACTGGGCCTGGCGCACTTTGATGGTAGCGGCGGCCAGGTTGTTGTTGCGCTGCAGGGCCTGCGCGACCAGCTGGTCGAGCACCGGGTCGTTGAAACGGGTCCACCACGGGGCGCTGCCCGTGACTGCGGTGGCGCTGGCGTATTGCCATTGCGTGGGCACCTGGGTCACGGGTGCGGTGTAGGGTGTTTGCAGGCTGGCGCAGCCGGAGAGCAGCAAGGTGCAGAGCAGGGCGGTTTTGGAATTCAGCAGGTTCATCATTCGCGGGCCAAGGCCTCTACCGGGTTGAGCTGGGCCGCATTGCGGGCAGGCAGGAAGCCGAACACCACGCCGATCAGGGTGGAGCAGGCAAAGGCCGCCACCATGGAGCTGGTGGAATAGACCATCTGGAAGCTGGTGCCCAGCAGGCTGAAGCCCCAGCCAATGGCCAGCGACAAGGCAATGCCCAGCAGCCCGCCCAGCAGGCAAACCAGCACTGCTTCGATCAAAAACTGCTGGCGGATGTCGCTTTGGCGTGCTCCCACGGCCATGCGCACGCCGATCTCGCCGGTGCGCTCGGTCACCGACACCAGCATGATATTCATCACCCCGATGCCGCCCACCACCAGCGAAATCAACGCGATGGCCGAGATCAGCAGGGTCAGCACCTGGGTGGTGCTTTCAATCGTCTGGCGGATGGTGTCGGTGTTGAGCACATAAAAATCCACCACGCCGTGGCGCTGCTTGAGCAGGCGGTTGACCCCGGCCTCGGCGGCCTTGGACGAGGCATCGTCGCTGACCCGCACGGTGATGGAGCGCAGGTAGCCCTGGCCCAGCACCCGGCGCATGGCGGCGGTGTAGGGGATGTAGACGTTCAAGGCCTCGGCATTGCCAAAGCCGGACTCGCTTTTTTGTGCCACGCCCACCACCCGAAACGGCACGCTGCCCAGCAACACCACCTGGCCCACCGGGTTGGGGTTGGTGGGGAAGAGCTGCTTGCGGCTGTTGTCGTCGATCACCACCTCTTGCGCCAGGTTGGCGATGCTGGCGGCGTTGAAAAAGCGCCCCTGGGCCAGCTTCACGCCCTTGACGCGAAAATACTGCTCGCCCACGCCGTTGATGTTGCCGGTGACCGCCACATTGCCAAAGCGCAGCGTGGCCGAGCTGGAGGCGGTGGGGGTGACGCTGTCCACGTACACCTGCTGGGCCAGCGCGTCGGCATCGGCGGGCACCAGGGTGCGCACCCGGCCCGCCCGCTGGTCGCCAAAGCCGGTGCCGGAAAAAATCTCGATGGTGTTGGTGCCGATGGAGCTGATGTTCTTCAGCACCTGCAGGCGCGAGCCCTCGCCCAGCGCCACCACCGACACCACCGAGGCGATGCCGATGATGATGCCCAGCATGGTCAGAAAGCTGCGCAGCGGGTGTGCGCGCAGGGCCAGCACGGCCATGCGGAAGGCTTCGGTAAATCGGCCCCAGGCGGCCGCCCAGCCTGCCTGGCCAGCGGGAGGCGCGGGCAAGGTGGGGGCGGTACGGGGTGGCTGGGTTTGGCGGTCGGCAATGATTTCGCCGTCGCTGATCTCGATGATGCGCTGGGCGTGTTCGGCTACCTGCATGTCGTGCGTCACCAAAATGATGGTGTGGCCTTCGGCGTGCAGCTCTTGCAGGATCTTCATCACCTCGGCACCGCTGTGCTTGTCCAGTGCGCCGGTGGGCTCGTCGGCCAGGATCACGCTGCCGCCGTTCATCAGCGCGCGCGCAATGCTCACCCGCTGCTGCTGCCCGCCGGAGAGTTGGCCGGGCTTGTGGCGCATGCGGTCGGCCATGCCCAGGCGGCCCAGCAGGGCGGCAGCACGCTCGTGCCGTGCTGTCTTTGCCCGCGTAGATGGCGGGCACCTCCACATTGCCCAACGCGCTCAGGTCGCCCAGCAGGTGGTAGCGCTGGAAGATGAAGCCAAAGTGCTCGCGCCGCAGTTCGGCCAGCGCATCGGGGCCGAGTTGGCCGGTTTCTCGCCCGGCGACGCGGTAGGAGCCGGTGGTGGGCCGGTCCAGGCAGCCCAGAATATTCATCAGCGTGGACTTGCCCGAGCCGGACGCACCGACGATAGCAATCATCTCGCCCGCGTGGATTTGCAGGTGCACGTCTTTCAGGACGGCAATGGTTTCTTCACCGGCGGGGAATTCCCGCCGCAAGGCGGTCAACTCCAGCAAGGCGGTGGGTTTCAGCAGCGGGCTGGAGGTGGTTTTTGGACTGGGGTTGTCCATCCTTACATCCCCGGGGGCCGCATGCGGGGACTACCGCCGCCACTGCCCGGGGCCGCCGCCGCCGCTTCACCCACCACCACGCGCTCGCCTGCGGCCAGACCGTCCAGGATCTGGGCGTTGACGTTGTTGTTCAGCCCCACCTTGACGCTGCGCGGCACGGCCTGGCCTGCACTGTCCACCACCCGCACGCTGCTGCGGCCGTCGCGGTCGCGCTCGCCCAGGGCGGCCGAGGGAATGCTCAGCACCTGCTTGGCTTCATTGAGCACGATGTTGACCTGCGCCGTCATTGAAATCCGCAGCAGGCCCTCGGGGTTGGGCACGTCCAACAGGCCGTTGTAGTAGATGGCGCTGGCACTGGTGGTGGTGGCCGTGGTGGTGTCGGTCAGGATGGAGTCGGGCGCGGGCTCTACGGTGCGCAAGGTGGTGGTGTAGCGCTTGTCGGGCGCGCCGAGGATGGTGAAGTAGACCTTTTGGCCGGGCCGCACGCGCACCACGTCGGCCTCAGAAATCTGCGCCTTCACGGTAATGGTGTCCAGCCGCGCCAGCTTGATGATGGTGGGCGTGCTCTGGTTGGCGTTGACCGTCTGGCCCTCTTGGGCGACCAGGGCCACCACCACTCCGTCGATGGGGGCCAGGATCTGGGTGTAGCCCAGGTTCAGCCGCGCGGTGCTGACGGCAATTTGCGCCTGGGTAATCTGCGCCTGTGCCGCACCGACCTGGGCACGGGCGGTTTGCAGGGCGGCATCGGCGGCTTCAAAGGTTGCGCGGGCACTGGCATCGGCCGCCAGCAAGGTTTTTTCACGCTGGTACGTTAGTTCGGCCTGCTTGAGGGTGGCTTTTTGCACCAGCAGCTGCGCCTGCACATTGGCCAGCGCGGCCTCGTTGGTGCGCAGGTTGTTTTGCTGGGTGAGCGAGTCGATCTCGGCCACCAACTGGCCTTTTTTGACCGTGTCGCCCAGGGCGACTTTCAGCGACTTGATTTGTCCTGAGGCCTGCGCGCCCACGCTGACCTGCTTGAAGGCCTGCAGGGTGCCGGTCGCCAGCACCGCCTGCTCCAGGTCGGCCAGGGCGGCGGCGGCGGTCACGAAGTCGGGTTTTTTGGGTGCCGCAAAGAACAGCAGTTTGGCAGCGACGGCCACTACCAGAATTGCCAGGGCGGCCAGGGCGTAACGCAGAGGGGTGTTTTTGGGCATGGAGTGGGGAAAAGCGGGCGCTGGTAAAAAAGCCAGCACCTACTTTACATAAGCACCTGCACGCCCCGGTGGCACTTCCGCAAAGCCCTTTTAAAGCTAGCCGCCTATGGGATGGGCGGCGCGGGTTAAAAAGGGCTGCCAGCCCGGTCTCTGCGCCCTGGGGCTTGCTATGCATTTAGATAAAAATTATGGGCGCAAAATTGGCAGATAGCGCATGCACCCTATGCGCTATCTGCTATCAAAAAAGGTGATTTTTTGATAAATACGCAGCTTACAAGCCGATCACACCACCGTCGTTCTTGGTGATCATCACCGTGGCCGAGCGGGGACGGGCGCTGCTGCTGCCCGGGCCGTAGGCGGCCACACCGGCACCGTTGCCAGGCCAGTGGCTCTCGTACTTGGTCGGGTCGCCGATGTTGGCGGCGGCGGTGTTTTCACCCGGGTGCTGGATGTTGATGAACAGGGCGCGTCCGTCGGGGGACTCGGCCACGCCGGTGACTTCGGAGCCCAGCGGTGCGGTCAGGAAGCGGCGGAAGATGGTGTCGTTCATCTTCTTGCCCGCGAAAGTGTCCACCGCTACTGCCGCGGTGCCTGCGGTGCCGGGTTTGCCGTTGGCCTGGTTGGTCACGGTGACCTTGCCGCCGTCGCCGTAGCTGCCGGGTACCGCTGCCAGCAGCATGCAGTTGGTCACATCGGTGTAGGCGTTGTCGTCGGTTTCGATCCACAGGATGCCGCTGGCCTTGGAGAACCAGCAGCCGTCGGGCTTGGACAGGTCGTTCACCGAGGTGAGGCCGGACAGGTTCACATTGGCCTGGTAGTTCACGTTGTCTAACCCGATATCGGCCGTGGCCTGGCTGGCGAACAGGTAGATGTCCCAGTTGAAGGTGGTGGCCGATGCCAGGTTGCCGGTTTCGCGCATGCGCATCACCTGGCCGTTGACATCGCCCTTGAGTGTGGTGGCGGTGGCGTTCTGGCTGGAAACGCCTTTGTTGTCCAGCCAGTAGCGCGGGAAGGCCGGGTCTACATCGGGGTTGGGCTGGTTGTTGCCGCTGGTGGTGCCCACCGCGCCGCGGTCGGGGTTCTCGGTCATGGTGATGTAGATCTCGCCATTGCGCGGGTTCACGGCCGTCCACTCGGGGCGGTCGCACTTGGTGGCGCCGGCGGCGTCGGCGGCCAGGCGGGCGTTGACCAGCACGTCGGCCAGGTCGGCAAAGGCGTAGGCGCTGTTGCCGCTGATGGCGGTGTTGCTCAGGTCCAGCTTGAGCCAGGTGCCCGAGCCGTCGGCGTTGAATTTGGCGGCATACAGCGTGCCGTTGTCCAGGTACTTCGCACCCGTGGCCAGGCGGTCGGCGGGGTTGGCGTCGGCGGCCGACCAGACGGCGGTGGAGACGTATTTGTAGACGTATTCGCTGCGCGAGTCGTCGCCCATGTAGAAGGCCAGCGGCTGGCCGACCACCGGGTTGCTGGGCCAGGCACCTTCGTGCGCAAAGCGGCCCAGGGCGGTGTGCTTCACCGGGGTGGAGGCGGGGTTGTACGGGTCGATCTCGACCACCCAGCCAAAGGTGTTGTGGGTGTTACGAAAGTCGTCGGTACCGTCGGTGGAGGCACCCAGTTTGCTGGCATCCCAGCGGGCGTATTCGGTGCTGCTGCTGTCGGCGGGCACCACGGTGGCCCAGCGTTGGCCGCCGCCAGCGCCCTGGGCCAGGCCGATGCGCTTGAAGGCGGTGCGTTCCTTGGCGCTGCGCAGTGCGTCGTCGGCGCTGCCGCGGCGGAAGAAGCCGGCAAAGTTTTCTTCGCAGGTCAGGTAGGTGCCCCAGGGGGTGTAGCCGCTGGCGCAGTTGCCAATCATGCCGCGGGTAGCGGTGCCGTCGGTCGAGTATTTGGTTTTCAGCAGGGCCGAGCCCTTGGCCGGACCGCCAAACACCATGGGGGTGCGCGGTGTGATGCGGCGGTTGAAGCTGGATGCCTTGACCACGCCAAACACACCGGCGGTCTTGCTGATTTCGATGACCGACGCGCCGTGCGCTTCGACTTCTTTCAAGGCCTCGGCTTCGGGGCGGGGGCCTGCGCTGGAGGCGATGTTGGTCTGGCCGTTGGGGTGCATGAACTGCACCGTGCCGTTGATGGCTTCGTGGTTGATAGCCATCAGCGCGCGGGTGTTGCTGGTCTGCGAGGGCGAGCCGTCGGTGCCCAGGCCAAAGTAGTGCATGCCGTCGTGGTGGTCGCCGCTGCGGCGGGCGAAGTTGCTGTCGGTGCCGTCGTTTTTGTAGTCGCTGACAGTGCTGTCAATGGAGTCGCCGGTAGCGTAGATCACGGTGGCGGTGTAGCCCGCGGGCACGGTAACGCGGTCCACCAGGTCTTTGGCCACGGCGGTAAAGCCCAACACGGGCGGCAACACCGGCGCGACCACATCGTCGTCACCACCACCGCAGGCCGTCAGCCCCATGCCGCCCAGGCTGGCGGTAGCCAGTGCGCCCACGCCAGAGCGCAGCAACTGGCGGCGGCCCATGGGGGCAGCCATCACGTCTTGCAAATGGGCGTTGTGGCTGGGGTTGTTGTCGAGTTCGTCAGGGTCGGTAAAAGCGGTGCTGGGGGTGTGGGTAAGTGTGTTCATCGTGTGTCTGCAACGTATAGGATTTGTAAAGTTGCAGGTTACACACGGGGTATGACATCTTTGTGAAACCCCTGGGGGCCAACAGTTCAGAGCTACTTTCAGGAGGCCATAAAAAAAGCCCCTGCTGCATGTTTGTATATGCGGCAGAGGCTTTAACCGGTCACATTGGGGCCAGCCTTCGGGGCGCTGGACCGGGGGTATCCGGAACACAGGACATGGAATTGCGCAACGTCCGGCCAGAGGGCCGCAAACCTGCCAGCTGGGCGCTGCGCAATTCCTGGAAAACCACTGGCTCGTTGTGGAGCTTTTGGTATGAGGGGATTTTGTATACGGAGTGGGTGGCTTGTGTGTCGGATCTGGGGGCTTGTGTTGCATCTGTCATGTTCACCCAGGGTGAATGGCTAAAGCCAGGATCAGGCATGGCGCCCCATGCCATAAAAAAGCCCGCTCTACCGGAATGGCTTCCGGTAGAGCGGGCTAGGTGCACCGCAGTGGCGGAGTGGACTTGTTTAGTCGTTGGTGTCGCTGGAGAAGGTGCGCACAGTGCTGAAGGCATTGGCCACACCGGGCACGGTGCTGGCCACATAACGGGCCTTGGCTTCTTCTTGCGGGCCTTGTGCCCAGCCGTGCAGGGTCACGGTGCCGTTGCTGGCTGTGACGGTCACGTCTTTGGCATCGCTACCCAGCGAGGTGCTCAGGGCGGATTGCACCGAGTTGGCCAGATCGGCATCGTTGCCAGCAGCGTGGGCGGGAAGGAAAGCGCCAGCAGCCAGGGCGAACAAAGCGGAAGCGGCGATACGGTTAATGGAGCGGGTCATGGTGGGGTCCTTTGGGTAGTTACACCAATATTGGTGCGATGGAGTGATCTTCCCAAGCGGCCACGACCTTTGTGTGTCGGCAACCTGCAGGCTGTGTTGCAAGTGCAATCTAGGGTGAAACCCTAGGATTCATGGATTGCTATCTTTAAAATAGCTACTTGTGTAGACGGTGTATACGTTAGAAGCTTAAAAAGCTTGGGTATGGCGGGTGTGGCTATACAGGCCATAACAGACTCCAGCCCGGGCAGTGTCTGCGCAGATTTCTATTAAAGGTAAGCCATGAAATGCCTGTCACCCCAAATGCCCCAGCGGCAACACCCCATTCCCCTTCACCTCCCCCAGTGAAAAGCTGGTGTGCAAATCCTTCACATTGGGCAGATTCACCAGCACCTGCCGGGCAAACTGGCTGAAGGTATTCAAATCCCGCGACACCACCTGCAGCTCAAAGGTGCCGGTGCCGCTGATGTAGTGGCAAGACACCACCTCAGGGATCAGGCGGATCGCGTCTTCCAGGCCTTGCAGCGCGGGGCCGCTGTTTTGCACCGCATCCAGCCGCACAAAGGCCAACACGTCCAGGCCGATCTTGTGCCGGTCGATCTCGGCCCGGTAGCCGCGTATGTAACCCGCTTCCTCCAGCGCCCGCACCCGCCGCCAGCACGGTGCTGCGGACAGGCCTACTCGCTGGGCCAGCTCGGCGTTGGTCAGGCGGGCGTTGGCTTGCAGGGCATCCAGAATCAAAAGGTCAAATTTATCGAGCATGGAGTTTTTTAAGCAAGGTTCTTTCGCATAGTAGGCGAATGCGGGCAAAGAACGCAAAGACTTTTCAGGGGTACAGGCATACACTTTTCCGACAAGCGCAGCCTACTGCGCAGGAGACAAACACGATGAATGCACCCCTACCCGAGTCTCTGCGCAAGGCCCTGGAAGCCGCCTCGCTGGACGACAAATACAGCCTGGACTTTGGCCCGGCTTTCATGAGTGGGGTGCAGGCCCTCGTCAAGCTGCCCATGCTGCAGCGCCAGCGCGATGCACGGCAGGGGCGCAATACGGCGGGCTTCATCAGCGGCTACCGGGGGTCGCCGCTGGGCACCTACGACCAGGCGCTGTGGAAGGCCGAGAAGTACCTCAAGACGCAGAACATCGTGTTCCAGCCGGGGGTGAACGAGGAACTGGCTGCCACGGCGGTGTGGGGCACGCAGCAACTGGGCTTTTCGCCGCCGGGCACCAACAAGTTCGACGGTGTGTTTGGCATCTGGTACGGCAAGGGGCCGGGGGTAGACCGCTGCTCTGACGTGTTCAAACACGCCAACATGGCGGGCACCACCGAGTTTGGCGGCGTGATTGCCGTGGCGGGCGACGACCATATTTCCAAAAGCTCCACCGCCGCGCACCAGAGCGACCACATCTTCAAGGCCTGCGGGCTGCCGGTGTTCTTTCCGGCCAATGTGCAGGAAATTCTGGACTTGGGCCTGCACGCCTTTGCCATGAGCCGCTTCTCGGGCGTGTGGGCGGGCATGAAGACCATCCAGGAAATCGTCGAATCCAGCGCCACCGTGATGGTGAACCCGGAGCGGGTGGCGATCAAAATCCCCACCGACTTTGTGATGCCTGCGGGTGGCCTGCACATCCGCTGGCCCGACCACGCGCTGGAGCAAGAGGCGCGGCTGATGCACTACAAGTGGTATGCCGCGCTGGCCTACATCCGCGCCAACCGGCTGAACTACAACGCCATCGAGGGGCCGAACGACAGGTTTGGCGTGATCGCCAGCGGCAAGGCCTACAACGACACCCGCCAGGCGCTGCTCGACCTGGGGCTGGACGACGCCACCTGCCACCGCATCGGCCTGCGCCTGCACAAGGTGGGCGTGGTCTGGCCGCTGGAGGCGCAGCTCACCCGCGAATTCGCCACCGGCCTGCAAGAGATTTTGGTGGTGGAAGAAAAGCGCCAGGTTATCGAATACCAGCTGAAAGAAGAGCTGTACAACTGGCGCGCCGACGTGCGGCCCAATGTGCTGGGCAAGTTCAGCGAGCCCGAGGGTGACTTTAGCGGCGGCGAATGGTCCATGGCCAACCCCACGGCCAACACTTTGCTGCGCGCCAACGCCGACCTGTCGCCCGCACTGGTGGCCCGGGCCATCGCCCAGCGCCTGCACAAGCTGGGCATGCCGGAAGACGTGGCGGTGCGCATCGACGCGCACATCGCCCTGCTGGATGCCACAGACCGTGCCATGGTGCTGCTGGATGCCAGCCCGGCCCAGGCCCGCCCGCCGTGGTTTTGCAGCGGCTGCCCACACAACACGTCTACCGTGGTGCCAGACGGTTCGCGGGCCATGGGCGGCATTGGCTGCCACTTCATGGCCACCTGGATGGACCGCAGCACCGTGGGTTTCACCCAGATGGGCGGTGAGGGCGTGCCATGGGTGGGCCAGCAGCCCTTCACCACCGACCAGCATATTTTTGCCAACCTGGGCGATGGCACCTACTTTCACAGCGGCCTGCTGGCCATCCGCCAGGCGATTGCGGCGGGGGTCAACATCACCTACAAGATTTTGTACAACGACGCGGTAGCCATGACCGGCGGCCAGCAGATCGGCGAGCGGCCAGAAGGGCACTCGGTGGTGCAGATAGCCCAATCGGTACGGGCGGAAGGCGCTATCAAAACCGTAGTGGTGACGGATGAACCTGAGAAGTACCAAGGCATCGCGCTGCCGGACGGCGTGGAGGTTAAACACCGCGACCTGCTGGACGAGATCCAGCGCGAGTTCCGGCAGATCAAGGGCACCACCATCCTCATCTACGACCAGACCTGCGCCACCGAAAAGCGCCGCCGCCGCAAGCGCGGCACGGCGGTGGACCCGGCCACGCGGGTGGTGATCAACCCCCTGGTCTGCGAGGGCTGCGGCGACTGCGGCGTGCGAAGCAACTGCCTGAGCGTGGAGCCGCTGGAAACGCCTTTTGGACGCAAGCGCCAGATCAACCAGTCCAGCTGCAACAAGGACATGTCCTGCGTCAAAGGCTTTTGCCCCAGTTTTGTGACCGTGCAGGGCGGGCAACTGCGCAAGAAAAAGCCTGCGCAGGCGCTGTCGCCTTTCACCGGCAGCCCGCTGCCCGAGCCGGTTCTACCGAGTACCGCCGGTGTCTGGGGCATTGTGGTGGCGGGCGTGGGTGGCACCGGGGTGATCACCCTGGGCCAGTTGCTGGGCGTCGCCGCGCACCTCGAGGGCCGGGGCATCGTCACCCAGGACGCGGCGGGCCTGGCGCAAAAAGGCGGGGCCACCTGGAGCCACGTGCTGCTGGCCGACACGCAGGACGCAATCCGCACCACCCGGGTGGGCGCGGGCGCGGCAGATTTGATTCTGGGCTGCGACCCGGTCGTCGCTGCGGGCAAGGAGACCCTGGTGCGCATGCGCCCGGGCCGCACCCACGTGGCACTGAACACCCACACCGCACCCACGGCCGCCTTTGTGCACAACGCCGACTGGCAGAACCCCACGGCAGCCTGCACCGCCGAGATCCTGCGTGCCGTAGGGCCGGACGGCATGGCCAGCTTCGATGCCGAGGCCGCCGCCCAGCGCCTGATGGGCGACAGCCTGTACGCCAACCCCATGCTGCTGGGCTACGCCTGGCAAAAGGGCTGGGTGCCGCTGCGGCTGGATTCGTTGCTGCGCGCCATCGAGCTCAACAACATGGCGGTAGAAGCCAACAAAACCGCCTTCGCCTGGGGCCGCCGCGCCGCCGTCGACCCCGCCAGCGTGGCTGCTCCGCCACAGGCCATGCAGTGGCATGCCCGCGAGCCGCTGGATGCCATGCTGCAGCGCCGCGTCACGTTTTTGACCGGCTACCAAAACGCCGCCTACGCCGCCACCTACAGCGCCTTCGTGGCCCAAGTGCGCCAGGCCGAGCAGCCCTTGGATGCCCACCTTCCGCTCACCGAGGCAGTGGCCCGCTACCTCTTCAAGCTGATGGCCTACAAGGACGAGTACGAGGTGGCCCGGCTGCACACCGACCCGGCCTTCCTGGCCGACATCCAGGCCCAGTTCGAGGGCGACTTCCAGCTCCACTACCACCTGGCCCCGCCGCTGCTGGCCAAAAAGAACGCCCAGGGCGAGCTGCAAAAGCAAAAGTTTGGCCCCGCCGTGCGCATTGCCTTCCAGTTGCTGGCCCGGCTCAAAGGCCTGCGCGGCACGCCGTTCGACCCGTTTGGCTACCAGGCCGAGCGGCGCACCGAGCGGGCGCTGGTGGCCAAGTACCAGGACAGCATCACGCAACTGCTGCCGCGGCTCACGGCGGCCAACCACGCGGCGGCCCTGGCCGTGGCCCGCATTCCGGAGCAGATCCGCGGCTACGGCCATGTCAAGGCACGGCACCTGGCGGCGGCGCGTATCCAGTGGGCGGCTGCGCTGGCAGCTTTCAAAATCAGCACAAAATAAGGCTCTAGCGCATATTTTATATACGCTGATAGCTATTAAAAATATAGCAACCCTGCGGGGCCATGCCTATGGCAAGCCCCGATTCCGAAGCGCGAACTCTGCGGCATACAATTGGTTCTACCCCCGCCCAGCCGCATGGCATCTGTTGTGCCGTGTCTGCGGGTTTATTTTTGCCATTTGTCGTTGGAGCCTTCTGTGTTCATTTCTTCTGCTTTTGCCCAAACCGCTCCCGCCGCTGCTGCCACCGGCGGCGACATGATGTCGTCCCTGACGGGCATGCTGCCCCTGGTTTTGATGTTCGTGGTGCTGTACTTCGTGATGATCCGCCCCCAGATGAAGAAGCAAAAAGAGCACCGCACCATGCTCGAAGCGCTGGCCAAGGGCGATGAAGTCGCCACCGCAGGCGGCCTGATCGGCAAGGTCACCAAGATGGGCGACGGCTTTTTGAGCCTGGAAATCGCCACCGGCGTGGAAGTGCAACTGCAACGCAGCGCTGTGGTGCAGGTCATGCCCAAGGGTACTGTCAAGTAATTCCAGCACCGCCAAGTAACTAGAAAGCATTAAACGCGACCATGAATCGATACCCGGTATGGAAGTACGTGATCCTCCTGGTCGCGCTACTGGTGGGGGCCATTTACACCCTGCCCAATTTCTTCGGTGAATCTCCTGCGGTGCAGGTCTCGGCAGCCCGCGCGTCGGTCAAGATCGACGCCACCACCCTGGCCAAAGTGCAAGACGCGCTCAATGCCGCCAAGCTCACCCCCGACCTGATCGGTGTGGAAGGCGCGTCGGTCAAAGCCCGTTTCGGCAACACCGACGACCAGCTCAAGGCCAAGGACGTGGTGCAAAAGGCCCTGGTGCCCGATGCCAACGATGCCAACTACGTGGTGGCGCTGAACCTGTTGTCGCGCTCGCCGTCCTGGCTCACCGCTTTGCACGCCTTCCCCATGTATCTAGGGCTTGACTTGCGCGGTGGCGTGCACTTCATGCTGCAAGTGGATATGCAGGCCGCGTTGACCAAAAAGGCCGAATCCCTGGCGGGTGATTTGCGCACCAGTCTGCGCGACAAAAACGTGCGCCATAGCGGCATCGCCCGCAACGGCCAGGCCATTGAGTTGCGCCTGCGCGACAGCGCCACCCTGTCTGCTGCCAAGGCCGTGGTGCAAGACCAGTTCCCCGACCTGGTCACCACCGACGCGCCCGACGGCACCGAATACAAGCTCACCGCCACCATCCGTCCCGAAGCCGCGCGCCGCGTGCAAGACCAGGCGCTGAAGCAAAACATCACTACGCTGCACAACCGGATCAACGAACTCGGCGTGTCCGAGCCGGTGATCCAGCAGCAGGGCCTGGACCGTATCGTGGTGCAGCTGCCCGGCGTGCAAGACACCGCCAAGGCCAAGGACATTCTGGGCCGCACCGCCACGCTGGAAGTGCGCCTGGTAGATGAAAGCACCGAAGCCGGTGCCGCCGCCGCGGGTGCCGGTGCCGTGCCGTTTGGTGACGAACGCTACCTGGAACGCAGCGGCCAGCCCGTCATTGTGAAGAAGCAGGTCATCCTGACCGGCGAAAACCTTACCGATGCCCAGCCCGGCTTCGACAGCCAGACCCAGGAGCCCACCGTCAACCTGACGCTGGATGCCAAGGGTTCGCGCATATTCAAGGACGTGACGCGCGAAAACATCGGCAAGCGCATGGCCATCATCCTGTTTGAAAAGGGCAAGGGCGAAGTGGTGACGGCACCGGTGATCCGCTCTGAAATCGGCGGTGGCCGGGTGCAGATCTCGGGCCGCATGACCACCCAGGAAGCCAACGACACCTCGCTGCTGCTGCGTGCAGGGTCACTGGCCGCACCAATGGAAATCATCGAAGAACGCACCATCGGCCCCAGCCTGGGTGCGGAAAACATCTCCAAAGGCTTCCACAGCGTGCTGTGGGGCTTCCTGGCCGTGGCCACCTTCATGTGCTGTTACTACATGCTGTTTGGCGTGTTCTCCAGCATTGCGCTGGCCTTCAATCTGCTGCTGCTGGTGGCCGTGCTGTCGATGTTGCAGGCTACGCTGACCTTGCCCGGCATGGCCGCCATGGCCTTGGTGCTGGGTATGGCCATCGACTCCAACGTGCTGATCAACGAACGGGTGCGCGAAGAGCTGCGCGGCGGGGCCTCGCCGCAGGCGGCCATCCACGCCGGTTTCGACCGCGCCTGGGCGACGATTCTGGACTCCAACATCACCAGCGCCATCGTCGGTATCGCTTTATTGGCTTTTGGCTCGGGTCCTGTCCGCGGATTTGCCGTGGTGCACGTTCTGGGTATTGCCACCAGTATTTTTTCGAGCGTGTTCTTCTCGCGCGGCCTGGTCAACCTTTGGTATGGCCGCACCAAGAAGCTCAAAACCGTGTCCATCGGCACCGTATGGCGGCCCGAAGCGGCAGCCGAAACCTCAGTCAAGTAAGGACGCGCCAGCATGGAGTTTTTCAAGATCCACCGCGACATTCCGTTCATGCGGCATGCGTTGGTGTTCAACATCGTCTCGTTTGTTACCTTTCTAGCCGCCGTGTTCTTTTTGTTCTCGCGCGGGCTGCATCTGTCGGTGGAATTCACCGGCGGTACCCTGATGGAGGTGAGCTATTCCCAGCCCGCCGACCTGACCCGCGTGCGCACCTTGGTGGCAGGCTTGGGCCTACAGGACGTGCAGGTGCAAAACTTTGGCACATCGCAAGACGTGCTGATCCGCATGCCGGTGCAAAAAGGTGTCACGTCCGCCCAGCAGAGTGACCAGGTGCTGGCCGCACTCAAGACGGCCGATGCGTCGGTGCTGCTCAAGCGCACCGAGTTTGTGGGCCCGCAGGTGGGTGACGAGCTGGCGGTGGACGGCCTGAAGGCGCTGGCTTTTGTGGTGGTGGGCATCATGCTGTATTTGGCCATCCGCTTCGAATGGAAGTTTGCGGTGGCCGCCATCTTCGCCAATTTGCACGACGTGGTGATTATCCTGGGCTTTTTTGCCTTTTTCCAGTGGGAGTTCTCGCTGCCGGTGCTGGCGGCAGTGCTGGCGGTGCTGGGCTATTCGGTGAACGAGTCGGTGGTGATCTTTGACCGAATTCGTGAGAACTTTCGCCGCTTTCGCAAGATGAACTCCATGGAGGTGATCGACAACGCCATCACTTCCACCATCAGCCGCACTATCATTACCCATGGTTCTACCCAGATCATGGTTTTGTCGATGTTGGTGTTCGGTGGCCCTACCTTGCATTACTTTGCGCTGGCCCTCACCATCGGTATTCTTTTTGGTATTTACTCGTCGGTGTTTGTGGCTGCCGCGATTGCCATGTGGTTGGGTATCCAGCGTGAAGATTTGGTTAAAGCCTCCAATAACAAGAAAGACGAAGACCCCAACGACCCCAACGCAGGCGCAACCGTCTGACCTGCGCCTGAAATATGGCATCTAACGCACCCTCCAGCCCTGACCTGCAACTCGCACGCTTCGCGCGCGAGAGCTTGGTCACGGAGGTGGGGCAGTCTTTGGGTGAAGTCAGCCGGGCGATTGCCGGGCGCTTGACGGTGCTGCTCGAAGAAGCCCATAGCACCCGCGAAACGCATGAGCGCCAGGACGCCTGGAACGCCTTCCAGAGCCAAAGTCGCGCTTGGGAGCAGGGCACAGTGGCTGCATGGCACAAAGCCTTGCAGCCCGTGGTCAGTAGTGCAGCGGCACGCAACCCCGTTATGCAGTTCGAGCTGATGGGCGACGATGTCGTTGAAAACAAAATTCTGGCCTCGCGCCTGTCCCTGACCATTCTGGATAAGTTGGGTGAGGCCTACGGCAACCTGTGCGCGCGGATCCAATTGCTGGAATCCAGCGGTGAATTGGCCAGCCACGACCCTATTCGCCCCGAGGTGCTGATGCTGGCACTGGTCGAGCAATGGACTGCGGTGGGACTGGCGCGCAATATCCTGCCGCTGATCACCGATGCCTTGCAGCGTGAACTGGCCAGCCATTTTGTAAAAGCCTTTGAGAGCTGCAACGCCTTGTTGCTGTCTAAAGGTGTGATTCCCATCGTAGATTTGCGTTCCCGTATGAAGCGTAGCGATGCGGCTGGCGCTTCTACCGCGGTATCTTCCACAGTACCGCGCGCCGCCCAGGAGCCGCAGACACAGTCTGGCGGTATCCAGGCGGACGGGTATGCCGGCCGCTTTGAGCCCTCTCACGGGCCCGCCAATCTGCCTACGGGTCGGTCCTCCGGTGAGGCTGCGGGGCGCGGCGTTGCTTCTGGTGGCTCTTGGCAGGGCTCAGCCGCAGCCCAGGCGCACAGCCCGGCCGACGAAACCCGCATGATGACAGTGGTGTCTCCTCTGGCCCGGGCGCGGCGGCGGGCCCAGGGCGTGATGGGCCACCTCAAACGCATGCTGAACGACCACGTCAGCGATTTCGATGTCACCGAGCAGCATCCGGTGTCGCCCGCATTGGCGCAGGCGATTGCCCGCAAGCGCGATGGCGGCGATACCGACCCCATGCCCGCTGGCATGGGGTCCACGGGGCGGTATGAATACGGTGCTGCTGATGTATCCCAGGCGGCTTCGGTTCTGCGCGAGCGGTCCAATGTCCTGAAGCAAAAAGCGACGACCCAGGCTGAAAAAGCCACCATCGAAGTCGTCGCACTGATGTTCCAAAGCATCTTGGCCGAAGAGCGTATTCCGCCTTCGGTACGGGTATGGTTTGCCCGCTTGCAGTTGCCTGTGCTGCGCGTGGCCCTGGCCGAGCCCGAGTTTTTCAGTACCGTAGACCACCCGGCACGCCAGTTGATCGACCGCATGGGTTCCTGCGTCATGGGGTTTGATGCCCGGGCTATCAACGGCAGCGCCCTGGAGGCCGAGATCCGCCGCGTGGTCCAGGTGATCGAGCAGTATCCAGAAACCGGACGGCGCGTGTTCCAACTGGTGTTCGATGAGTTTGTGCTGTTTTTGTCGAAGTTCCTGACCGAAAAAGGCAGCACACAGCGCCTGGTCAGCCTGGCCCAGCAGGTCGAGCAGAAGGAAACTTTGGCTATCCAGTACACCATCGAGCTGCGCAACATGCTCAAGGACATGCCGGTGCGTGAAGAAATTCGCGCATTTTTGTTCAAGATCTGGGCCGAAGTACTGGCCATGGCGGCGGTGCGCAACGGAGCGCAGCACGCCGATACCGTGGCCCTGAAAAAAGCCGCCTCCGAACTCGTCTGGTCGGCCAGCGCCAAGCCTAACCGGGCCGACCGTGCCAAGGTCATCCAGAGCCTGCCGACGTTGCTGCAGCGCTTGCGCCAGGGCATGGGCCTGCTGGGGCTGGATACACCCACCCAAGAGGTGCACATCAAAACCATCAGCGACACGCTGGCCGATGCCTTCATGTCCAAGACCGAGGCCATTCCCCAGGCGCGTATCGACTCCATGGCCGCACATCTGGCAAACCTGGAAGATTTCTTCAGCGACGAGGCCACGGGCGATTTGCCATTGGACCCGGAAAGCATCGAGATGATGCTGGGCATGGACGCATCCACCATCGACGTGATTGCCGACGGCGGCTCCAAGCCCACCGATGCCATGCTGGCATGGGCACGCGAGCTGCAACTGGGCCACTGGTTCATGCTGGACCACAACCGGCAGGTCAACCGGGTGCAGTTCGCCTGGCGCAGCGACCGCAAGCAACTGCATCTGTTTGCCGCCATGGACGGCCGCAGCTACCTGATCCAGGCCCGCCGTCTGGCGGCCTATCTGCAGGCCGGATTGCTGGTACCGCAGGAAGAAGAAGCCCTGACCCTGCGCGCCACCCGCGACGCACTGGCCAAACTAGATGCAAACCCCGAGCGGCTGCTGGCCTAACTGCTGCGGTTTTTGTAGCTACTGGCGCAGTCTATATAAGCGTTAGGGCCTAAAAAGCCTTTAATGTGCGACCCTGTCGGACGCATCGTCGCAGAGTTCGTCCAGCACCAGCGCATCCGGCTCTTCGCCAAAACTCCAGTACACCATCAAGATGATGATTTTCAGGTCGTCCAGAGTGACGGGGTGGCCATGGGCAGCCATGGCGCGGTCCAGCACGATTTCGCGCATCACCGGTACCAGCACCCCGGCGGTTTCCAGAAAGCTCACAAAGCCCAGGCATTCGGCCCCGAGATGGTCTTGCTCGGCCACCGAGTAGACGCGCAGACTGTCGGTGGCGGGAAAGTCCATCGCCGCCATAGACGACAAGAACGGCAGCGGCAGGGCTAGGTTGGGGCTGTGGGAAGCCTGGTGCAGGCCGTCCAGCCAGCGCAGCGCCTCCGCAATTTCATCGGCTTCGAAGCCGACGGCCGACAATTTGCGACCAAGTTGCTGCGACTCGGGACAGGCATCGCCCCGCCAGTAGTTTTCATAAACGAACACGAGTACTTCAAACATAAAGTGATTATGCACACCCCCAGGCTTCAGCGCTGCGCGTCTTTCGCCAACCCCCTTGCAGGGGGCAACACCAGCAGCCTGGCGGAGCCAGTTCTGCGGTGTTTCTGGTGGGGGTGCGTTCTGCCTGGTGCGGATCGGTCGCCATCAGCGCCCAGGGGTCACGCAACTTCAGCCGGTCGCCATGCGCTGAAAAAGCCCGCCGGGCAGGCGCGCCACCTGGTTGTCTAGCTCCAGTTCCAGCAGCTGGACTTGCAGTTGGGATGCGGCAATGCCGGTGCGGGCGACCAGCGCGTCCAGGCCCACGGGGTCGTAGCCCAGGGCTGTGAGCAATGGATTTTCAGTGCCATTTTGGCCGCTTGCGCATGTTAAATCTACGTCAACAGCTATTAAATCAGGAGCATCCGACAGTTTCAACTCGTCCAGCACATCCTGGATGTTTTCCACCAGCTTGGCCCCTTGTTTGATCAGCGCATGGCAGCCGCGGGCCTGGGCGGAATGGATGGAGCCGGGTATCGCAAACACTTCCTTGCCCTGCTCCGAGGCCAACCGTGCGGTGATCAGCGAGCCCGATTGCAGCGCTGCTTCGACCACCAGCGTGCCCTGGGTCAGCCCGGCAATCAGGCGGTTGCGTTTGGGGAAGTTGGCCGACAGCGGTGGCGTGCCCAGTGGGTACTCGCTGAGCAGCAGGCCGTGCAGGGCGATCTGGTGGGCCAGGGCCAGGTTGCGCTTGGGGTAGACGCGGTCCAGGCCGGTGCCCACCACGGCAATGGTGGCCAGCCAGTCCGCAGCCCCTGCAGCAGCTTCCAGCGCGCCTCGGTGGGCCGCACTGTCCACGCCCAAGGCCAGGCCTGACACCACGGTCAGCCCGGCCTGGGCGCAGGCTTTGCCAAACTGGCGCGCATTGGCCTCGCCCTGGGGTGTGGGGTTGCGGCTGCCGACAATCGCGATGTTCTGTGTGCTGGCTGCCCGCCACAGGTCGGTACGGCCCAGCATGTACAACAGCAGGGGCGGGTCTTCCATGGCCAGCAGCGATGCAGGATAGTGTGCATCGCCCAGCGTAATGAGGTTGCGCGGTGCGGCATCTGTAGCGGTCAGCCACTGGGTGGTGGTTTCCAGTTGCGCTGCAAGTTCCGGTGGGGTTTGCTGCAGGGCTTGGGCCTGCGCCGGAGTAACAACCTCGCGCAGACTGGCTGGGGACTGCACAAACACCGCCTGGGGCAGACCAAAGCGGGCCATCAGGCGGCGTGCGCTGGTATTGCCCACGCCGGGCGTCAAAAGCAGGCGCAGCCAGCCTGCCAGCTCGTCCCGGTCCATCGTTTTAGTGCGGCGTGGTCAGCCGGTCGCCGATCTTGACACCGGTCTTGATCTCCAGAATCAGGCCGTAGGACACCCGCTCAAATGGGCGGAACACCATCAACAGGCCGTTGCGCTCGTCGGGCAGTTTGATCATGGTCTTGTCTGGGTCGGTGGAGTCGCGCAGGCGGGGGCCGTCGGACAGCAGCGAAAGCACGTGGCCGCGCTCGATGCCGTCACGCGTGCCCTTGTTGATCACCACGATCTGGTTCTGCGCGGCGTTGGCTACCGCAGCGCTGCCGTACACCGATACGATGCGGCCTTCGATGTCCTTCACCGGGGCACGGGGCACAAAGTTCAGCAGTTCGCGCTCGGGCTCGGGCAACAGGCGGTCGCCCACACGGATTTCTTCCTTGGCCGAGGCGATGTCGATACTGGCGGGAATGATGTCGAGAAACGGTTTGCCGTCGCGGTCCAGGTCTTTGGACGGGCGCTGCACTTCGCTGCTGGCCAGCACCGCCTTGCCCACGTACTGGGTTTCATAGCCCAGGATTTCACCGGTGCCGGGGTCTTTCAGCGGGGTGGCGTTGCGCATTACCCGGAAGTTGTAAGGCTTGCCCTTTTCGTCGGTCAGCGGAGCATTGGCCGGGCCGCGGGCGTAGGCGCGGTCGCCCTGGCTCAGCATCACATGGTCTTCTTGGGTGGCCACAATGCGTGGAGCCAGCGCCAGGGTGTTTTCGTCAACCACCAAGGGCTCAGACAAAAAGGGCTCGATCAAATGGGTTTGCAGCGTGGGCAGGGCGTTGTCGGCCAGGTTCTCGATACGCGTTCGCGGCGATAGGCGCACGGTGCGCATGCCGTCCCCCGATGCCGACTGGCCCGCCAACAGCATGGCCCGGCCGTCTTTTTTCACCAGCAGCAACTGCTGGCCGGGGTAGATGCGGTGCGGGTTGTGGATTTCTTGCTGGTTCATGCCCCATAGCTCGGGCCAGCGCCAGGGGGTGGTCAAAAACAGGCCTGAAATGGCCCACAGCGTATCCCCCGATTTGACGGTGTAGTGGTCGGGCGCGTTGGGTGCCAGTGCGCTCAGGGGTACGCCGTTTTGGGCGACCTGGCTGGCGGTCGCCTGCTGCGCGGGGGTGATGGGATAGTCTTGTGCCTGCGCCAAAGGGCCCCACAGGCTGGCCGACAAGGCCGTCAACACCATGGCGGCTGTTGCCACCGCCCTACGCGATCCCACTCCCGCATTTTTGTATTTCATATTTGGTTGCACCACAAATGTCCGTCGGTGCCGCAATGGCGTTGTCTGCAAATAGACGCAAAATCGACGGAAAACTAAAGACAAATTACGCGCGATTCTGCGCCCAAGCCCCTAGCGGGGCAATGAATATTGGCCCGCACTGGTTTCTACAGGCTTAAAAGTAGCGAAAATACCCACATACGGCTGGCCGCCCCGCGCCCAGTTCCAGCACTTTCGGCGAGATTTCATGGCATTACTTTCCATTCTTCAATATCCAGACCCCAAGCTGCACACCTTAGCACGACCCGTGCAGGCGGTTGACGCACGCATCCAGGCCCTGATCGCCGACATGGTGGAGACCATGTACGACGCCAATGGCATCGGCCTGGCCGCCTCGCAGGTAGACGTGCACGAGCGCCTGGTGGTGATCGATGTGTCCGACGAACGCAACGAACCGCTGGTGCTGATCAACCCGGAAATCCTCTGGGCCAGCGAAGAGCGGGTGCTGAACGAAGAGGGTTGTCTGTCGGTGCCCGGTATTTATGACGGGGTGGAGCGCGCCACCCAGGTGCGGGTGCAGGCGCTGGACGGCGCGGGCCAGTTGCGCACCATCGAGGCCGAGGGCCTGCTGGCGGTGTGCATCCAGCATGAGATGGACCACCTGCTGGGCAAGGTGTTTGTGGAATACCTGTCGCCCCTGAAACGCAACCGTATCAAAAGCAAGATGCTCAAGACCCGCCGCGCGCTGGGCCGTCCGGACGCGGGTTGATGCGCGTCATCTTCGCGGGCACACCTGAGTTTGCCCAGGTCGCGCTGGCCGCACTGCAGGCCGCGGGCTTTGAGGTCGTGCTGGCTCTCACCCAGCCCGACCGCCCCGCCGGTCGCGGCATGAAGCTACAGGCTTCGCCTGTTAAACAGCACGCGCTCACCCACGGCATCCCCGTGGCCCAGCCGCGCAGCCTGCGGCTGGACGGCAAATACGTTGAGGACGCGGCCGCCGCCCAGGCCCTGCTGCAAGCCGCCCAGGCCGATGTGATGGTGGTGGTGGCCTACGGGCTGATCCTGCCGCAGTGGGTGCTGGATGTGCCGCGCCAGGGCTGCCTGAACATCCACGCCAGCCTGCTGCCGCGCTGGCGCGGTGCCGCGCCCATCCACCGGGCGATTGAAGCGGGCGATACGCACACCGGCGTGGCCATCATGCAGATGGATGCCGGGTTGGACACCGGCGACATGCTGCTGGTCGAATCGCTGCCCATCGCCCCCACCGACACCACCGGTAGCCTGCACGACAAACTGGCCGCGCTGGGCGGCAAGCTGGTGGTGCAGGCCCTGGCACAACTCGACACCCTGGTGCCCGTACCCCAACCGTCTGAGGGCATCACTTACGCCCACAAGATCGAAAAGCGCGAGGCGGCGATTGACTGGACGCAGAGCGCCGGAGCCATAGTGCGCCGCATCCGCGCATTCAATCCGTTCCCCGGTGCGGCCACGCTGCTGGCGGGCGAGAGCCTGAAAGTCTGGGCCGCCAGCGTGTCGGAAGCAGCACCGCCCGCAGACGCGGTTTATGGATCAATCATGGCTGTAACGCAGGATTACATTGCGGTAGCTGCTATGGATTCCATAGTAAACATCACCCAGGTGCAGCGCCCCGGTGGCAAACGTCTGGCCGTGGCCGACTTCCTTCGCGGCTGCAACCTGCAGCCCGGCATGGTGTTTGAAAGCGCGCCGGATGTTCCTCAAGCGCGCTAACCGCCAGCACCCGGAATTCCGCATCGGCGCATCCGAGATGTGGCCGCAAGCCCCGGGCATGGCGGCCTGGGGCCTGATGACCGGCGTGGCCATGGCCAAGTCGGGCATGAGTCTGTTCGAGTCGCTGCTGATGACCCTGACCGTGTTTGCCGGGAGCTCACAGCTGGCGGCCACCCCCTTGCTGATTGCGGGCGCACCGGCCTGGGTGGTTCTGGCCACCGCGTTTTGCGTCAACCTGCGCTTTGTGGTGTTCAGCCTGCACCTGCGGCCCTACCTGATGCATCTGCCCTGGCTGGAGCGCATCAGCCACGGCTACCTGACCACCGATTTGACCTACGTGATGTTCACCCGGCGCTTTGCCCACCCGGAGGACACGCCCGAGGCCCACCGCGCCCACGAAGCCTACCTGGCGGGCAGCAACACCGCCACCTGGCTGAGCTGGATGCCGGTCAGCGTGGCCGGTGTGGTGCTGGCCAACTTCATCCCCACCACCTGGGGACTGGGCTTTGCGGGCATCCTGTGCCTAATCGGCATTTTGTGCTCGCTGGCCAGCACCCGGCTGCGCTTGCTGTCGGCGGCAGTGGCGGCCACGGCGGCCATCGTGGCCTACAACCTGCCGTTCAAGCTGAACATCGTGGTGGCGATTGCCGTGGCCGTATTGGCCTGCATGTCGGCCGAAAAACTGAGCCCCAGGGTGGCGGTATGAACGGCGAGACCCACTGGCAGACCGTAGCCATCATCGTCGGGCTGGCGCTGATCTCCGTGCTGACGCGCTGCTTCTTCTTTTTGACCCGCAAATCCGCCAGCCTGCCGCATTGGGCCCAGCGCGGTTTGCAGTACGCCCCCATTGCCGCCCTGTCCGCCGTGGTGCTGCCCGAGGTGCTGATGGTCCAGGGCCACCTGTTGGCCACCTGGATGGATGCGCGGCTGTTTGGCGCCGCCGCCGGGGTGCTGGTGTACTTTTGGCGGCGCGACGTGCTGCTGACCATCGTGGCCGGCATGGCCGTCTACCTGCCGCTGCATCTTGGCTTAGGCTGGTAACTTTTGGCCCGGCGGGGCTCCTAAAATGGCAGGCTGATTCCACCCACCTACCGAGACACCGCCATGAACGTCATCCGCTTCTCCGATCTGTGCGCCCAGGGCCAAGCCGCAGGCCAACGTGTTTTCATCCGCGCCGACCTGAACGTGCCGCAAGACGACAACGGTGCCATCACCGAAGACACCCGCATCCGCGCCTCGGTGCCGTGCATCCAGATGGCGCTGGACGCTGGCGCGGCGGTGATGGTGACCTCGCACCTGGGCCGCCCCACCGAGGGCGCGTTCAAACCCGAAGATTCGCTGGCCCCGGTGGCCAAGCGCCTGGGCGAGCTGCTGGGCCGGGATGTACCGCTGGTGGCGAACTGGGTGGATGGTGTGCATGTGGATGGCAAGCCGGTAGCCCCCGGCCAGGTCGTGCTGCTGGAAAACTGCCGCGTGAATGTGGGCGAGAAGAAGAACAGTCCCGAGCTGGCCCAGAAGATGGCCGCGCTGTGCGACATCTTCGTGAACGACGCGTTCGGCACCGCCCACCGCGCCGAAGGCACCACCTACGGCATCGCCGAATACGCCAAGGTTGCCTGCGCAGGCCCCCTGCTCGCGGCAGAGATCGATGCCATCACCAAGGCCCTGGCCCATCCCCAGCGTCCGCTGGTGGCCATCGTGGCGGGCTCCAAGGTCTCCACCAAGCTGACCATCCTGAAAGCCTTGTCCGAAAAGGTAGACGGGCTCATCGTGGGCGGCGGCATTGCCAACACCTTCATGCTGGCTGCGGGCCTGAAGATCGGCAAGAGCCTGGCCGAGCCTGACCTGGTAGACCAGGCCAAGGCGGTGATGGAGGCCATGCAGGCGCGCGGCGCGGCCGTACCCATCCCCACCGACGTAGTCACCGCCAAGACCTTTGCCGCCGATGCCGTGGCCACCGTCAAGGCCGCCACCGATGTGGCCGACGACGACCTGATCCTGGACATCGGCCCGCAAACCGCCGCCGCGCTGGCGCTGCAACTCAAGTCGGCCGGCACCATCGTCTGGAACGGCCCGGTTGGCGTGTTCGAGTTCGACGCGTTCGCCCACGGCACCGAAACGATCGCCCGCGCAATTGCCGAAAGTGCTGCGTTTTCGATAGCTGGTGGTGGAGACACACTGGCCGCCATCGCCAAATATGGCATTGAAAAGCAAGTCGGCTACATCTCGACCGGCGGTGGCGCTTTCCTGGAAATCCTGGAAGGTAAAACCCTGCCCGCATTCGAGATTCTGCAAAAGCGCGCAGCCTGATGGCGCGGGGCGCGCAGGTGCCCCCCATTATTCACAGGGTAGACACACAGCGGTGTTCCACTCGCGCCCTTTGAACACGCTTTAGGGTGAAAGTGGGCCGCGCCATAAGCGGTCATGTTGGCGGTAGTGTTGGCAAGCATGGGGCTCGCCCATGGCAAAAGGGAGTCTTTATGTTTGAGCTGCGCAACCCCCAATCGCGGGGCAACCGCCTGTTGGGCAAGACACCCAACCGGTGGGACTTTGCCCTGCTGCCGCTGGTGTTGGCGATTCTGTTGGCCATGGCGTTTGCGGCCGCGCAAATGGCCCGCCCGTTTGCCATGGGCGAGACGCTGGATATTTCGCTCTCGCCCGCCTACCTGCCGTACTACCTGCTGCGCACCATTCTGCGCATGTTCCTGGCGCTGGCCTGTTCGCTGCTGTTCAGCTTTGTGTTTGCGGCCATCGCCGCCAAATACCGGGCGGCCGAGAAGGCCATGATCCCCATCCTGGACGTGCTGCAGTCGGTGCCCATTCTGGGCTTCCAGGCGATTGCGATTGCGCCCTTCATTGCGCTGTTTCCGGGCAGCTTGCTGGGCGTGGAATGCGCAGCCATCTTTGCCATCTTCACCTCGCAGGCCTGGAACATGGCCTTCAGCCTGTACCAATCGATCCGCAACGTGCCCGACGAGCTGAACGAGGCGGCGCGGGTGTTTCGCCTGTCCGGCTGGCAGCGCTTTTGGCGGCTGGAGCTGCCGTTTGCCATGCCGGGGCTGCTGTGGAACATGATGATGTCAATGTCGGGCGGCTGGTTCTTTCTGGTGGCGGCCGAAGCGATTTCGGTGGCTAACCAGGACATCAAGCTGCCGGGCATCGGCTCCTACATTGCCGTGGCGATTGACGCCAAAGACGGCTGGGCCATCGGCTACGCGATTGCGGCCATGCTGGCGGGCATTTTGTTGTACGACCAGCTGTTCTTTCGGCCCCTGCTGGCCTGGGCCGACAAGTTCCGGTTCGAAGAGTCGCAGGGCGACACGGCACAACAGTCGTGGCTGCTGGACTGGATGGGTCGCAGCCACTGGATGCGCGGCCTGAGCGCGCATTTCTGGAAGCTGATGCGCGGTGCGCTGGGCTGGTTCAGCGTGCGCGGCGATGTGGCCGTGCGCGACGCGCCGCCCGCGCCCGACAACCCGCTGTGGGAACGTGTGTGGGACGTGGTCCTGGTGCTGGCCGCCTTGGCGGCCTTGGCCTGGCTGGTGCTGTTTGTACACACCGTGGTGGGCTGGGGCGAGGCCGCGCACGTGGCGTTTTTGGGCCTGATCACGCTGACACGGGTGCTGCTGCTGATTGGGCTGGCCTCGCTGGTCTGGGTGCCGGTGGCGGTGTGGATCGGCCTGCGGCCTGCGTATTCGCAGCGGGTGCAGGCGGTGGCGCAGTTTCTGGCGGCTTTTCCGGTGAATCTGATGTTTCCGCTGGTGGTTTACCTGCTGGTGACCTGGCGGCTGAACCCCAACATCTGGCTCAGCCCGCTGATGGTGTTTGGCACCCAGTGGTACATCCTGTTCAACGTGGTGGCCGGGGCGGCCACCATCCCGAACGAGCTGCGCCTGGCCGCCGACAACCTGGGCGTGAAGGGCTGGCTGAAGTGGAAGCGGGTGTACCTGCCCGCCGTGTTCCCCAGCTATGTCACCGGGGCCATCACCGCCAGCGGCGGCTCGTGGAACGCCAGCATCGTGGCCGAGTACGTGACTTGGGGCAAAACCACCCTGGTGGCCGATGGCCTGGGCAGCTACATCAAGCAGATGACCGATGCCGGGGACTTCCACCGTATCGGCCTGGGCATAGGCGTGATGTGCATTTTTGTGATGGTGTTGAACCGCTTCTTCTGGCGCAAGCTGTATTTGCTGGCCGAAGACCGTAGCCGCTAGTGTGAAAGTTGATGAGAAGTTTGGGGAATGCTATGAATTTGATCGAATTGCAAGGCGTGGCCAAGTCCTTCCGCGCCGCCGACGGTACCGCCCGCAGCGTGCTGGAGTCGGTGGACTTCCACCTGGCCGATGGCGAAATTGTGGCCCTGCTGGGCAAGTCGGGCTCGGGCAAATCCACCCTGCTGCGCATCATGGCCGGGCTGATTCCGGCCGACCACGGCAAGGTGGAATACCGCCAGCGGCCCATTTATGGCCCGGTGGCGGGCATCGCCATGGTGTTCCAGTCGTTTGCACTGTTTCCGTGGCTGACGGTGCAGCAAAACGTGGAGCTGGGCCTGGAAGCCCAGGGCGTGCCCGCGGCAGAGCGCGAAACCCGCGCCGACGCGGTGCTGGAGATGATCGGCCTGGCCGGGTTTGGCGGGGCCTTGCCGCGCGAGCTGTCGGGCGGCATGAAGCAGCGGGTGGGCATTGCCCGCGCCCTGGTCACCAACCCCGACATTTTGCTGATGGACGAAGCGTTTTCGGCGCTGGACGTGCTGACCGGCGAAACCCTGCGCAACGACATGCTGGAGCTGTGGGATGGCGACCAGATCCCCACCAAGGGCATCCTGATCGTCTCGCACAACATCGAAGAAGCCGTGATGATGGCCGACCGCATCATTATTCTGGCCAGCGACCCCGGCCGTATCCGCGATGAAATCAGCATCGACCTGCCGCGCCCGCGCGATGCGGATTCGGTGGAGGTGCGGGCGCTGATCGACGAGGTCTACGGCCTGATGACCCAGCGCCCCACGCAAGAGGCCACCGCGGGTGCCTCGGCCACCGCGCACCTGGGCTACCGCCTGCCCGAAACCGACATCAGCCGCATCGAGGCGGTGCTGGAGCTGCTGGCCGATCCCCCGTTCGACGGCCACGCCGATCTGCCGCAGCTGGCCGAAGAGTCAGAGCTGGCCGATGAAGAGCTGTTCCCCACCTACGAAGCGCTGGGCCTGATGGGCCTGGCCCATGTGGACAAGGGCGACATCGTTCTTACAGCCCTGGGCCGCCACTATGTGGATGCCGACCAGGCCCGGCGGCAGGAGATTTTCGGCCAGCAGCTGCTGACCCACGTGCCCCTGGCAGCGCATATCCGGCGCAACCTGGAGTCCGAGTCCAGCGGCACCCTGTCGGAGAAGCGCTTCCTGGACTTGCTGGAAGAGTTCATGGACGCAGTGGAAGCCAAGCGCGTACTGGAAGTGGCCATCGAATGGGGCCGCTACGGCGAGGTCTATGGCTACGATTACCACACCGGTCGGCTTACGCTGCCCGAGAAGTCGGAAACCTGAGTTTGCTATTGAATAAAGAGCTACTGGCGTAGGTAGAACCTGCGCCAAGTGCCGATTTAATACGCAGATTCAACGACAAAAATACTAGAACTTCCAGCCCAGCCCGATGCCGAACAACACCGGGTCGACCTTGAAGGTGCCCAGCTTGGCACCGCCAGCCGCCACGTCGGTGCGGATATAGACCTTCTTCAGGTCGAAGTTCAGCACCAGGTTGTGCGCCAGCGGGATGTCCACACCCACTTGCAACGCGGGGCCGAAGCTGTTGCGGTCCACGGTCACACCTGCGGGCAGGTCCACCGCGCTCAGGCGGGTGTAGTTCAGGCCTGCGCCCACGTAAGGCGTAAAACCGGCTTGGGGCGCGTGGTATTGCAGCGTTAGCGTGGGCGGCAGGTGTTTGAAGCTGCCGATGGGGGTGCCGCTCGCGCTCAGCGTCTGCTTTTGCGGCACGGTCAGCACCAGTTCGGCAGCAATGTTGGGGGTGAAGAAATAGCTGATGTCCAGTTCGGGCAGCCACTTGTTGTTAATGGACAGTGCCAGCGGCGTCGTGTCGCCATTGGCGCTGTCCAGGTGCACGGCACGGGCGCGTACCAGCCAGGGGCCAGGGGTGCTGGACTGGGCCAGGGCGGCGGTGGACAACAGGGCGCAGAGGACCGCGGCGATCATTGGTTTTTGCATGCTCTTCTTTCAATCAGCGTTCAATCAGGTTGTGGGAACATCCCACCCCTTGATTACAGAAGAGCGTGCGCCTTCGGACTTTGCGCGGCATCAAACTGGGCGCACACCCGGTTTGCGGCAGATCAAGAGTCCACCCGGTTCAGGTATTTTCAAACGCTTTGTGGGCGTGGCGTGCTGGTCGCCTGGCCCTGGAAGTCGGTCCAGCAATGGCGCGTGAAGTCGTACAGCTTACAGGCGCGCGCGGTGTCGAAGTACCAGCGCCACGAGAAGCGCTGCACCACGATGCGCCCGGGCAGCAGCTCTTCCAGTTTGGCCTGCGCCATCTTGAGCTTGTACAGCGGGATACTCATGTCCACGTGGTGGGCGGTGTGCTCCATGATGTGGTGCACCAGCGCGCCGATCTGCAGCGGGAAGGTCAGGTGCACCGTGGTGGACACAAAGGGCTGGGCCCGCAGCCATACCGCCCGGTCGTCGTGCCACGACACCTTGACGTGCGTGTGGTGGCCGTAGATCACAAAGCCCATCATGTTGAACCAGAAGAACATCGGTACGGCAAAGCCCAGCAACAGCAGCAGCGCCACCGACTGGCCGGTAGCCCAGGCGGCCACGGCCAGCGCCGCCATCCATACCAGGGCAAAGGCGCTGACCAAAATGCAATCCCAGGTGAAGATGGCGCGGTTGGTATTGCCCATCTGCGATTGGGGCGGGAACATCATCTTTTTGCCCCAGATCTCGACCAGGTAGTACAGGCCCGGCCCCCAGCCGCTGCGGTAGATGCGCTGCAGCAGCTTGCCCACCGGTGACAGCGCAGCGTATTCAGCCTGCGTCAGCGGGGCCCAAACAAAATCCACTCCCTTGAGGTTGGTAAAGCCGTGGTGCACCACGTTGTGGCCCACGTCCCACAGGCTGTAGGCGGTGAGTGAAGGCAAAAATGCGATGCGCCCCAGCCATTTGTTCAGGCGGCGGTGCGGGGTCAGGCTTTGGTGGCAGCCGTCGTGGCCGATGACAAACAAGCGCCCCACCACAAAGCCCGCCACCAGCCCGCACAGCAGCTTGGCCCACACCGATGCCAGCAGCACCGTACCGGTCAGCAGCGCGCTCAGCACCGCGTAATCCAGCGCCAACAGCAGCAGCGCCCGCAACGTGGTGCGCTGCGACAGCGGAACCAGCCAGGAACGGATCACCTTGCGGTGGGGCAGCGGTGCGCCGGGGGCCAACGGTGCAGGGTCCGGTGCGGAACGGGGGTTTTCAATCGAAGAAGACATGGCAAAACACGGTAAACGTGGAGTTCGTGTGGATGAATTGCCTAGCGGAGCCGGGGGCCGCGCATGGGTACGCAAATCAGTTGCCGCGATGCTATGTGCGCTGCGCGGCGGCGGTACTGACGCAGATCAAAGCATTTGCAGCGCCTGAGACCGATGTAACTTTGTACCATGGCCCTATGCCATCGGCACAACTAGGGTTTTCATGCTTGTCTTGTAACCTTTTAGTAACTATTTTCGTGTGAAAATAGAAACTAAATTACAACGGAGACTTTTGTCATGCCCCGCCTTGCTACCAAAATTGTTGCCACCCTTGGCCCTGCTTCCAACTCCCCGGAAATTCTGGAACAGCTGATCCGGGCGGGTGTCAACGTAGTGCGGCTGAACTTCAGCCACGGCAAGGCACAGGACCACATCGACCGGGCCATGATGGTGCGCGAAGCCGCCAAGCGTGCGGGTGTGGAAGTGGCCATCATGGCCGACCTGCAAGGCCCCAAGATCCGCGTTTCCAAGTTTGCCGAAGGCAAGGTCATGCTGGAGCCGGGCCAGAAATTTGTACTGGATGCCGCCCGCACCGAACCCGGCGACATCCATGGCGTGGGTCTGGACTACAAAGAGCTGCCCCGTGAAGTCAAGGCGGGCGATGTGCTGCTGCTCAATGACGGCCTGATTGTCATGACGGTGGACTTTGTGCGCGGCGAAGAGGTGCACACCATCGTCAAGCTCGGCGGCGAACTCTCCAACAACAAGGGCATCAACAAAAAGGGCGGTGGCCTGACCGCTCCGGCGCTGACCTCCAAAGACATGGACGACATCAAGACCGCCATGTCTTTCCAGGCCGACTACGTGGCCGTGAGCTTCCCCAAGAACGCCACCGACATGGAAATGGCCCGCCAACTGTGCAACGTGGCCGCAGCCGAATACCGCCACAAGCCCGGCATGATCGCCAAGATCGAACGCGCCGAGGCCATCCCCCACCTGCAAGCCATTCTGGATGCCAGCGACGGCATCATGGTGGCGCGCGGTGACCTGGCGGTCGAAGTCGGCAACGCTGCCGTGCCCGCCCTGCAAAAACGCATGATCCGCATGGCCCGCGCCAGCGACAAAGTGGTTATCACCGCTACCCAGATGATGGAGTCCATGATCACCAACCCGGTGCCCACCCGCGCCGAGGTGAGCGACGTGGCCAATGCCGTGCTGGACGGCACCGACGCGGTGATGCTCAGCGCCGAAACCGCCGCCGGTAAATTCCCGCTGGAAACCGTGTTGGAAATGGCCAACATCTGCTATGAAGCCGAAAAGGCCGAGTACGGCGAACTGGAGGCCGACTTCAAGGGCAAGATATTCAGCCGCATCGACCAGTCCATCGCCATGGGCGCGCTGTTCACCGCGCAGCACCTGGGTGCCAAAGCCATTGTGGCCATGACCGACAGCGGCTCCACCGCCTTGTGGATGAGCCGCCACAGCATCCACGTGCCCATCTACGCCCTGACCCCACGCCTGGCCACCCAGCGCAAGATGGCGCTGTACCGCAACGTGCTGCCCTTGCTGATGGACGCCAGCACCGACCGTGACACCGCGCTGGAGCAGGCCGAGCACCACCTCACCAAGCGCGGCATCGTGCAGCGCGGCGATGTGTACGCCATCACCTGCGGCGAGCCCATGGGTGCCCCCGGCGGCACCAATATGCTGAAGATCTGCATGGTGGGGTAGCTGGGCACACCCCCAGGCTACACACTGCGTGTTTTCGCCAACCCCCTTGCAGGGGGCAACACCAGCAGCCTGGCGGAGCCAGTTCTGCGGTGTTTCTGGAAGAGGTGGGTTTGCGCTGTGGTTGGCGACTGTATGGTGGGCCTTTCCACTGCAGCGCTAAAATCTGTGGAGTTACCAAGCGGTTACCAAACTGCCGGCTTCCATTTTTTAACTCTCAGGAACCACCACCATGGCACTCGTCTCTATGCGCGAACTGCTGGACCATGCCGCCGTTAACGGCTATGGCATTCCGGCCTTCAATGTCAACAACCTGGAGCAGGTCCAGGCCGTGATGCAAGCGGCGGACGAGGTGGGGGCACCGGTCATCCTGCAGGCCAGCGCTGGTGCGCGCAAGTACGCGGGCGAGCCGTTCATCAAACATTTGATCCAGGCTGCGATTGAGACCTGGCCGCACATCCCGCTGGTGATGCACCAGGACCACGGCCAAAGCCCCGAAATCTGCCAGGGCGCGATCAACCTGGGCTTTAGCTCGGTGATGATGGACGGCTCTTTGCAGTCCGATGGCAAAACCATCGCCAGCTTTGACTACAACGTTGAAGTCACCCGCAAAGTGGTCGAACTTGCGCACCGCGTCGGCGTGACGGTGGAGGGTGAGCTCGGCTGCCTGGGTTCACTGGAAACCATGAAGGGCGACAAGGAAGACGGCCACGGCACCGATGACACCATGACCATGGCGCAGATGCTGACCGACCCCGAGCAGGCCGCCGAATTCGTCCAGCGCACCCAGATCGACGCGCTGGCCATCGCCATCGGCACCAGCCACGGCGCGTACAAGTTCACCCGCAAGCCCACCAGCGACATTCTGGCCATCCAGCGCATCAAGGAAATCCACCTGCGCATCCCCAGCACCCACCTGGTGCTGCACGGCAGCTCCAGCGTGCCACAAGAGCTGCTGGCCATCATCCGCGAGCACGGCGGCGACATGAAGGAAACCTACGGCGTGCCGATCGAAGAGATCCAGGAAGCCATCAAGCACGGCGTACGCAAGATCAACATCGACACCGATGTGCGTCTGGCCATGACTGGCGCCATCCGCAAGTTCTTCACCGAAAACCCCGACAAGTTCGACCCCCGCGACTACCTCAAACCGGCCCGCGAAGCTGCCAAGAAGCTGTGCAAACAGCGCTTTTTAGAGTTTGGTTGCGAAGGCCAGGCCGCCGGTGTGAAGGGCCACACCCTGCAGGTTGTGGCTAGCCATTACGCTGACGGTCTGCTGGCCCAGGTGGTGCACTGAAACCATGAACGCCTTGTAAGCGCGCTCTGGTGGGGTCTGCCCCTTGCAGTATGCTGACCAGGTTTTATCGTCACTTACCAAGGAAACTCCATGGGCTTACTCGACTCGGTTCTCGGCGCGGTTTTGAACAACGGCCAGCAACAGGCGCAACCCCAGGGCGGCCTAGGCTTGGGCGGCATCATCGGCATGCTGGCCAGCAATCCGCAGCTCATCCAGGTGGTGACGGGCATGCTGAGCAACAACGGCGAACACGGCGGTTTGGGCGGTCTAGCCGACAAGTTCAGCCAGGCAGGCTTGGGCGATGTGCTAGGTTCTTGGATGGGTAGCGGCCAGAACCAGCCCATCTCTGCTGACCAGCTGACCCAGGTGCTGGGTTCGGACGCGATGTCCGGTATCGCCGCCAAACTGGGTGTGGACCCCCGTGAAGCCGCAGGCCAGTTGGCCCAGGTGCTGCCTGGGCTGGTAGACCACCTGACCCCCGCAGGCCAGGCCCCTGAAGCCGGTTTGGGCGACAGCAGCGACCTGTTTGGCATGCTGGGTGGTTTGCTACAAAAATAATAGCAATTAGCGTAGGTGCTATCTACACAAAAGCCACTTTTTATTCAAAAAGTGGCTTTTTGCTTTCAGGCTGCTTCTGCCTGCATCGGGAAGCTGGCAATCACCTGCGCCACGGCAGCAGTGAGCTTCTTGGCGTAAGGCACGTGCAAAAACTCGTTCGGGCCGTGGGCGTTGCTCTTGGGGCCCAATACGCCACACACCATCATCTGCGCCTTCGGAAAGCCCTGTGACAACATGTTCATCAGCGGAATCGTGCCGCCCTGGCCGATGTAGCCGCAGGGTGCGCCGAACTGGGCTTGCGACGCAGCGTGCAGCGCGGTTTCAAACCACGGCGCGGTGCTGGGGGCGTTCCAGCCGGTGGCGGCACCGTCGGGCTGGAAGGTCACGCGGGCCTGGTAGGGGGCGTTGTCTTCCAGCAGGGTTTTGAGTTCTTGCACGGCAAGGGCCGCATCCACCAGCGGCGGCAGGCGCAATGACAGCTTGAAGGCGGTGTAGGGGCGCAGCACGGCCCCGGCGTTTTTCAGCTCCGGCAGGCCCTCGGCCCCGGTGACGCTGAGCGTGGGGGCCCAGGTGCGGTTCAACAGGGCCTGCACCGGCTCGGTGGTGGTGGGCAGGCACAGGGTGCTGGCGCCACCGCAGTCATAGTGCGCCCAGGGAAAGCGTTTGTAGATTTCGTCGCCCAATATGGCTGCCGTGGCGCGGGCCTGCAGCAGGCGGTCGGCCGGCACTTCGCAGTGGAAGCTGGCGGGCAGCAGGCGGCCGGTGGCGCTGTCTTCCAGCCGGTCCAGCACCTGGCGCATGATGCGAAAACTCGACGGCACCAGGCCGCTGGCGTCACCTGAGTGCACGCCCTCGGTCAGCACCTCTACCTTCAACACGCCATTGGCCAGGCCCCGCAGGCTGTTGGTCAGCCAGAGCTGGTCGTAGTTGCCCGCGCCTGAATCCATGCACACCACCAGCGCCACCTCGCCCAGCTTGTCGCGCATGGCATCCACATACGGCAGCAAGTCATAGGAGCCGCTTTCTTCGCAGGTTTCGATCAGGCCGACGATGCGCGGGTGCGGCACTTTTTGCGCTTTCAGTGCCTGCACGGCGGTGATGCTGGCATACACGGCGTAGCCGTCGTCGGCACCGCCCCGGCCATACAGCTTGCCGTCCTCGTACTTGGGGGTCCAGGGGCCGAGGTCGTTGCGCCAACCGGTGAACTCGGGCTGCTTGTCCAGGTGGCCGTACATCAGCACGGTCTGGCGGCAATCGGTCTGGCTGGCGGGCACTTCGAAGTACAGCACCGGTGTGCGGCCTTCCAGGCGGATCACTTCCAGCGTCAGGCCTTCGACCTTTTGCGCTTCCACCCAGGTGGCGGCGTTGCGCATCACCGTGTCGATGTAGCCGTGCTCGGACCAGGCCGCGTCGTAGGCGGGCGACTTGGCGGGGATGGCGATGTAGTCGCTGAGCTGGCGGACGATGTCGCCGTCCCAGGCGGCGGTGGCGTGGGAAAACATTTGGGCAGGGTTCAAAACAGAGGCGGAGACACGGGCGTTCATGGGGGCTTCCTGCAGTGCAAAACCCACAGCTTACGCCGTTCGAAATACATCTACCGCGTCAACAAGCCTTTGGGCCTGATCGTGCAGGCTGGCGGCGGCGGCGGCCGACTGCTCTACCAGCGCAGCGTTTTGCTGGGTCATCTGGTCGAGCTGGGCGATGGCCTGGTTGACCTCGGAGATGCCGTCGGACTGCTCGCTGGAAGCGGCAGTGATCACACCGATGATGTCGCTGACCCGCTTCACCGAGTGGACGATCTCGGTCATTGTGCTGCCCGCGTTGTGCACCAGCCGCGAGCCGGAATTCACTTTTTCCACCGACGCACTGATCAGCGCCTTGATCTCCTTGGCGGCTTCGGCGCTGCGCCCGGCCAAGGACCGCACCTCGCTGGCCACCACCGCAAAGCCGCGCCCCTGCTCGCCCGCACGGGCAGCCTCGACGGCGGCATTCAGCGCGAGGATGTTGGTCTGGAAAGCAATGCCGTCGATCACGCCAATGATGTCGGCGATTTTCTTGGAGCTTTGGTTGATGTCGTCCATGGTGCTCACCACCTGGCTGACCACCGCGCCGCCGCGGGCGGCCACCTCGGCCGCCGAGGCCGCCAGCTGGTTGGCCTGGTGGGCGGCATCGGCCGATTGTTGGACGGTGCTGGTCAGCGTCTCCATGCTGCTGGCGGTGCGCTGCAGGTTGCTGGCGGTCTGCTCGGTGCGCGCGCTCAGGTCCAGGTTGCCAGTGGCGATCTCGCTGCAGGCGCTTTCGATGCCGGTAGTGGCACCGCGAACGGTGGACACCGCTTCGTCCATGCGCGCCAGCGCGGCTTGCAGGGCCTGCGCCACCGGGCTGCGAATGACTATGTGGTCTACGCTCAGCGCGATGCCGTCAGCTCGGTCCACGCTGCCCACCAGCGCCACCAGCTCTTCGCCTTGGCGGGCGGTGCGTCCCATACCCAGGGCCAGCACCACTTCCAACGCCGTCTGGATCACCACGTAGGTGGCGTGCAGCACGATGCGCAAAAAGTCAGGTGCGGTGGTGCAGTAAAAGCCCAGGCCCGCCGCCTGCAGCCGGTCAAACAGCACATGGTGCACCGCAAACAACGCTGCTCCAAAGACGATGGGCCGCCAGTCCAGGTACACCAGCAGCAGCGCCAGCGTGACGAACACGCCAAAGTGCAGCTCGATCATGCCGCGTGCCAGCTGGATGTGCAGCGCCACCATCGCCACCTGCACAAAGGCCAGCACCAGCCGCGAGGCCATGGTGCCCTTGGACGTGGCATAGGCCAACCCCGCCACCACCAGCAACAGCAGCGATGCGCCGATGGCCAGCCCGGCATCGACAAACTGGAACCCTAAAACGACTGCGGCGATGGCACTGAGTGCAATCGCCACTAACATCACCCTATCGCCCAGTAATGCCTGGGAAATAGGTTGGGGGATATGCTGCTTGCTGTGGGAATGTGCATTCATTATGAAGCTCCTCTTTAGTAATTTGTGTTTTAGCGATGCTGCAGTGAATGTAGATCAATGTAATTTTATGTGTTTTTAGGCTGTGCGTTACCCGCTCTGATGCGGGGCTTTAAGCGGCATCCGCGGTCTAACATTCTTTCTTTTTTTTAAACGGTAGCCCGCATGCTCAAAAACCTTTCCCCCCTGCTCAGCGCCGACCTGCTGCACGTGCTGGCCTCCATGGGCCACGGCGACGAAATCGCGTTGGTGGATGCCAACTTTCCCGCCACTACCAACGCCCGCCGCCTGGTCAACCTGGCGGGTGTGGATGCCACCCGGGTGCTGGATGCCGTGCTGTCGGTGCTGCCGCTGGACGACTTTGTGCCCGATGCCGCCTGCACCATGCAGGTGGTGGGCGATGCCAGCGCGGTGCCACCCGCCGTGCAGGACTTTGCTGTCACCTTGGCGCGCCACGGTGAAAAACCGCCCACCTCGCTGGAACGATTTGCCTTCTACGCCCGCGCCGCCCAAGCCTTTGCCGTGGTGGCGACCGGTGAGACCCGGCTATACGGCAATATTTTGCTGAAAAAGGGTGTGGTGCGGCCTTGAAGCTTTTGCTGTATTTCTAATAGCTAATGGCGCATATTAAATATGCGCTAGGTACCGATTTCATACATAAAAAGGGCGAACCCAATGTTCGCCCTTTTCAAACCGGCGTTCAGCCGTGCCGCGGTGCCACCGCATAGTGGTCCAGTTGCATGGTGTAGCTGGCCCGGCCTGCGGTCAGGGCGCGCAGGCTGCCGATGTAGCCAAACAGCGTCTGCAGCGGCACCATGGCCTGCACCACGGCCGCGTTGCCGCGCTGGTCCTGGTGGCGCACCTGGCCGCGGCGGCGGTTCAGGTCGCCGATCACATCGCCCACATGGTCCATGGGCGTGGTCACTTCCACCGCCATCACTGGCTCCAGCAGCGTCGGCCCGGCCTCACGTTGGGCTTGCATGAAGGCCTGCAGGCCCGCCACCTCAAATGCCAGCGTGGACGAGTCCTTCTCGTGGAAGCTGCCGTCTTCCAGCACCACCCGTACATCCGTGACCGGGTGGCCCGCCAGCACGCCTGCCAGGGCGGCGCGGCGCACGCCTTGCTCCACGCTGGGGATGAATTCCTTAGGCACCGCCCCGCCGGTGATGGCGCTTTCAAACTGCAGGCCCGCGCCGCGCTCCAAAGGCTCCACGCGCAGCACCACCTCGGCGTACTGGCCGGGGCCGCCGCTCTGCTTTTTGTGCAGATAGCGCACCTGGACTGCATGGGCGATGGTTTCGCGCAGGGCCACTTGCGGCGGGCCGGTGCGCACGGTCACGCCGAAGCGACTGCGCAGCTTTTCCAGCGTCACTTCCAGCTGCAGCTCGCCCACGCCGGACAACAGGGTCTGGCCGGTGTCGCTGTCCTGGCCCAGGCGCAGGCTGGGGTCTTCGTCCACCAGGGTGTGCAGGCCGCGCGAGAAGCTGTCCTGGTCATCACGCGACAGGGGCTCAACGGCCATGGCCAGCACCGGCTCGGGCGCGTGGATTTCTTCCAGCACCACGGGCTGCGCCGGGTCGCTCAGGGTGTGGCCGGTCTTGCTGTGCTTCAGCCCAGCCACGGCCACGATGTCGCCCGCCTGCGCCAGCGCCAGTTCTTCGCGGCGGTCGGCGTGCATCTGCACCACCCGCGACAAGCGCTCGCGCTGGCCGGTGTGGGTGTTCAGCACGGCCGTGCCCGCATGGGCTTCGCCGCGGTAGACGCGCAGATAGCTCAGCGTGCCGTGTTCGTCGTGCACCACCTTGAAGACCAGCGCGGCAAAGCCGTCACCGGGCGGCAGCGCCAGCGGGCGGTCTTCGGGGGCGGGCAGGTAGTCCACCACCGCGTCGAGCAGGGGCTCGATACCCTTGTTCTTTAGCGCGGCACCGGCCAGCACGGGCACGAAGGCCCCGGCCAGCGTGCCCTTGCGGATGCAGGCGCGCAGCACGTCTTCCGGCACGGTTTGGCCGTCCAGGTAGGCGGTGAGGGCTGCGTCGTCTTGCTCCACGGCCAGCTCTACCAAGGTGCGGCGGGCGGCTTCGGCGGCGGCCAGCAGCTCGACGGGCACGGCAGCGCGTTCCAAGGTGGGCTGGCCCCGGTCATTGGGCGGCCAGTACAGGGCCTGCATGCTGAGCAGATCGACCACGCCTGCAAATCCGGCCTCCTGGCCGATGGGCAGGTGCAGCACCAGTGGGGTGACGGCCAGGCGCTCGGCGATCATCGCCACCACGCGGGCAAAGTCGGCCCCGGTGCGGTCCAGCTTGTTGACCAACGCAATGCGCGGCACGCCGTAGCCGTCGGCCAGGCGCCAGTTGGTTTCGGTCTGCGGCTCGACCCCGGCCACGCCGTCGAACACCACCACCGCGCCGTCGAGCACGCGCAGCGAGCGGCTCACTTCGATGTTGAAGTCGATGTGGCCGGGTGTGTCGATCAGGTTGATCTGGTGGCCGCGCCAGGCCACGGTGGTGGCGGCGCTGTTGATGGTGATGCCGCGCGCCCGCTCCTGCGGGTCGTAGTCCATGGTGGTGTTGCCGTCGTGCACTTCACCGGTGCGGTGGATTTCGCCGGTGGTGAACAAAATGCGTTCACTGACCGTGGTTTTGCCCGCGTCGACGTGGGCGATGATGCCAATATTGCGCAGTTGCCGCGCATGTGTGTTCGTAGTCATACGATGTTCCTTAAAGACAAAAACCCTGGTGGCGTGCCGCCAACCAGGGTTTCCAGGGTCCGAGGCGGACCGCTAAAAAATTCCCGAAGCTAGGGGCTTTTGTCTTGCGCAATGGATGCCGCACCAATGGACGAGCGCAAGCCCACCATCCACTGGTGCGGATAAATCGTAGCAATCAGCTTGTCATAGGTACGCATAAGAACTTTCAGGCCGTAAAAAACAAAAAACCCCGCACAAAAATCTTTGCCGGGGTGGGGAGTTCGTTCCGGCAAGGCGCAGCGCCTTCCGAAGAGTCGGAAGGTGTCTAGAGGATCAATGCTTTGTTTATCAATGTCATGGTGCCGATTATAAAAACTAAACGCTGCGCTGTCCAGTGGACCCATTCAAGGGGCAATCTTTTCCAGGCAATAGCCCAGCCCGCGCACCGTGGCAATGCGGATCGGGCCTTTCTCGATCTTCTTGCGCAGGCGGTAGATGTAGACCTCGATGGCGTTGACGCTGACCTCTTCGCCCCATTCGCACAGGCGCTCGATCAGCTGCTCCTTGCTCACCAGCCGCCCCACGCGCTGCAGCAGCACCTCCAGCAAGCCCAGCTCGCGGGCCGACAGTTCCAGCGTCTTGCCGTCGATGCTGGCCATGCGCCCGGCGTGGTCGTACAGCAGGGGGCCGTGCTGGATGCTGCTGCTGGCACCCCCCGCACCGCGCCGCGACAGGGCGCGTACCCTGGCTTCCAGCTCTTGCAGCGAAAACGGTTTGGCCATGTAGTCGTCGGCACCAAAGTCCAGGCCCTTGACGCGTTCTTCCACGCTGTCGGCTGCTGTCAGTATCAGCACCGGCAGCGACGAGCCCCGGGCGCGCAGGCGTTTCAATACCTCCAGACCGTGCATCTTGGGCAGGCCCAGGTCGAGGATCAGCAGGTCGAATTCGCGGTTGGTCAGCAGCGCCGCATCGGCCTCGGTGCCGCTGGCCACGTGGTCCACCGCCGCACCCGAGGCGCGCAGGCCGCGCAGCAGGCCGTCTGCTAAAACCTGGTCGTCTTCCGCAATAAGAATACGCATCGTGTCTCCTCTATTTTTTCGCGATTATGTCGCGTAGGCCTCCAGCCCGAGTGCCACCACGGTGGCGACCTCAGGGCCGACGGCCTGGTGGAACTCGTCCTCGGCCTGCGCTACTGCGTCTTGGAAGGCTTTGAGCCAGGCCAGCCCGGTCGCGGTAAACACCACCCGGCGCGCCCGCGCGTCCAGCGGGTCTGGGGCACGTGCCACCATGCCCCAGGCGGCGCACTGGTCGACCAGGTCGCCCATGGCCTGCTTGCTCATGCCTGCCTGGGCCGCCAGCGCGGTGAGCCGCGCACCCTGCAGCGGCAGGTGCCGGGTGATGTGGATGTGCGCCGCACCCACCTGCGCCCGGGCCGCCAAGTTGCCCAGCGCCAGCGGCACGTCCACATTGCGGGCCATCAGCTCCAGTACGCGGGCATCGAAGCGGCGCAGCGCGGCGGCCATCAAGCGGCCCAGATGGGTTTCGCGCCAACCTTGTTCGGCGGTCAAATTCAACATTTTCAAATAGTAAGCCAAACTGACTAAATAATCTATTGCAGAAATGGTGGGTCGCCGTAAACTACTGTTCAAGCATCCAGCCTGTAGTTAACCGCAGGCAAGCCCGCCACCCATTTTTCGAAAGACCCGCAGCATGAACGCCGTCACCAAAGCCCCTCCCGTCGCCCCCACTCCCGCCGCACTGGCCGAAAAAGCCAAGGCCTTGCAAGCCGCGCTGGCGCAGATCGAAAAGCAGTTTGGCAAGGGCACCATCATGCGGCTAGGCGAGGGCGAAGTCATTGAGGACATCCAGGTGGTGTCCACCGGCTCGCTGGGCCTGGACATTGCGTTGGGCGTCGGTGGCCTGCCCCGTGGCCGCGTCATCGAAATCTACGGCCCCGAGTCCAGTGGCAAGACCACGCTGACCCTGCAAGTCATCGCCGAAATGCAAAAGCTCGGCGGTACCTGCGCCTTCGTCGATGCCGAGCACGCACTCGACACCCAGTACGCCCAGAACCTGGGTGTCAACCTGCAAGAAATGCTGATCAGCCAGCCCGACACCGGCGAGCAGGCCCTGGAAATCGTCGATTCGCTGGTGCGTTCCGGTGCGGTGGACCT
This sequence comes from Rhodoferax sp. RT5P35, assembly GCF_056521385.1. Classification (NCBI taxonomy): domain Bacteria; kingdom Pseudomonadati; phylum Pseudomonadota; class Betaproteobacteria; order Burkholderiales; family Comamonadaceae; genus Rhodoferax; species Rhodoferax sp. RT5P35. Next base: position 235,681 of record NZ_JBWMAX010000004.1, on the reverse strand, counting down.
GATCGTGGTCGATTCGGTGGCCGCGCTCACGCCCAAGGCCGAGCTGGAAGGCGAAATGGGCGACAGCCTGCCCGGCCTGCAAGCCCGTTTGATGAGCCAGGCGCTGCGCAAGCTCACCGCGCACATCAAGAAGGCCAACTGCATGGTCATCTTTATCAACCAGATCCGCATGAAGATTGGCGTGATGTTTGGCAGCCCCGAGACCACCACCGGTGGCAACGCGCTGAAGTTCTACGCCTCGGTGCGCCTGGACATCCGCCGCACCGGCACCATCAAAAAGGGCGACGACGCAATCGGCAACGAGACCAAGGTCAAAGTGGTGAAGAACAAGGTCGCCCCTCCGTTCAAGACGGCCGAATTCGACATTTTGTTTGGCGAGGGCATCAGCCGCCACGGCGAAATCATCGATATGGGCGTGGAGGCCAAGGTGATTGAAAAATCCGGTGCCTGGTACGCCTACCAGGGCGAAAAAATCGGCCAGGGCCGCGATAACGCCCGTGAGTTTCTGCGCGAGAACCCCGGTCTGTCCACCGAGATCGAAAACAAGGTGCGCGAGTCGCTGGGCATCCCGCTGGTGCCGGTGGCTGCCGAGCCCGCCAAAGAAGGCAAGAAGGCTAAAGTTGAGGCTTAAATAGGGCTCTAGCGCAGGTGGAATATGCGCTAGTAGCTATACATACCATAGCAAATGGCTTTTTTACCGTCCAAGGGCCTGTCGCCTATTAGCCTCAAGGGCCGGGCCCTGCGCCTGCTCAGTGGCCGCGAACATTCGCGCGCTGAGCTGGAGCGCAAACTCATCGCTTTCGAAGAAGTGCCTGGCGCGCTGGCCCAGGCGCTGGACGAACTCCAGGCCAAGGGTTTTATCAACGAGCAGCGGGTGGTGGATTCGGTGCTGTACCGTCGGTCTGCCAAGCTGGGCACCGCCCGCATCCGGCAAGAGCTGCAAACCAAGGGCCTGGACCCCGGCATGGTGCTGGATGCTGTGGCCAGCCTGCAAGACACCGAGTTAGCCCGGGCCCGCGAGGTCTGGCGCAAGAAGTTCGGCAGCCCGCCAGCAGATGCCGCAGCTCGCGGCAAGCAGCAGCGGTTTTTATTGGCACGGGGCTTTTCGTCGGATGCCGTGCGCCGTGTGGTGGCGGGCAGTGGCGACTGGGATGACGCGGGCTGAATTTATAGGTTTTAGGGCTGTAGCGCAGGTATTACTTACGCTATTAGCTATTAAAATAATAGCATAGTTGATTTACAGCTCGAGCATCAATTTCAGGTTTTGCACGGCCGCACCGCTGGCACCTTTGCCCAGGTTGTCCAGGCGAGCTATCAGCACGGCATGGCGGTGGGTTTCGTTGCCAAACACGCGCAGTTCCATCTGGTTGGTGTTGACCAGGGCCGTGGCATCGAGCTTGCCGCTGTCACCCGGGGTTTCCACCGTGACCCATTCGCTGCCCGCGTAGTGCTTGGCCAGGGCATCGTGCAGGTCTTGGGCGCTGGGCTGGCCGGGCAGCAGGTCCAGGTGCAGGGGCAATTGCACCAGCATGCCCTGCGCAAAATTGCCTACCGACGGCACAAAAATCGGCCGCCGGGTCAGGCCGGTATAGCGCATGATTTCGGGCAAATGCTTGTGCGACAGGCCCAGTGCATAGATTTCAAACAGCGGCGCTTCGCCCTTCTCGTACGCTTCCATCATGCTGCGCCCGCCACCCGAATAGCCGCTGACCGAAGGCAGTGCCAGGGCCGCATCTGCATGGAGCAAACCCGCATCCACCAGAGGACGGATCAGCGCAATCGCACCGGTGGCGTAGCAGCCGGGGTTGCCCACGCGGTCGGCCCGGGCCACGGCTTCTTGCTGGCCTGGGGCCAGTTCGGGGAAGCCATAAACCCAGCCCGGCGCGGTGCGATGGGCGGTGGAGGCATCGATGATCTTGGGCTTGCGGCCAGGCAGGCTGTCGACCATGGCTACGGATGCGATGGCGGCATCGTCGTGCAGGCACAGGATGACCAGATCGACCCCGGCCATCAGCGCACGCTTGGCTTCGGGGTCTTTGCGCAGTGCGGGGTCAATGCTGACCACCTCGATCTGCGGCATGGTTTGCAAGCGTTCGCGGATTTGCAGACCGGTGGTTCCGGCTTCACCGTCGATAAAGACTTTAGGCATAAAAAGGCAGTCAGTAGGTAGAGAGGCAGGCCCGCGACGTCAGCGGCGGGTCAGTTCGTTGCACTGCAACATGATACATTCCGAGGTTGACAGAACGGTGCCATTTTGTGCAGTTTTACCTGTACAGACGGGCAAAAATTCATCCATTCCTGAGAGAGCCCTCATGAAGATTCACGAATACCAAGGCAAGGAAATCTTGCGCAATTTTGGTGTCCCGGTGCCTAAGGGCATTCCGGCATTCACCGTGCAAGAAGCGGTGGAAGCCGCCCAAAAACTTGGCGGCCCTGTGTGGGTGGTCAAGGCCCAGATCCACGCCGGTGGACGCGGCAAGGGTGGCGGCGTGAAGCTGGCCCGCTCGATCGAAGAAGTCAAGCAACTCGCCACCGAAATCCTTGGCATGCAGCTGATCACGCACCAGACCGGCGCTGAGGGCCAAAAGGTCCGTCGCCTGCTGATCGAAGACGGCGCAGACATCAAAAAAGAATATTACGTTTCCGCCGTGACGGACCGTGCGACCCAGAAGGTCGCCTTCATCGTGTCCAGCGAAGGTGGCATGGACATTGAAGAAGTGGCCCATTCCAGCCCCGAGAAAATCACCACCGATTTCGTTGATCCGGCCATCGGCATGACGGAAAAGCTCGGCAAGAAGCTGGCCGACGCGATTGGCGTGCCTGCCGGCTCCACCGCCCAGGCCGTGGACGTGCTGCAAAAACTGTACAAGATCTACATGGACACCGATGCGTCTCTGGTCGAGATCAACCCGCTGATCTTAGAGGGCAACGGCAACATCAAGGCTTTGGACGCCAAGTTCAACTTTGACCCGAACGCGCTGTTCCGCCATCCCGAAATCGTGGCCTACCGCGATCTGGACGAAGAAGACGCCGCCGAAGTCGAAGCTTCCAAGTTCGACCTGGCCTACATCAGCCTGGACGGCAATATCGGCTGCCTGGTGAACGGTGCCGGTTTGGCCATGGCCACCATGGACACCATCAAGCTGTACGGCGCTGAGCCAGCCAACTTCCTGGACGTGGGCGGCGGTGCCACCCCCGAGAAGGTCACCGAGGCCTTCAAGATCATGCTGAAGAACCCCAAGGTCGAGGCCATCATGGTCAACATCTTCGGCGGCATTATGAAGTGCGACACCATCGCCACTGGCGTGATCACCGCTTGCAAGGCCGTGAACCTGTCCGTGCCGCTGGTGGTGCGCATGAAGGGTACCAACGAAGATCTGGGCAAGAAGATGCTGGCCGAGTCCGGCCTGCCCATCATCAGTGCAGACACCATGGCCGATGCGGCCCAAAAAGTGGTTGCTGCGGTCAAAGCAGCTGCTAAGGAATAAGCCATGTCTATTTACATCAACAAAGACACCAAGGTCATCACCCAAGGTATTACCGGCAAGACCGGCCAGTTCCACACCGAAAAGTGCCAGGAATACGCCAACGGTAAAAACTGCTTCGTCGCAGGCGTGAACCCCAAGAAGGCGGGCGAGTCGATTTTCGGTATCCCGATTTTTGCTTCTGTCAAAGAAGCGGCTGTCGATACCGGCGCTACCGTGTCGGTGATCTATGTGCCTCCCGCCGGTGCCGCCGCCGCTATCTGGGAAGCCGTTGAGGCCGACCTGGACCTGGCCATTTGCATCACCGAAGGCATCCCGGTCAAGGACATGCTGGAACTGCGCAACCGCATGAAGGCCAAGGAAGCCGCTGGCGGCAAGAAGACCCTGCTGCTGGGCCCCAACTGCCCCGGTCTGATCACGCCCGAAGAAATCAAGATCGGCATCATGCCCGGCCACATCCACCGCAAGGGTCGGATTGGCGTAGTTTCGCGCTCTGGCACGCTGACCTACGAAGCGGTGGCACAGCTGACCGAAATCGGCCTGGGCCAGTCCAGCGCCGTCGGCATCGGTGGTGACCCGATCAACGGTTTGAAGCACATCGACGTGATGAAGGCTTTCAACGACGATCCTGATACCGACGCGGTCATCATGATTGGCGAAATCGGCGGTCCGGACGAAGCCGAAGCCGCACGCTGGTGCAAGCTGAATATGAAGAAGCCGATCGTTGGTTTCATCGCAGGCGTGACCGCGCCCCCCGGCAAGCGCATGGGCCACGCTGGTGCGCTGATTTCTGGCGGTGCGGATACGGCCGATGCCAAGCTGGCAGTGATGGAAGAGTGCGGTTTCACCGTCACGCGCAACCCGTCCGAAATGGCCAAGCTGTTGAAGGCTTTGTTGAAGTAAAGCAGTTTTGCGCTAAGGTTTGGTCGCGCCTTTGGGTGTACTAAGCCCGCCTCAGTCGGCTTGGTTCTGCGCTTATTTGCAGTCCCAAGCCGTACTTATTTTGGGAACAAAATAAATTCTGTGGAGATGCGGCTCAGAGAAGTAGCCCAGTCTGCCCTCTGTCTAAGGAAAGCCATGGAAGAATTTTTCACAGCCCATTTTTGGCTGGCTGTCGGCCAGATCATCATGATCGACATCCTGCTGGGGGGCGACAACGCGGTGGTCATTGCCCTGGCTTGTCGCGGGCTCCCCGATAAACAGCGAACCCAAGGTATTTTGTGGGGCACTGTGGGCGCGATTGTGTTGCGCGTGGTGTTGATCGCGTTCGCGTTGTCGCTGCTGCAAGTGCCTTATCTCAAGCTGGTGGGGGCGATTTTGCTGCTGTGGATTGGTGTCAAACTGCTGGTGCCCGAGGAGGACGGCGGACACGGCAACATCCAGGCCAGCGACAAACTGTGGAGCGCGGTCAAGACGGTCATCGTAGCCGATCTTGTGATGAGCATCGACAATGTGATCGCTATTGCAGGCGCAGCACAGGGAGCCGGGGAGTCGCACCAGTTGCCGTTGGTAATTTTTGGTTTGCTGGTGAGTATTCCCATCATCGTGGGGGGCAGCCAGATCGTTCTCAAGCTGATGGACCGCTTCCCGTTGATCATCACATTGGGCGGCATGCTCTTGGGATGGATCGCCGGCACCATGGCGTACTCCGATCCAGCGCTAACGGCTTATTTGCCGCAGGACAAAAATGCAGGCTATGCCTTTGGCATTGCTGGGGCATTGCTCGTGCTGGCAGTCGGCAAATGGATGCAGCGCAAATCGCCACCTAAGACGGTTTGATACAGTAAGTTATGGGTCCGCTTTTAAAAACAGCCTCTTGGAGGCTGTTTTTAGCGGCAAAATGTAACTAAATATATCTAGAGTGTGCAAAAGTCTCTTGTCGGTGCAATACCCCTCTGTTACGGTATAGACCCATGCAATAGACCTTGCGCGATGGCGCAGGCAGACCCCGGCCAATGCGCCAGACTATGATGAAACCCCTCTCCTACGACCACTGTTTTCAACGAAGTTAGTCTGTTCAAAGATGATGTACGAGTTCTGCACGCAAACCCATGCCGGTCTACTGCGTGAAAATAATGAAGATGCCGTGGCATTTGATGCGACCAGTGGAGTGGCCGTTTTGGCCGACGGCATGGGGGGATATAACGCGGGTGAAGTTGCCAGCAGCATGGCGACCGCCTTTATCCAAACAGAATTAGGCCGCTGGTTGCTGGATGCAGGCGTGCAAGCCAATGGCAAAGAAGTCCGGCGCGCCATGGATATTTGCGTGCACAACGCCAATTTGGCAGTTTTTACTGCCGCCAACACGCATGAAGAGTACGTGGGCATGGGCACTACCTTGGTGGTGGGGGTGTTCCAGGACTCTCGCTTGCTGGTGGGCCACATTGGGGACTCTCGCTGCTACCGGTTTCGGGATAACGCGTTGGTACAAATCACCAAAGACCATTCTTTGCTGCAAGAGCAACTGGATGCCGGTTTGATCACCCCTGCGCAGGCTGCGGTATCGACGAATAAAAACCTGGTTACCCGTGCGCTGGGCATTGAAGATGCCGTACTGCTGGAAGTACACGAGCACACGGTTGAAGAAGGCGATGTGTATTTAATGTGCTCCGATGGGCTGTCTGATATGGTGGACGATGCCCCAATCGCCCGTATCATGGAAACGGATGCGCCGCTTGAACAAAAAGCCCGCCAGCTCATCAGCATCGCCAATGCGCACGGTGGACGGGATAACATTACAGTGCTGCTGGCCCACGCCGTTGCGGGAACGCCCAAACGGGGGCTGATGTCCCGCCTGCTGGGCAACTAGTCTCTCTCTTATTACGATTGCCAAGTCTATGAACCGTCACAGGAGCCGAGCATGCCGAAACTGATCGTGTCGATCGACGGTGTGGTCATCAAAGAAGTGCAGTTGACCAAAGACCGAACGACTTTAGGTCGGCGGCCTTATAACGACATCGTGATCGACAATTTAGCGGTCAGTGGCGAGCATGCCGTGGTGTTGATGGTGGGGCATGAAGTGCACCTGGAAGACCTCAACAGCACCAACGGCACCTACATCAACGGCAAGGCCGCCCGCAAGCAGATTTTGCAAAACAACGATTTGGTGGAAGTGGGCAAGTACAAGCTCAAGTTCATCAACGAGGCGGCCGAAACCGGCTTTGAAAAGACCACCATGGCCCGGCCCGGCATGCTGGGCGGCACGCATGTGCCGTCAGGCTCCGGGAACTTGAACCGCCGCGCCACGGACCACTCAGCAGCCATGCCGCTGGCAGATGCTGAGACCATCAAACTCAGCCATGCTGCGATCAAGGTGTTGACGGGTGCCGCCGCTGGGCGCGAAGTCACCCTGACCAAAGTCGTCACCACGCTGGGTAAGCCGGGTGTGGCCGTGGCGGCAATTACACGCCGCCCTCACGGTTATGTGGTGGGCCACGTAGAAGGTGCAGAGCTGCCGACCCTAAATGCAACTCCGATCGGCGCCACCCCCGTGGCCCTCAAGCATGGCGACGTGTTGCAGCTGGCAGGCACACAGATGCAGTTCATCCAGCCGTGACATTCCGGCTGCGTTGCTGACAGGGCGTGCAATGCGTGCGCTGTTGCAACACTCGCCCCGGGTTCTCGCCACCCTCATTCCTGTTGCTTTCGCCCTGTTGCATGCCATAGGCGTGCTGCATTTAGGCGTTTTACAGCACCTGGACGACATCATTTTTGATGCGCGGCTGCGGGTCACCATGCCCCGCACAGTGGATGAACGCATCGTCATCGTCGATTTGGATGAAAAAAGTCTGGCCGAATTGGGCTGGCCCTGGAGCCGCAATAAGCTCGCAGAATTGGTCAACACACTTTTTGAGCGCCAGCAGATCCGCTTGCTGGGCTTTGATGTGGTGTTCGCCATGGCCGACGAGAGTTCTGGTCTGGCGCAGTTGCAACAACTGGCACGCCACCAACTGCGTGACCAAGCCGGGTTTGCCGAGGCCGTACAGCAACTCCGCCCCGCGCTGGACTTTGATGCAGCTTTTGCCCAGTCGCTCAAAAATAGGCCCGTGGTGCTGGGCTATTACTTCAGTAGCGACCGCGAGGGCCGCACATCCGGTACCTTGCCTGCACCCGTGTTGGACGCGGCGGTATTGCAAGGTCGGCCCATGGGGCTGACACTCTGGAATGGCTATAACGCCAATATCGGTGTGATTGCGGGAGCCGCCCCGACTGCAGGTTTCTTTAATGCCATCACAGACGCAGATGGTGTGGTTCGCTCCTTGCCGCTGCTGGCCGAATACCAGGGGCGCTACTACGAGTCGCTGTCGTTGGGCATGTTTCGCCTGCTGACGGGTTTGCCCCGTGTCATGCCCGGTTTTACCCGCGACAGTGAGGGCACTGCCCAGCTCGAAAGCCTGCTGCTCCGGCAAGGCGGGCAGCAGCGGGCGATTCCCACGGATGTACGCGGCGCAGCCTTGGTGCCTTTTCGCGGCCCTGGTGGTGCCCAAGGCGGCTCCTACCGCTATGTATCTGCCGCCGATGTTTTAGCCCATCGCCTGCCTGAAGGCAGTTTGAAGGGCAAGATCGTACTGGTGGGCACGACGGTGCCTGGCCTGCTGGATTTGCGGGTGACCCCAGTGGGCGAAACCTACCCCGGCGTGGAAATTCACGCCAATGCCCTGTCGGGTCTGATGGACGACAACATCGCCACCAAGCCCGACTACGCAGTGGGTTACGACGTTCTGGTGTTGTTGCTGGCCGGACTGGCGCTAGCGTGGGGATTGCCGCGCTTGTCGGCTATTCGGGCCGTTGTGCTCAGTTTGGGTGTGTTGCTGGCCATAGTTGCTCTGAATAGTGGCTTGTACCTTAGCTACGGCCTGGTGTTGCCGTTAGCGGCTGCGTTGTGGATGGCCGTCACCGCATCGGTGCTGAACATGGCCTATGGCTACTTTGTTGAAAGTCGCTCCAAACGCGAGCTGGCCCACTTGTTTGGCACCTATGTACCGCCCGAGCTGGTGGATGAGATGCTCAAACATCCTGATGGCTACACCATGCAAGCCCGTAGCCAAGAGTTGACGGTGATGTTTTGCGACATCCGGGGCTTTACCCAGATGTCCGAGCACATGGAGCCGCTGCAGTTGCAGACGGTGCTAAATGGCGTATTTAGCCAACTCACCGCGCAGATACGCACGCACAGGGGCACCATCGACAAATACATGGGCGACTGCGTAATGGCTTTTTGGGGCGCACCCGTTGCCATCGCCGCCCACGCCCAGTTATCGGTCCAGGCTGCGCTAGACATGGTGCGGGCCGTACAACAGTTGAACAGCGATCACCAAGCCCGAGGCCTTCCTGCGATCAGCATCGGGATCGGCCTGAACACCGGCAATATGTGCGTGGGCGACATGGGCTCCAACATCCGCCGTAGCTACACCGTGATTGGCGATGCCGTCAATCTTGGTGCCCGGCTGGAGGGTTTAAGCAAAATCTATGGAGTTGCCATCGTCGTCAGTGCATCTACCCGGGAGTTGGCGTCTACTTGCCAATGGGTCTGGCAAGAGCTGGATAAAGTGCGTGTCAAAGGCAAAGAACAAGCGGTGGCCATATACACCCCGTTGGCGGTAGTGGACCCCATGCTGCCGTCTCTGGCAAACGAACTTCAGCTATGGAGCAGTTTTTTAGACCAATACCGGGCGCAGAACTGGGCCACATGCGAGCTGCAAATAATCAAATTACAAGACATGGATGCGACAAAATACCTTTACCGCCTCTATGCTCAACGCGTAGCCTCCATGCGTGTGTTGCCGTTCAACCCCGCGTGGGACGGCGCCACGAATTTTGAAACCAAATAAAGGGTGTCGTCATGAAAGTCCGCGTGCTGGGATGCTCTGGTGCCATCGCTAAAGACTGCAGAACCACATCGTTTCTGGTGGATGCCGATGTACTTATTGATGCAGGCACCGGTGTAGGAGACCTCACCCTGGACGAGATGTGCGCCATCAACCACGTCTTTCTAACCCACTCGCACCTGGACCACGTCGCCGCGCTGCCCTTGATGGTCGATGCAGTCGCCTCTCAGCGCACCGCCACACTCAAGATTTATGCACTGGCTGGCACTATTGCCGCCTTGAAAGCGCATATTTTCAACAACGTGATCTGGCCCGATTTCAGCGTCATCCCCACGGTAGCCGCGCCATTCATCAGTTTTCATGAAATCCATGTTGGTGAAACCACCCACATTACCGGCAAAGCCATCGAAGCCCTGCCCGCCGTGCACACCGTGCCCGCCGTAGGCTACGCCGTGTCGGCCGGTGGACCTTGCTGGGTGTTTACCGGTGACACCGAACGCAACCCCGCGTTCTGGCAACGTCTGGAGCAGCTCGACGTGGCCATGCTGGTGATAGAGACCGCCTTCAGCAACCGCGAAAAAGACCTGGCCCGCCGCAGCCTGCACTTGTCGCCCGTGGTGCTGGCCGACGAGTTGGAAGGCATTGATCCGCAAAAGCAATTCCCCATCTTCATTACCCACACCAAACCCTTCGAGACCGAGCTGATCATGGACGAGATCGCTGAATTCGACGGTGCGTTGCCCGAAGGACGGCATGTGCCGCATGACATCCGGTGGTTGAAAGCGGGGCAGGCGTTTGAGGTGTGAGGAGCGAGGAACGCGCCATGGAAGGTGCCAAAAATGTCCCGATTTTAAATTGGAAATATATAGTATGACAAAAATGTCGAAACAAGATGGGCGACATTACAAAAAATAGCACATTTGAGGGCACTTTATGGAAATTACTTGTCTAAATCACATGAAGTCCTTTGGCACGCAATCTGCGTCACATCGGTGTCTTAACATTTCACCTCTGGAGTACCCAATGAAAATGAAGCGTTCCCTGCAACAGGGTTTCACCCTGATCGAATTGATGATCGTCGTGGCAATTATTGGTATTTTGGCTGCGGTAGCACTGCCTGCTTACCAAGACTACACCGTGCGCGCTAAGGTAACGGAAGTGATTTTGGCAGCATCAGCTGCCAAAACGGCAGTGTCTGAGTCCGCGCAAGTTAACAGTCAAATGCCGGCACAAGCAAGCGTAACTATGAATTCTCAAGTTTCTAAATATGTGAGTGCTGTTTCTTACTCTTATGTGGATTCTACGCACGGTGTTATCACAGCAAGTGCAACAGGTGAAGCAAAAATTACGGGTAGTACAATCACTTTGTCTGGTGTATCCGATACCAACGGACAGATTATTTGGACTTGCTCTGGTAGCATTCTTCCTAAATATCGCCCTGCTAGCTGCCAAGGTTAATTTAGGCTAAACTAAAAAGCCCCTTACGGGGCTTTTTTTATGTGTGATCACAAAGCATTTTAAACAAATATTTCTAGGCTGAATTTTGCAATCGCATTATTTTAAAGACCCCCTTTCTCCGCTTTGGTTGGGCCTCTGGGTGCCACTTGTATCCTTGGCGTGGCTGGCGCCAAATCATTATTTCCCTTGGGGAACCTTCCATTCTGATGCATGGCTTGCCATCATGTTTGTTATGGCCGCGGTTGCCGTAATCATTCGTTCGCCTAATAAAATATCATGGCACAGCTTACCAATAATTATTATATTCATCGCAATATTGCCGATTATACAATTCCGTACAGGTATGCTGTCTTACAGTGGGCAAGCATGGGTTGGTACGGCATATTGGCTAGGACTGATATTGGCACTGTTAATAGGCACGAGATGGGAGGCTGCGTCACCTGGTCGCGCTGCGGATGGACTGTTTTTGGCGGTGGGTCTAGCTGCTTTTGTTTCGGTGGGCTTGCAATTGCGCCAATGGTTGGGAGTGGAAAGTGATGAACTGCAATTTTGGACAGCTGATTTTTCGCCAGGGCGACCATCTGCGAATTTGGGCCAACCCAATCAACTTGCCACATTATTGCTTTGGGGTGTATTGGGCTGTGGATGGGGCGTAGTTCGGCAAAAAATAAAATCAATTTATGCTGTTTGCATGGCCCTCTATTTCTTATTTGGTGTTGTATTAACCCAGTCACGTATAGCACTTGTCGCAATGCTTGTGGTGACTTTCTTGGTATGGGTCTGGCGCCGCTTGTGGGCATCTCAGACCGTGCCATGGGTAGTCACATTTTTATTTCTATTTTGTGTACTGTGTACTTTTTCACTACAGTATTTGAGCGATCTGCTTCACCTTGACATCGAGATCCGTGCTGCGTCATTTGGGGGTGGCTCTACACAATTAAGACTCAAGGCATATAGTTTATTTTTGGATGCTATACAGCATCAGCCCTGGTGGGGCTACGGTTTATACCAACTGCCTGAAGCTCAGTTGTCTGTAGCACAAAACCACCCAAATCTGACTGCATTTTTTACGCATTCACACAATCTATTTTTAGATCTAATTCTGTGGTTTGGCATTCCTATTGGTGCTGGGCTATCTGTTTATCTTATGGGTTGGTTCGTAATCTGCATAAGAAGAGTCATTAACATGGAGCAAGCCCTATTGGCGCTAACTTTGGTTGTAGTAGGGCTACACGCCATGGTAGAGTTTCCCTTACACCACGCATATTTTCTTTTGCCGACGGGGCTAGTGGTGGGCATGCTGAATCATAGCCAGAAAAATCGCACGATATTTACGACTCCTCGTTGGATTGCCGGCTGCTTATTGTTTACTGCCACCATTTTGGTGTCACTTATCATACGGGATTATTTACGGATAGACGATAGCTTTAGAAGGTATAGACTGGAGTCAGCTCGCATTGGTAATCTTTCGCCAGGAAAAGTACCTGATGTATTTCTATTGACCGATCTTCAAGCATTTATTCTGAATACAAGAGCGGTTGTTCAGCCAAACATAAATACCGAAGAGTTCATGCAATTGCGTAACGTTACACTTCGATTTCCAACCCCCTCAAATTTATTTAGTTATACAACGGCATTGGCCTATCGGCATCAACCGACACAGGCGCGTGAATGGATGGAGAAAATGCAAAGAGTTTTGCCACCCACGATTGAGCATGGCATGAGATTAAGGTGGGAGGCGCAATCTCGCACACAACCCGCCCTGGCTGCAGTGCAATGGCCACCTCCGCTAGATATACCAGCAGAGCCTGCCACGCCTAAGAAATTGCCTTAGCGGTAGCTGTCGAGTATTTTCAGATTCGATTTATGCCATCTACTATTATTTCTCGACCTTTACTGCTTCTGGCCACCCTCTTCATAGTCCTCCCTTGGCTCAACCCCTTCGCCCCCGGTCCTATGGCATCCATGGTGCCGTGGCTGGTGGCGCTGGCATCGGTGGCGGGTTTATGCGGGGTGCAGGCGGTTTGGCAACCTGCACGGCAACCGGCTAACGCCCCTGGCTGGGCCGATGCCGCGGCGTATGGCTGGCTGCTGGCGGGGGCTTTGAGCTGTGCTATTGGCGTTATCCAGTATTTCGGTCTGAGTGCGGCGCTGTCTCCGTGGGCCAACACCACACCCCTGGGGGAGGCTTTTGGCAATCTGCGCCAGCGCAACCAATTCGCCAGCCTCACCCACATCGCGCTGGCGGCGTTGCTATGGTGGGTGGTGCAGGTGCGGCCCGTGGTGGCCCAGCCCGCAGCGCGGAATCTGGCCGTGGCGCTGGCGGTGCTGCTGGGAATAGGTAATGCCGTGTCGTCTTCCCGCACCGGCTTGCTGCAGACCGTGCTGGTGGTGGCGCTGGCAGCGGGCTGGGGCGGTCTGCGCCAGCCCACGGTGCGTAAGGTACTGCTGGCGTTTGCACTGGCCTATGGGCTGGGCTTGTTGGTACTGCCAGCCTTGGTCGGGCTGTACACAGGGGCCTGGGCGCGGCTACGGGAAGGCGATACGCTGTGCTCCAGCCGCCTGACGCTGTGGCACAACGTGCTGACGCTGATCGCCCAGCACCCGTGGCTGGGCTGGGGCTGGGGTGAACTGGATTACGCGCACTACATCCATCTGTACGACAGTCCGCGGTTTTGCGACATTCTGGACAACGCCCACAACCTGCCACTGCACTTGGCGGTGGAGCTGGGTGTGCCGGTCGCCGTGGTGGCCTGCAGCCTGCTGGTGTGGTGGGTGGTGCGCGCCAAGCCCTGGGCCGAGACGGATGCCACCCGGCGCATGGCCTGGACGGTGCTGGCGGTGGTGGGCTTGCACAGTTTGCTGGAATACCCGCTGTGGTACGGCCCGTTCCAGATTGCAGTGGGCATGTGTATGATTTTGCTGTGGCGCAGGCAGAATGCCGTCATTATAAAAAATAAGGCTCTAGCGCATATTCTGCCTGCACTAGTAGCTATACTTATAATAGCAATATGCATGTATACAGGCTGGGACTACCGGCGTGCCAGCCAGATCTACCTGCCGCCCGCATCGCGCGATGCGGCTTACCGGGACGATCCGCTGGCGCAGGTGCGCAGCACCTGGCTGTTCCAAAACCAGGTACAGTTTGCCGAGCTCAGCATTACGCCTTTGACCTACGAAAATGCGGCGGCGCAGTACCAGCAGGCCTTGGATTTGCTGCATTTTTCGCCCGAGCACCGGGTGATTGAGCGGGTGATCGACAGCGCGATGCTGTTGGGTCTTGACGGTGTGGCCGTGTTCCACATGCAGCGCTTCAAGGCGGCTTTTCCCGAAGCTTTTGCCGCGTGGCTGGCGGCCCGCCGACTGGGTAACGTGCAGTAATTTGCGTGGCCTGGGATGCTTTGCACCCAAGTCTTTGAAAGTCAGTGCTGGTTGAACTCCACAATGCCATCGACAAATTCCTTGATGGTCTGTGCCGCCTTGGCTTCGATGGAGGTGAACTCCACCGGGCATTGGTACTCGCCGTGGGACTCGGTGACACGCAGCACCTTGGCGTAGATTTCGGTCAGCTCGCGGCCCATCAGGGACAGCGATAGGGCGATTTTGATGTCGTCAAACGGGGCCAGCGCTACCGGGCTGATGACGAACATGCCGCCGTAGCTCAGGTCCACAATCCGGCCGATATGCTCTGCGGGCAGGACCGATTTACCCTTCAGAACCTGGTAGGCCAGCGGCATATCGACCTCGACGCGGGGGCTGTTGCGGACTTCGCGTTTGGGTGCGGTCAGCGGGTGCAGGCCCCGCAGCGCCAGCAGCTCGACCATGCGCACGCTGCCTTTCTTGCCCTTGACCTGCACCTCGTTGATGTCGCCAATGTCGATGAAGTCCCGGGCTTGCTGGTAAGTGCTTTCGCTGAGCAAAATCTGCCCGCGCAGGCTGTGCGCTTCAACCCGCGATGCCAGGTTGACCTGGTCACCGATCACCGTGTATTCGCTGTGCAACCGGGAGCCCAGGTGACCCACCACCACGTCTCCGGTGTTGATGCCGATGCCCATGTACAGCGCGGCCATGCCGTGCAGCTTGTTCTCAGAATTGATCTCGTCCATGGCCAGCTGCATTTCGATGGCGCAGGCCAGCGCCGCCTCGATGTCGTTGGGCCGTGCGTGCGGTGCGCCAAACAGCACCATGATCGCGTCGCCCATGAATTTGTCGATGCTGCCGCCGTGGCGCAGGATGATTTCGGTCATGCGCGACAGGTAGCGGTTCAGCGCCGCCACCATGTCCATGGCCGAGAACTTTTCGGCAATCGCGGTGAAACCGCGCAGGTCGGACAGCAGAATCGTCACCCGGCGGGTTTCGCTGTCGGTGGCGTGCAGCGTGGCGTTGTCGATCGCCTCGGCAATGGCCTGCTGCCGACGCTCGGCGCTTTGGGGGGCAGCCGGGTTACCGGGGTCAAAAATGGCGCTGAGCCTGGCGATCAGTTCTTGCCGGTGGACATGCTTCACAGGGGGCCTCTGGCGGTAGGGGGTCGGTACAGAATAGCAGACGCTATGGTCTACGCGCCACCATTGGCAAACGCTATGTGGATGGCGGCGTTACGGCGCAATCGCTACGAAGCTGCCCGATTGGCCACCGTGCTTCTCGGCCACGTGGATGTTCTGCAGCACCATGCCCCGGTCTACCGCCTTGCACATGTCGTAAATGGTCAATAAGGCGATTTGCACGGCGCACAGGGCCTCCATTTCCACCCCGGTGGGGCCGACGGTTTCCACCGTCGCGGTGCACACCACCGCGGCTGGCTCTGCAATGGTGGCAAAGTCCAGTGCCACCCGGGTCAGCGCCAGCGGGTGGCATAGCGGCACCAGGTCGCTGGTCTTCTTGGCTGCCTGGATGCCTGCAATGCGCGCAATCCCCAGCACGTCGCCTTTTTTGGCGGTACCGCTCTCGATAAGCGCCAGCGTGGCGGGCAGCATCTCGATACGGCCGGTGGCGACTGCTGTGCGGTGGGTGTGGGCTTTGGCGCCCACATCGACCATGTGGGCCTGGCCGTGTGCGTCGAAATGGGTCAGGGTGGGCATGCGGGTCACAATTCAGATGTACGAAACGTTTATGGTTGGGCGGCATCATACTGACACCACACAAGGTTACGGCCCATCGCCATGGAATCCAAGTTGAAATCTACATTTATAAAAAATAGGGCTCTAGCGCATATCAAACATACGCCTATAGCTATGCTATTGATAGCAAGTATGGCGCTGAGCCCGCTGACAGTTGTAGCCCAGGCGCGGCCCACCCCCGCCGCGCAACTGCCCAGCCTGGGCGACGGCAGCAGCATGACCACCAGCGCCGAGCGCCGCCTGGGCGAGCGCATTGCCCGCGAAATCTACCGCGACCCCGACTATGTGGACGACCCGGTGTTGGTCGAATACGTGCAAAGCATCTGGCAACCGCTGCTGACCGCCGCCCGCCAACGCGGTGAGCTGACCGATGAACTCGACCAGCGCTTTGCCTGGGAGGTGCTGATGGGTGCCGACCGCACCATCAACGCCTTTGCCTTACCCGGCGGCTACCTGGGCCTGCACCTGGGCCTGGTGGGCGTGGTCACCAGCCCGGACGAGCTGGCCTCGGTGCTGGGCCACGAGCTCAGCCACGTCACCCAGCGGCATATCTCGCGGATGATGGAATCCCAAAGCAAAGTCATGCCCTGGATGATCGGGGCCATGATTCTGGGCGTGCTGGCGGCCAGCAAAAGCCCGGACGCGGCCAATGCCGTGGTCATCGGCGGGCAGGCAGCAGCCGTGCAAAACCAGCTCAACTTCTCACGCGACATGGAGCGCGAGGCCGACCGCATTGGCTACGGGGTGATGACCCAGGCGGGCTATGACCCCATCGGCTTCGTCAGCATGTTCGAAAAGCTGCAGCAGGCTTCGCGGATTGGCGACAACGGCTCGCTGCCCTACCTGCGCACCCACCCGCTGACCACCGAACGGATTGCCGACATGCAGTCGCGCCAGGCGCTGGATGGGCCCCCCGTGCACGCCCCGCCCGGTGCCCTGCACGCCATGATGGCCGCCCGCGCCCGCGTGCTGGGCAATCCCGGCGTGGACATGCTGCGCGCCTGGGTAGGCGAGGCCAAGGCCGTGCACCCCAGCGGCCCGGCTGTAGATGTGCGCAGTGTCGGCGTGCTGTACGCTGGCGCGCTGTCGGCTTTGCAGCAGCGCGACTTCGCCATGGCCCGCAACTTGGTGGCCCGGCTGCAGGCCCTGACCGGCACCGATCCTGCGGTGGCCCGCATCAGCCGCTTGCTGGCCGCTGAAATCGAATGGGGCGCTGACGACGTGCCTGCGACCGCAGCCTTGATGGACCTGCAGGCACCGGGTCGGCCCGAGTTGGTGCTGGGCTCCCAGGTGCGCACCCGCATGGGCCAGGCCGCGGACGCGATGGCCCGCCTGCAGCCCTGGGTGGTGCTGCATCCGCGTGACGGCACCGCCTGGCAGCTACTGGCCGCCGCCTACACCGCCCAAGGCCAGACCTTGCGGGCGATCCGGGCCGAAGCCGAGGCCCAGGTGGCCCGGCTGGACTACGCCGGGGCGATGGACCGCTTCCGGGCCGCGCAAGACTTTGTGCGCAAGCCGCCCCCGGGCAGCGGGCCGGTGGACGACATCGAGGCCTCCATCATCGACACCCGCACGCGCCAAATCCAGGCCCTGCTCAAAGAGCAGGCGCTGGACAAGGCCAATAACTAAACCACTGCATCGATCACGATGCCCAGGGCTGAATACAGCAGCGAGCCAATCAAGGCCGCCGCAAACCCAGTCACGTGAAAGCCAGCCAGCAGGCCGGAGGCAGACCAGAACATCAGCGCGTTCACCACAAACAAAAACAGCCCCAGCGTGAGGATGGTGACCGGCAGCGTCAACACCACCAGCACCGGCCGCAGCACGGTGTTGAGCAGGCCAATCACCAGCGAGGCGATGAGTGCCGTGGTGAAGTTTTGCACCTGCACTCCGCTGTACAAATGGGCCACCAGGAGCAATGCGGCCGCGCTGAGCAGCCATTTGAGGATGAGTTTCATGCGGGCAAGGATAGCGCTTTTGCACGACACATATTCCGCTTGTACTTGCCCCGCCATCAGGCTACGGCCACTTTACGGCGTGCAGCCCAGCTACCGGTCGCCAGCACACCGGCCACAGCCACGGCATACAGCCCCCAGTGGGCGGCGGTGCTCCAGGGGGCAGCCGGGCCAAACACCGAAGCCAGCACCGGCTCACCCATAATCATCTTGGCCGCGGTAAAAGCCAGCACCGCAGAGCCGATCTGGATGATGGCCGGGAAGCGCTCCACCAGCTTCAGCACCACTGTGCTGCCCAGCACCACAATCGGCACGCTCACCAGCAGGCCGATGATGACCAGGTCGAACGCGCCATGTGCGGCACCGGCCACGCCCAGCACGTTATCCACACCCATCAATGCGTCGGCCACCAGGATGGTTTTCATCGCGCCCCAGAAGGTGCTGACCACCGGGCCGTCGTGCCCATCTTCACTGCCCTGGTCTGCCAGCAGCTTGTAAGCAATCCACAGCAGGCCCAGGCCGCCGACCAGCATCAGGCCGGGAATCTTCAGCAGCCAGACCACGCCGATGGTCATGACCGAGCGCACGGCGATGGCACCCACCGTACCCCACAGGATGGCTTTCTTTTGCAAATGGGGCGGCAGGCTGCGCGCCGCCAGGGCGATGACAATGGCGTTGTCGCCGGCCAGCACCAGATCAATCAAAATAATAGCCAGCAGGGCAGACCACCAGGGGGCCGATAAAAATTCCATAGAAACACTCCATTGCAGTTAAAAAAAGCAAAGGCGGGGATCGAGAGGCGGGGGGAAAGATGACCGATGGGAGTCAGCAAGCACGCTTCGAAACCCACCTCTGAAGGTGGAAATCGAAGGTCTTGCTCGGCATGGTGAAGCATGTTCAACCGTGCCCCACTGCCCGGTTGCCCGTGCGGGGCAACGTATTGACGACCAGTGGATGCCCGCTGGGATGGCGGGCGGGAGCTACTCCCCTTCAAGCGGCGATTAGAGCACAATCACCCTCCCTTTGCCTACCTAACTTTATGGCCGGACTGCACATCACCGATATCGAAGCCGCCATCAACTACTGGCGCGCGCAAAAGCCTTCGCCCGACGGCTTCACGCTGTGTGCCGAATTGCGCGCCCTGGCCGAGGTGTACGCGCTGATGGTCTACCACCATGAAGACACGGTGGATGACGTCTCCATGCCGCCCAAAGCCCGCGCGGCCTGGCTGACCTGGTATGAGACGACTCCCGACACGCCCTGCATCGCCATCTGCTCCACCTTCCAGGGCGATGCCATCTGCAAAGGCTGCGGCCGTACCTTCGAAGAAGTGCAGCACTGGCCCGCCATGGGCCCCGCCGACAAACGCGCCACCTGGCGGCGCATCACGTTGGAAGGCAATTCCTGGCGCTTCAACCGCTATGCAGAGCGCGCCGCCGAGGGGCGTATGAATGCTATTGATTGAGTAGCTGAAAGCGTATATTGCGTATGCGCTAAAGGCATAAAAAGCTTATAAAAGCCGCGCTAAATATTTGCCGGTGTGGCTGGCGGGGTTGGCTGCTATTTCTTCCGGCGTGCCCACTCCCACCACGGTGCCGCCACCGGCGCCGCCTTCGGGGCCCATGTCGATCAGCCAGTCGGCGGTTTTGATCACGTCCAGGTTGTGCTCGATCACCACGATGGTGTTGCCCGCGCTGCGCAGCTGGTGCAGTACCTTGAGCAGCAGGGCGATATCGGCAAAGTGCAGGCCGGTGGTGGGCTCGTCCAGGATGTACAGGGTGCGGCCGGTGTCGCGCTTGCTCAGCTCCAGCGCCAGCTTGACACGCTGGGCCTCGCCGCCGGATAGCGTGGTGGCCGACTGGCCCAGTTTGATGTAGCTCAGGCCCACGTCCAGCAGGGTGTGTAGCTTGCGCGCGATGGTCGGCACGGCCTGCAGGAAGGTGTAGGCGGCCTCGACCGTCAGCTCCAGGATCTGGGCGATGTTCTTGCCCTTGTACACGACCTCCAGCGTCTCGCGGTTGTAGCGCTGGCCTTTGCACACGTCGCAGGGCACGTACACGTCGGGCAGGAAGTGCATCTCTACCTTGACCATGCCGTCGCCCTGGCAGGCCTCGCAGCGGCCCCCGGCCACGTTGAAGCTGAAGCGCCCCGGCCCGTAGCCGCGTTCGCGCGCCATCGGCACCTCGGCCATCAGCTCGCGGATGGGGGTGAACAGGCCCGTGTAGGTGGCCGGGTTGCTGCGCGGCGTGCGGCCAATGGGGCTCTGGTCCACGTTGATGACTTTGTCGAACTGCTCGATGCCCAGGATCTCGCTGTGTTCGGCGGGCTCGTCGTGGGCGCGGTAGAGCTGGCGTGCCACGGCGGTGTACAGCGTGTCGTTGACCAAGGTGGACTTGCCCGAGCCTGACACGCCGGTGACGCAGGTGAACAGGCCGACGGGGATGTCGGCGTTGACGCTTTTCAGGTTGTGGCCGGTGGCACCGACGATGGACAGCCAGCCGTGGGTCGGCTTTTGGCGTTCGGTGGGGACCTCGATCTTCAAGGTGCCCGCCAGGTACTGGCCGGTGAGCGAGTCCGGGTTGGCCTTGACCTCGTCGAACGTGCCCTGGGCCATCACCCGCCCGCCGTGCACGCCTGCGCCGGGGCCCAGGTCGATCACGTGGTCGGCGGCGCGCATCATGTCTTCGTCGTGCTCCACCACCAGCACACTGTTGCCGATGTCGCGCAGGTGCTGCAAGGTGGCAATCAGCCGGTCGTTGTCGCGCTGGTGCAGGCCGATGCTGGGCTCGTCCAGCACGTACATCACGCCGGTCAGGCCGGAGCCGATCTGCGAGGCCAGGCGGATGCGCTGCGATTCGCCGCCGCTCAGGGTTTCGGCGCTGCGGTCCAGGCTCAGGTAGTTCAGGCCCACGTCGTTCAGGAATTTGAGCCGCAGGCCGATTTCGCGCACGATCTTGTTGGCGATTTCCCCCTTGGCACCGCCCATGGTAAGGGTGTTGAAGTAGGTAAAGCAGTCGCGCAGCGTGGTGTGGCTGATCTCGAAGATGGCGCGGGCCTGGCTGCCTTCGCCTACCTTCACATGCCGAGCCTCGCGCCGTAGCCGGGAGCCGCCGCAGGTCACGCAGGGCTGGGTGGTGCGGTAACGGGCCAGGTCTTCGCGTACCAGGTTGGAATCCGTCTCGCGGTAGCGCCGCTGCATGTTGGGGATGATGCCTTCGAAGGGGTGCTTCTTGCGCAGCTTTTTGCCCGCCGTGGGGCCGGTGTCCATCAGGTAATGGAAGGCAATGTCTTCTTCGCCCGAGCCGTGCAGAATGGCCTGCTGCACTTCAGCGGGCAGCGTCTCAAAAGCCTGCTCTATGTCGAATTTGTAGTGTTTGGCCAGGCTTTCCAGCAGGGTGAAGTAGTAGGCATTGCGCCGGTCCCAGCCCTTGATGGCGCCGCTGGCCAGGCTCAGCGACGGAAAGGCTACCACCCGCGCCGGGTCAAACAGCTCCTGCATGCCCAGGCCGTCGCAGGCCGGGCAGGCCCCTACCGGCGAGTTGAACGAAAACAGGCGCGGCTCCAGTTCGCTGATGGAGTAGCTGCAGATGGGGCAGGCAAACTTGGCGTTGAACAGGTGCTCCTGGCCTGAGGCCATCTCCACCACAATGGCCTTGCCTTCCGCCAAGCGCAGAGATGCCTCGAAGCTCTCGGCCAAGCGCTGGCGCTGGGCGGCTTGGGATTGGGGTTCGGTGTCACCGTGCACCTTCACGCGGTCGATCACCACGTCGATGTTGTGCTTTTCGGTCTTTTTCAGCTTGGGCAGGGCATCGAACTCGAAGGTTTCGCCATCCACCCGAAAGCGCACATAGCCCTGGGCCTGCATGTCGGCAAACACGTCGGCGTACTCGCCCTTCTTCTCGCGGGCGATGGGGGCCACCACCATTAGCCGGGTGTCCACTGGCAAGGCCAGCACCGCATCCACCATCTGGCTCACCGTCTGAGCCTGCAGAGGCAGGTCGTGGTCGGGGCAGTAGGGCGTGCCGGCGCGGGCAAACAGCAGGCGCAGGTAGTCGTGGATCTCGGTCACCGTGCCGACGGTGGAGCGCGGGTTGTGGCTGGTGGCCTTTTGCTCGATGGAAATCGCCGGGCTCAGGCCTTCGATCAGGTCCACGTCGGGCTTGTCCATCAACTGCAAAAACTGCCGGGCGTAGGTGCTCAGGCTTTCCACGTAGCGGCGCTGGCCTTCGGCGTACAGGGTGTCGAACGCCAAACTGGACTTGCCGGAGCCGCTGAGTCCGGTGATCACCACCAACTGGTTGCGCGGGATGTCCAGGTCGATGTTCTTCAGATTGTGGGTGCGTGCGCCACGGATGCTGATGCGCTGCAACTGCAAGGCATTGCGCAGGTACATGCCGTCGGAAGCGGTATCGGGGAGGGCAGAGTTCAAGGTGGGGACACTTAAGGGGTAACCCGTGATGATAGACAATCGTGGGTTGTTTGCTTGCCAA
Organism: Rhodoferax sp. RT5P35; assembly: GCF_056521385.1. Lineage (NCBI taxonomy): Bacteria > Pseudomonadati > Pseudomonadota > Betaproteobacteria > Burkholderiales > Comamonadaceae > Rhodoferax > Rhodoferax sp. RT5P35. The sequence goes on along the minus strand of NZ_JBWMAX010000004.1, from coordinate 213,348 downwards.
CGGTTTTCCGCGTGTCCTCACCCTCCGTCTCCATCCCCACCGCTGCTGCATCCGTGTCTGTCGCCATGACACCGCCAGAGCGCCACGCCAGCCTGTCGCTGGCCCTGATTTTTGCGTTGCGCATGCTGGGTCTGTTTCTGGTGCTGCCGGTGTTTGCGCTGGAGGCGGCCAAGCTTCCCGGTGGCGATGACCCGGCCCGTGTGGGGCTGGCGATGGGTATTTATGGGCTGACGCAGGGCCTGCTGCAACTGCCATTTGGCATGGCATCGGACCGGTTTGGCCGCAAGCGCGTGATTGTGCTGGGTTTGCTGCTGTTCGCTGCGGGCAGTTTTTTGGCGGCCACGGCCAATAGCCTAAACGGCTTGCTACTGGGTCGGGCCGTGCAGGGTGCGGGGGCCATTTCGGCCGCCGTGACGGCCCTGCTGGCCGACCAGACCCGCGATGCCGTGCGCACCAAGGCCATGGCGCTGGTGGGTGGCAGTATTGCGCTGGTGTTTGCCCTGTCGCTGGTGCTGGCCCCCGTATTGGCCGCACATATCGGATTGGCGGGGCTGTTTGACCTGACCGGAGTCCTGGCGCTGGCTGGAGTGGCGGTGGTGCTGTGGGTGGTGCCGCCCGAGCCCATGCTGCACCAGAACCAGCCACGCGGCAAGCTGATTGAAGTGCTGTTGCACCCAGGCCTGCTGCGGCTGAACTTTGGTGTTTTTGTGCTGCATGCCGTGCAACTGGCGATGTGGATGGCCGTACCCGCGCTGCTGTTGCAGGCCGGGCTGGACAAGGCCCACCACTGGTGGGTGTACCTGCCTGCCGTGCTGGGCTCGTTCGTGGTGATGGGCGGTAGCCTGTTCCCGCTGGAGCGGCGCGGCTATCTGCGCGGCGTGTTCCTGGTGGCCATAGCGCTGATTGCGCTGGTGCAGATGGGACTGCTGTGGGTGGCGGATGCGCCACAGGTCAGCACGATGGCGACGCTGCTGTTTTTATTTTTCTGTGGTTTCAATGTGCTGGAGGCCAGCCAGCCCAGCCTGGCCTCGCGTCTGGCCCCAACCCATGTGCGCGGCAGCGCGTTGGGGGTGTACAACACGCTGCAGTCATTAGGCTATTTTGCCGGTGGCTTGGCGGGCGGTGCGCTGCTGAAATCGGGTGGCACACACAGCCTTTTTCTCGCTTGCGGGCTGTCCATGCTGGCTTGGTTCGTCGTCGCGTGGCCGATGCAGGCCCCGGCCAAAGTCAACGCATAATCTACTCCCTCTAGAGGAATAACCATGGCATCCGTCAACAAAGTCATCATCGTCGGCAATCTGGGCCGCGACCCTGAGGTGCGTACCTTCCCTAATGGCGACCGGGTGGCCAATGTCACCATCGCCACCACCGAAACCTGGAAAGACAAGCAAACCGGCGAGCGCCGCGAAGCTACAGAATGGCACCGTGTGGTGTTTCGTAGCGGCTTGGCGGGCATCGTTGAGCAGTACCTGCGCAAGGGTTCGCAGGTGTATGTAGAAGGCTCCATCCGCAGCCGCAAGTTTAACGACGCAACCGGCTTGGAAAAATCCATTACCGAAATCATCGCCACTGACATGACCATGCTGGGCAGCCGCCAGGGCATGGGCGGCCCGCAGGGTGGTGGCAATGACGGTGGTAATGGTGGTGGTTATGACGACGGCGGGGGCTACGACAACAGCCCGGCTCCTGCTCCCGCTCGCCGCCCCATGGCACCGGCACCGGCCAGCCGCCCGCCAATGGCCGTCCCCGCACCCCGTCCCGCACCACCTCCGCCAGCGGCCCGCGCTTCCAGCGGTTTTGACGATATGGATGACGACATTCCGTTCTAGGGCCTACTTCATTAGATTTTGTAAAAAACCCTGGTAATTCGTTGGCTTACCAGGGTTTTGTTGTTTAGGCCACACCTTGTGGCTTAAGGGTTGCACTGCATCCGTGTATCACATGAATTGCAATTCTCGGAATTGGGCATGCGTTGGCTTGAGTGCGTCGTGGGACGTGACGGCCAGCCCTACGAATGCAGTCTGCGGCAGAAGCAGCTCCGTCTGGGTGTACACCCTCCAATGCGCGCCGTCTCTGCTGGCCCAGCAGGTAAAGACGTTGGCTTTGCGCCCGACGCGTAACCACACGTGCGGAAAATCAACTGGGAATTCGGGTGGCAGCGCGCCCTTTTTCGGAGGGTAGATGGCCACGCAGTCGCCGCCTCTGGTTTGGCGGTACTGCGCCTCATAACCCCCGCTATTGCTGTTGCGTGCCCGGTTGTCGGGAAACACCCATTGCATAAAGTGGACGGCATCTGCTTCCAAGTCTGCACGCGCCATCACACCCATCTTGGTGTAGGGGTGCGTAAGTTCGGCAGATGCAACCCGAACCCGTAGCTCAAAATCACCAGTAAGCGGGGTACAAACAAAATGGAACTGGTCGCTAGAGTCCCAAATATCAGCGCCTCCTGCCACCACATCAAATCCCGTACTGGTGGGGGTGCTGGACCCTGTGATGTCGGGTGCACCAACGTCGATACCTTTGAGTTGCATAGTCTGTATTTCCTTTAGGCTTGCGCCCATTGCACTGTAGTGATGATGGCGTGGATGCGGGCCAATTCGTCCGCGCTGAAGTCCAGATTCTGTAGCGCCTTCACGTTTTCTTCGATCTGCGTAACACGGCTGGCACCGATGAGGGCAGATGTCACCCGGCCTCCACGCAGCACCCAGGCCAAGGCCATTTGGGCCAAGCTTTGTCCGCGCTCTTGAGCGATCAGCTTGAGTTTTTGCAGGGCGGCAATGTTCCCGGGGACTACGTCTGCCTCATGGATGAAGCCTGCCTTTTTGGCCAGGCGGGACGTATCGGGAACGCCACCCAGGTATTTATCTGTTAATAAGCCCTGTGCCAATGGACAAAACGCAATGCTGCCAATCCCTTCCGCATCCAAAACATCTTGCAGATCGCTTTCCATGGTGCGGCTGAACATGTGGTAATAGGGCTGGTGTATTAAACATGGCGTACCCAGTTTTTTGAGGATGACCGCCGCCTGTCGGGTTTGCTCACCGTTGTAGTTTGAAATGCCTACATACAACGCCTTGCCCTGGCGTACAGCATGGTCTAGCGCGCCCATAGTTTCTTCCAGAGGGGTGTGGGGGTCAAAACGGTGCGAGTAAAAAATATCTACGTAGTCCAAGCCCATGCGCTTGAGGCTTTGGTCGAGACTGGCGAGCATGTATTTTCGGCTTCCCCAATCACCGTAAGGGCCTGACCACATGGTGTAACCGGCCTTGGTTGAAATGACCAGTTCATCGCGAAATGGCCTCAGATCGAACTGCAGGATGCGGCCAAAGGTCTCTTCCGCGGAGCCAGGGGGCGGCCCGTAGTTGTTGGCCAAATCCATGTGGGTGATGCCCAAATCAAAGGCCCGCAACACCATGGCACGGCTGTTTGTGTGCGTATCAATCGCACCGAAGTTATTCCACAGTCCCAAAGAAATTCTCGGCAACTTCAGGCCGCTTTTGCCAGTACGTGTGTATGGCATGGTTTCGTAACGGTTGGTCAAAGGTACATAGGTCATGGGTAACTGACATTCCATTTTGTTGATTGAGAAAAAATACGGCTTTGTCTATGGTGCCAGTCGAGCGCCATGCCAAGCAGGGATGGGCCAAGTGGCTTGGTGCGGATTCGACCGTGGCGACCGTGTTGCGCACCGGTTCCGAAATTTCAGCGCGCTCAGCGTTTTTTCAGGTATTTGCGAATATCAATACCGACGGCGGTGACAATAATTAGTCCCTTGAAAATCTGCTGCCAGTAGACCGATACGCCGAGAATGACCAGCGCGTTGTTTAGAAAGGTCAGGATCAGGACACCGGTCACGATTCCACCAACCGTGCCGATCCCGCCCGAGGTGGACACACCGCCGATGACGCACGCCGCGATGGCGTCCAGCTCCCAGGTGAATCCCAGGTTGTTGGTTGCACTGCCTTGACGGGCTGCTTGCAGGGAGCCAGCCAAGCCATAAAGGGCCCCCGCAATGACGTAGACCAGGATCAGGGTTTTGTTGACGTTGACCCCCGACACCGTCGCGGCATCGGGATTCGCTCCGATGGCATAGACGTTCTTGCCCATTCTGGTGTGGTTCAACAGCACCCACATCGAGAAAACCACAATCGCGGCGATGATGACGATGTACGGCAATCGGAAGTCTCCCCAGATATCGAAGGCACCGTTGGCAATCATCGTAAAGTCGTCCCGAAGTCCCCCGATGGGCGTTGCGCCGTGTGGGGGACGGTCCACATAGAGCGAGGTAGAGCCGTACACAATGACCATGGTGCCCAACGTAGTGATGAATGGGGGCACCTTCAGGTAGGCCACGATAGAGCCGTTGATGATGCCAACCACAATCCCAGCCATTACCGCCAAAAGGATGGGACCCCACAAGGGAACGAAGGGCAGTTCAGGGAAAACTTTGCTGGCGTAGTCGGCCCGCTGCAGCATGGATGCCGCGATGCAGGCGGTCAGACCTACGACCCGGCCGGCGGATAGATCGACACCCTTGGTTAACAGAATAGGTCCTTCACCAAGTGCCAAGATCACATACACCGACGAGATCATCAACACGTTGATCATGTTGGTGACATCCAGGAAAGACGGTTGCACGATACCCGTTACCACAATCAAGGCCACAAGGACGAAAAGCATCGCTTGCTTACCAGCCACCTCCTTGAGCCGAATCCCTAAGGGCCTATGTGCAACGGGGGTGTTAATGGTGGCCATACGGTAGTCCTTGTGTCATGAATTGGGTCGAGAGATGCATGATGTTTTCTTGCGTTGCATCCGCTCCCGCGACGGTGCCGGTCATGCGTCCTTCGCACATGACCATGACCCTGTCGGACATCCCCAATATTTCGGGCAGTTCAGACGAGACCATGATGATTCCCTTGCCCCGCCGGGCCAGTTCTGCGATAAGCGTGTAAATTTCAAATTTGGCGCCAACATCGATGCCCCGGGTTGGTTCGTCCAAAATGAAAATGTCCGGCTCCGTCAAGAGCCAACGAGAGAAGACAACCTTTTGCTGGTTCCCGCCTGAGAGGTTCTGAATCAGGGTTTTGGAGGACGGTGTCTTCACCCGCAGCGCCCGGATGCTTTCCTGCACATCGTCTTCGCCTTTGTTGAGGTCGAGCAGTCCCCAGGCTTTGACGTAATGCCCCCAGTGCGCCATTAAGGTGTTTTCGAAGACGGGGAGGATGGGGAATATGCCGGTGGTGCGACGCTCCTCTGTCAAGAGCGCCATCTTGTTTTTCTGAGCATCAATCGGATGTCTGATGATTGTGCGTTCGCCGTTCAGGAATATTTTTCCGGACTGGACGGGCCGCATGCCGAAGATCGCTTCCATCACTTCGGTTCTCTGGGCACCGACCAGTCCGCTGACTCCCAGGATCTCGCCTCGCCGCAACTCGAAGGACACGTCCTGGAAGGATTTCGGATTTGGCGAGGTGTAGTTTTCAACCCGCATGAGGACTTCACCGGGAACGTTGCTCCGAGGCGGAAACCGATGGGTCAAGTCCCGTCCGACCATGCGGTTGATGATCAGGTCGGTGGTGAGCTCGGCCGCCGGGTAGGTTCCCACCCGGCGGCCGTCTCGCATGATCGTGACCTCATCGGCGATTTGCAGGATCTCTTCCATCTTGTGCGATATGTAGATGATCGCTACGCCGTCGGCCTTGAGCTTGCGGATGATGCGAAAGAGGTGCCCCACTTCCGTCTCCGACAGGCTGGATGTCGGTTCGTCCATGATGATGGTCCGCGATTGGTAAGACACCGCCTTGGCAATTTCGAGGGACTGTATTTTGGAAACCGAAAGGTGGGTTGTCCAGATATGGGGGTCGAGGTCCATTTGGAGTTCGGCAAATAGCTTGACCGTATCGGCCAACATCTTGCGGTGGTCAATCCACTGGAAGGGGCCTATGCCCCGGGTGGGGTAGCGTCCCAGCCAAAGATTCTCCATCACGCTGCGGTAGGGAATGGGATGCAGCTCTTGGTGGATCATCGAGATACCGGCATCCAGGGCTTGCTTGGAATTTGCAAACTCCCTCACTTTGCCGTTGAGGACGATGTTCCCCGAATCCGGTTGGTACATGCCAAAAAGGCATTTCATCAAAGTGGATTTCCCGGCACCGTTTTCGCCCATCAGCGCATGGACGGTTCCGGGACGAACTTTCAAAGAGACATCGTCCAAGGCCTGGACACCCGGAAAACTCTTGGAGATTCCCCGCAATTCCAGAAAGTTGGGTGTTTCGGACATACGAAAGGGCTCTTTTTTTCAAAATGGCGAGGACACCCGTGCTTTTGGTGCCCCGCAACGTTCCATGCAGATAGAACACTATTTCATGAATTTGGTGTAGTTGTCCTTGGTGACCTTGGTGTAGGGGACCCACACGTAATGCCCGGCGGGGTTGGGTGTTCCATCGGCGTTGGCCAGCGGAGCGACGGTTTTAAGGGTTTTGGCTCCGGCACCGAGTTGGGCCGCCAGATCAAAAGTAGCCTTGCCCTGGTTCTCAGCATCGTTCAAGACAGTTCCCAGCAGAGTGCCCTGTTTGAGCGCATCCAGGGCAGGGGGCGTAGCATCAACGCCGACAACGGGGATAAACTTTTTACCGCCGGCAAAGTAGCCAGCCGCCTTCAGCGCTTCGATGGCACCGAGGGCCATATCGTCATTGTTGGCGAACACAACCTCAATCTTGTCGCCAAACTTAGCCAGCCAGGCCTGCATCTTGTTTTGCGCATCGCCACGGCTCCACATCGCAGTGTCCTCGGCCAGGCTTTCTACCTTGATACCGGCAGCGGTAACGGCTTTGATGGAAAACTCGGTGCGGTATTTGGCATCGGTGTTGGCGGGGTCACCGATCAGCATCACATACTGGAGCTTGCCGTCCTTGTTTTTATCGGCTTCGGGATGGGCCTTCCAGTAGTCCACCACGATTTCGCCTTCCATGGTCCCGGAAGCCTGTGCCTTGGCACCGACGTAATAGGCTAGGGGGTATTTGGCCATGTCAGCCGCATCGGGCTCCCGGTTGAAGAACACGACCGGAATTTTCTTGGCCGCAACTTTCTGGATGACCACGTTGGCGGCGGTGGGTTCGACCATGTTCAGGGCTAGGCTGTTATAGCCCTGTGTCAAGAACAGATCCTGGATGTCGTTCACCTTGGACTGGTCACCCTGACCGTCCTGGACCGAAATGGGTACACCTGCGGTTTTGGCCTCTGCTTCGATCTTGCCCCGAACATAAGACATGAACGTATCGTCAAACTTGTAGATCGTGACGCCGATCTTGGGCTTCGTCTGGGCAAACGCACCCGTGCTGGCGACCGTGAGGGCAACCAACAACACAGCGGAGATTTTTTTCATACAAATTCCTGACATGGGACAAAGGGATTTAAAAATTTAGTGTAACGATACACTAACACCGAATTTACAGGGTGGAATGGCATGGGTCGATCAGTAACAACCTTAGCGACGAGGCGTTTATCCGTTCGAAACAACTTGAATTCCCGAAGCGGTCGGTTCGTTTATGCTTGATGCGGCACAAGCACTTCAGTGCTGGGTGGAAGGCATGCCCCCAGCGCATGGTGGTGCTTTTCGAGACACTGATCCTGCAGATAGTTTTGTATTCATTCAGCCTCTGGCTTACTTCCCGACTCGGCCGGCAAGCGGCCACAGAAAGACTTTCGTGAACACAATCAAGGACGTAGCCCACTATGCAGGGGTGTCGGTGAGTACCGTTTCCAATGTGCTCAACGGACGCACTGACCGCATGCGCAAGGAAACGCTGGCCCGCGTCCAGAACGCAATTGGCCTGCTCAAGTTCAGACCTAACCCTGTGGCACTGCGACTCAAAACCGGTCAAACACCCTTGCTCGGACTATTGGTTCCTTCGTTGGCCAACCCGATGTATGGAGTCCTTGCCCGGGAGATAGAAACCTTTGCGCAAGAGCAATATGGGCACCGTGTGCTGATTGGCAGCACCTACCGGGACAAGGAGAAGGAAGCCGCTTTCTTCGAGGACTTGCTGACTCACGGTGTGCGCCGTGTGATCGTCATTTCATCGCTCGCCGACGAGCGCCATTTCGAGATCGTGGTCGAACGCGGAATGGTGGTCGTGAGCTATGACCGGCGTGCGGCACAGGGGCATACATCCAAAGTCATGCACGTCACGCCAGATAACTTTGAGGCTGGGCGCCTGGCCACCGAGCACTTGATCGCGCACGGCCACCGGCGACTGGCCTTTGCCACAGTGGCCGGGATGACCATGAGCCGCAGCGCAAAAATCCAGGGTTTCCAAGCGGCGGTCGGCAGCAATGGCATGCAGGCAACGGCGGTCGTTCTGGACGGTGGCTTGTTGGACGAATACGGAGACTCCGTCATGAGCGAAGTTGGCCGCGCTCTGGCGCTGCGCCTGGCGGCGGATCCGGAGCGCCCCACCGGCATCGTCGCGGTTAATGACCTGATGGCGCTGGGTTTGATGGCCGGCCTGCGCGAGGCCGGGCTGCGGGTGCCGCAGGATGTATCCATCGTTGGTATTGACGGTTTGTTCCTGGCCGCGCTATCCAATCCTGGGCTGAGCACGGTGCAACTTCCGGTGGCAGACATGGCACGTGCGATGGTCGAATGTGCAATATCGCCCCAAATCGAAGACGGGGCACTGGCGGGTGAACGGGTTTTCAGTTCCATGCTTTTGGTTGAGCGCGAATCCGTCGCGCCACCACCGGCTCCCGCGGCTGAAAGAGTGACCGGTTTAGGTGCCCGGAAAGTCCGCGTATGACGCGGGTGTTTGTCAGCCACCCGCACGACAAGCTTGCGCAGTACTTTGGAAGCAAGGCCGCGTCTGCTCTGGAGGCCTTTGCCACCGTGCAATACAACCCTTTGGATCGGGAGCTTTCCACCCAGGAGCTGGTGGCAGCAGCCCAAGGCTGCCAGGCCATCATTGCGTACCGCCAGACGCCGGGGCCGGCTGCATTATTTGCTGCGTTGCCAGAGCTGGTTGCCTTCATGCGCTGCGCCATGGACATCCGCACCATTGACGTCAATGCGGCCAGTGCGCAAGGTATTTTGGTCACGCAGGCGAGCGCGGGTTTTGTTCCCGCCGTGTCGGAGTGGATCATCGCCGTGATGGTTGACATGGGGCGCGGCATCAGCCGCCATGCCGAGGCTTATCACCAAGGCCAGCCACACGCGCCACGCATGGGTAAAGAATTGCGCGGTGCCACGCTGGGCGTGATCGGTTATGGGCGTATTGCCCGCTACCTGTGCAAGCTGGCAGATGCCTTTGGCATGCGCATCTTGGTAAATGACCCGTATGTGCTGGATGCGCCCCGGGCACCGCTGCAGGTGGGTCTGTGCCATTTGTTGTCCTGCTCGGACTTCGTCGTTTGCCTGGCACCGGCATTGCCCGAGACCCACCATATGATGGACGCTGAGGCTTTCAAGGCGATGAAGCCGGATGCCTTTTTCGTCAATGCGTCCCGCGGCGAACTGGTCGATGAGGCAGCGTTGCTGGATGCGCTGCACAACGGTGCTATTGCAGGCTGCGCGCTGGACGTAGGGCAGGCACCGGACCAAATGCCCTCGCCGCAACTTGCACAGCATCCGCGCGTGATCGCCACGCCCCACATCGGCGGGTTGACGCCCGAGGCGGTTGAGCACCAAGCCTTGGAAACAGTCCAGCAGATCAAGACGCTGTTGCATGGTGTCTTGCCCGCAGGGGCCGTCAACGCCCCCTTAGCTAGCCGCCTGTGCCGATGGGGTCATGGCATTTCAACTTTGGTGGGTTGACTAGCCCTGCTTTTAAACCGCTGCACGTGCCAGGCCCGCGGGCACCGCGCCGATCCTGTCCATGGGCATCCGCCTTAACACCTTGCCCGTCGACTGTGTGCCTGTCGGCTTTTTTGGAGCTTGCAATATGCCCAAAACTTCATGCAAATGGGGGATAAGAAGGCTTCTCAACGATGCTTGCGCTGCGCAAATTTTGCGGTCCATTGGGTAAAGTGGGCTAGCATTGTATGGATGCCTCTCCACGCTACACATCAGGTTTCGCGACGCAAGCTACTTGAATGGCTGTTGCTGCTACTGGTTCTCGTCCTGGTAGGGGGCTTTATTGCCTATGTGCACACGGTTGAGGTAAACCGCACCCAGGCCACCGAGCAAGACCGTTTGCAGGTGCAATCGAATGTGATTGCCAATGACATTCAGGGTAATTTGTCGGTGATCAGCCTGGCCCTGAATGAGGTCATCAAAGACTATTTGACGGTTCCGGGGGCGGCCAACCCCAAAGACGTGTCCCGGCGTTTAAGGGCGTTGGCCAATGCCATGCCCGGTGTCCGGGCCATGGTGGTGATGGACGCGCAGGGTGTAGTGATCGCCGCACACAGCCCAGATTTGATCGGGGTTAACTTCAACCAGCGTGACTATTTCAAGACCGTGCAGACGCGACCCAGCCAGGCAACTCTGTATGTGTCGGCTCCCTATAAATCTTTGCGCAACGATTTGGTGGTCAACACCGCCCGAATGGTGTCCGGGGCCGGAGGGGAGTTTGCGGGCATCATTATTGCCACGCTCGATCCCGAGTATTTCGCGGGCATATTCCGTTCGGTCATGTATGCCCCGGACGTGTGGGGGTTTATGGTCCATAGCGACGGGCTTCAGTTTTTGAATTTTCCGTCCAGGGCAAATATTGACGGCAATAACTTTAATAAACCCGGGACTTTTTTCAGCCGACACCTGGCGACTGGCAAAGCCAGTAGCGTATTGACGGGAATGACCCCCCAAACCGGTGAGCAGCGTTTGATAGTCTTGCGCAGTATCCAGCCGGCAGAGCTGCAAATGGACAAAGGGCTGGTGATTGCGCTCAGCCGCGATCTGCATGCCATCCAGCAGCCCCTACAACGCCAGGCGATCACCAACGGGATTTTTTTTGCGGTGCTGGCCTTGCTCTGTTGTGGTGGGCTATGGTGGGGACAGACGCGGCGGTCGCGCATGGAAGACTTGGCGTTTGAACGGGACAGTGAGCGGCTCAAAGCCGCTGACCGACTCAAGCTGGCGCTGCGCGGTGCAAATCTGGGGCTCTGGAGTTTCCACGCGCCTACCGGCACCGGCACTTTCGACGAAAGCTCTTCGGGCATGCTGGGTTTTGCCTTGCAAGATCTGCAGGGTGATCCGGAATTCTGGCACCACCGCATCCACCCGCAGGATTTTCCCGCGCACCAGGCTGCGTACGAAGCGTGTCTGGATGGCAGTGTGCCGTTTTACGAGGTGACCTACCGCATCCAGCACCGGCTTGGCCACTGGGTGTGGATTCTGGGACGTGCCCAGGCGATGGAGTTGGATGCGCAGGGCCGGGGTACCACCATGATGGGTACGCACATGGACATTACGGAGGCCCGAACGGCTGAGCAGGAGGTGGTGCGCACACGCAACGAGCTTCTGGCGGTGTTTGACAGCATGGCCGATGCAATTTTTGTGTTTGACCGCCAGCACCATCTGGTCCGCATCAACCGTGCAGGGCGGACCATGCACGGCTTGTTTGAAGTGACAACGCCTTTCGAAGAAATTTTGGCGACGATCGAATTGCTGCAGATCAATGGGGATGCCTTGCCGCCAGAAGACTGGCCCAGCCAGCAGGGCATGCGAGGGCAGTTCATGCGGGACTTTCTGCTTGAAGTTCGCCGAAAAGACCGCGCCATGTCTGTTTTTGTGGAGCACAGCACATCTGCCATCCGCGACGCATCGGGCGAGATGGAGCTGCTCATCGTGGCCTGCAAAGACGTTTCAGAGCGCCGCCACACCTATGCATTGCGTGAAAGTGAAGCCCGGTTTCGCACGTTGATTGAGGATGCGCCGCTAGCCATCGCCATTTTGCGGGGCGGGCGCATAGCCTATTGCAATCCGCGCTACCGCAGCTTGCATGGCTTTGTAGAAGGTCACAGTTTCGTGGGCATGCTGTGGACCGACATGGTCTCTGCCGATTCTCTCGCGGTATTGCACGCCCAGGCAGCGTTGATTCGGGAAGACTCTCCCATAGAGCAAATGTTTGAAGCTATGGGCTTAGGCAAGGACAATTGTCTGGTGCCCGTTTTCAAAACCACTGCCCGTGTGGTGCTAGCCGATGGTCCCGCCACCCTGGTGTTCGCGCAGGATATTTCGGCCCAGAAACAGGCCGAGGCGGCCATGCTGCAGGCCCGCGATGTGGCCGAGGCCGCGAACCGCAGCAAGGCCGAGTTTTTGGCCAATATGAGCCACGAGATCCGCTCGCCCTTGAACGCCATTCTGGGCCTGGCCTATTTACTGGAGCAGGCACGGCTGGATACGGGAGCCCACGACCTGGTGCGCAAAATACGTGCGTCGGGCCGCTCGCTGCTGGGCATCATCAACGACGTGCTGGATGTTTCCAAAATCGAAGCCGGTCATATGGCGATAGAGTGCACGCCGTTTCGCATGGGCGATGTGATGGACAACCTGGCCAGCGCCATGGGCATCGCAGCCGGCAACAAAAATATCGAACTCATCATCCAACCTCTGCCTGCGGGCATCAGCGCGGTGAAGGGCGATGCGCTGCGGCTGGAACAGGTGCTCACCAACCTGACCAGCAACGCCATCAAGTTCACCCACGCGGGCAGGGTGGAGCTGCGTACCGAGCTACTCACTATGCACGAAGACACCATCATTCTGCGGTTTAGTGTGGTGGATACCGGCATTGGTATTGCGCCGGAGCTGCAAAACGACGTGTTCTCCGCCTTTACCCAGGCGGACGGCTCTACCACCCGCCGCTTTGGTGGTACCGGACTGGGGCTGACCATCAGCCGCCAGCTGGTGGGCTTGATGGGCGGTGAGATCGGCCTGACCAGCAACCTGGGTGAGGGCAGCGAATTTTGGTTCACCGTGCCGGTACAGCAAATACCCAGCACCGATTTTTCGTCGCCCGACATGGTCCGCATTGATGCCTTGGTTGCCGACGACAGCCAGATCGCCTTGCGTGCGGTGGTGGAGATTGCCCAAGGCCTGGGTTGGCAAGTGAGTGCCGTGGATTCCGGCGAGGCCGTGCTGGCGCAGGTGCGGGACCGTAAAAATGGCAAGTTGCCCAATGTGGTGGTGCTCGACTGGAAGATGCTCGGCATGGATGGCCTGACCACCGCGCAGGCCATCCGCAGTAGCGTGCCCCCAGACGAATGCCCGATCGTGATCATGGCCACCGCCTACTCGCACACCAGCCTGGCCAGCCAGCCAGGTGCCGACATGGTGGATGCGATTTTGAGCAAACCCGTCACTACCTCCACGTTGTACAACGCGGTCATGAATGCGCAGCGCAGGCGGGCCCATACCGTGGGCACGCCCCGGGCCTTGCCACATGCCGTGGGCCAGGAACTGGCGGGGGTGCGGGTGCTGGTGGTGGATGACAGCGAAATCAACCGCGAAGTAGCCCAACGCATCCTGCACCAGCAGGGGGCCAATGTGGTGCTGGCCGAGGATGGACAGGCGGCACTGGACTGGTTGCGGGCCCACCCCAGCGATGTGGACATGGTGTTGATGGATGTGCAGATGCCGGTCATGGATGGCATCGAGGCCACCCGCCAATTGCGGCGCATGACGCAGTTCAATGACCTGCCCATCGTGGCTCTGACCGCCGGGGCGTTCAAATCGCAGCAAGATGCTGCGCAGGCCGTTGGCATGACCGATTTCATCAGCAAGCCCTTTGACGTGCCGTCCACGGTGGCGTTGATTCAGCGACTGCGGCGGCGCACGCTTGGCGCAGAACCGCGCCCGGTGCAGATAGCCACGGAAGTGGTGCATACAGTACCTGTAGAAAACGTACCGTTGCTGGACACCTCGGTGGTAGATGTCGCGCAGGGCCTGCAGATCTGGTCGAATTTGGAGGTTTACCGCGACTACCTGCGGCGCTTTGCCGACGGCTATGGCCATGCGGTGGCCGAGATGCATGCCAGCCTGGCAGCAGACGACCGCTCTGCTGCCGCTGCCTTGGCCCACAAGCTGGCGGGGGTGGCCGCCAATATGGCCCTGCCCGCCACCTACCGCTTGGCCAGCGAGGCAGAGCGCGTGCTGTCCATGGGCTATGACCCGATACCGGTGCTGACCCGCCTGGACGAAGCGATACGCCAAGCTATGGGAGTGATTGCGCGCTTTGCTCCGCTCGCTGTGCGACCCGATGGCCCAGACCTTCTGGTCCGCAGTGCGCAGCTGGATGCTCCCGCGACCCAAGCGGCCATCGCTGCGCACCTGCAGGCTTTGCTGGAGGCCCTGGATGCCGACAATCCCACACCGGTAGAGGCTTTACTGGCGACCCTGGCGCAGCACGTGCCCGAGCAGGACCTGGCTGCCGTGCAGGCCTGTGTGCGCGGGTTTGACTTTCGGGGGGCCGAGGCCTGCAGTCGCCAATTGGCCCGGCACTACGGCATCACGCTGAAGGAGTAAACCATGTACGTCCCGACTATTCTGGTCGTCGATGACGAGCCTGCCAATCTGGCCATCATGCGTGAGATCTTGCAGAAAACCTATGTGCTGGCGTTTGCCCGCAATGGCACCGAAGCACTGGCCGCCGTGGTCAAGCACCGCCCGGCCCTGGTGCTGCTGGATATCGGGCTGCCCGACACCAACGGCTACGACCTGTGCCGACAGATCAAACAGCGCGATACCACCCAGAGCGTACAAGTGATTTTTGTCACCGGCTATGCCGACATGGCGCACGAGGCCGCAGGCTTTGCGGCGGGTGCGGTGGACTACATCGCCAAGCCGGTGTCCCCGCCCATCGTGCTGGCGCGGGTGGCAGCCCACCTGTCGCTGGTGCGGGCTACGGCGCTTGAACAAAGCTACCGCGATGCGATCCTGATGCTGGGCCATGCCGGGCATTACAACGACACCGATACCGGTGCCCACATCTGGCGCATGGCCGCCTACGCCCGGGTGCTGGCCCAGGCCTGCGGCTGGGATGTCGCCAGCAGCACCCGGTTGGAGCTGGCAGCCCCCATGCACGACACCGGCAAGCTGGGCATCCCGCAGGCGATTTTGCGAAAACCGGGGCCGCTGGACGAACCCGAATGGGTGGTAATGCGCACCCACCCGCAAATCGGCTTTGACATTCTGAGCAAGAGCGAAGCCCCGGTGTTCCAGCTGGCGGCCGAAGTAGCGCTGCGGCACCACGAGAAATGGGATGGCAGCGGCTACCCCGAAGGCTTGCGCGGGCAAGACATACCCAAGTCGGCCCGTATCGTGGCGCTGGCCGATGTATTTGATGCCCTGAGCATGCGCCGCCCCTACAAGGAGCCCTGGCCGATGGAGAAAATCCTGGCCTACATCCATGCCGGGGTAGAGGTGCACTTTGACCCCATGGTGGTCCACGCTTTCTTGGGCATCCTGCCGGAGCTGCTGGACATCCGCAAGCAGTGGGCCAAAGTCGAAGAAGAGCAGATGCAGGAGCCGGAGCGCCCGAGCTGAAGCGGCCGCACCCCATCGGTGCAGCAGGCTGCAAAAATATTGGCATAAAACTAGCTTAAACCCGAAGAAGCTGACCGTTTGGTTAGCTTTATAGTGGGTTTATATGATTCAACTCCTTCGCCATGGTGTCCATGCCAACGCCTGAACCGTTAGCGGTTGAGGTGTGCCAGGCCAACGTCATTTACCCCGCTGCCGACGCGCCGGTACACGCCCTGCAAGATATTGATTTGGCGGTGCGGCCGGGCGAATTCATCTCGCTGATCGGCCCCTCGGGCTGCGGCAAAACCACGCTGCTGCGCGCCATCGCCGACCTGGAGCCCATCAGCTCGGGCACCATGCTGGTGAACGGGGTGAGTCCGCACGCTGCGCGCCTGGCCCGCTCCTACGGCTATGTGTTCCAGGCCCCGGCGCTGTTTCCCTGGCGCACGGTGCTGGGCAATGTGCTGCTGCCACTGCACATCCAGGGCCGCGGCAAGGCCGAGAGCCAGCGCATCGCCATGGACCAGCTGGCACGGGTGGGCTTGCAAGGCTTTGAAAAAAAGTACCCCTGGCAGCTCTCTGGCGGCATGCAGCAGCGGGTGTCGATAGCCCGGGCGCTGTCGTTCGAGCCGCGCATTCTGATGATGGACGAACCCTTTGGCGCGCTGGACGAAATCACCCGCGACCACCTCAACGAGCAACTGCAGCAGCTCTGGCAGCGCGAGCGCCGCACGGTGGTGTTTGTGACCCACTCGATTGCCGAGGCGGTGTACCTCTCAACCCGCATCGTGGTCATGTCGCCGCGCCCCGGCCGCATCGTCAAGGTGATTGATTCCCCCCTGCCGGACGAGCGCCATCTGGGCCTGCGCGACACCCCCGAATTCATGGCCCTGGCCCACGCCGTACGCGAGTCCCTGGCGGATGGACACCATTAAACGCAGCTCTGCTTTCGATAGCGCCTTGCCTATAGCCACTGTGCTGCTGGGCGTGTTATTGCTGTGGTACGCGGGGGCTGTGTGGCTGAACGCACCAGGGGCCATCGAGCGCGTGCTCAGCCCCCGGGGCACGGTCTGGGGCTGGACGGATCTGGTCCAGACCACGCTGTCCATGCAGCGCCCGGTGCTGCCCTCACCGCAGCAGGTGGCGCAAGATTTTTGGTCCAGCCTGGTCGATTGGCCGGTAGATTCGCCGCGTAACCTGCTGTTCCACGTGGCCGTGACCGCGCATTCCAACCTGCTGGGTTTTGCCATGGGCACGCTGCTGGGCCTGCTGCTGTCGGCGGGCATTGTGCATTCGCGCACCCTGGACCGGGCGTTGATGCCCTGGATCGTGGCCTCGCAAACCATCCCCGTGCTGGCGATTGCACCCATCGTGCTGGTGATTCTGGGCAGCCTGGGCTTTTCGGGCGTGTGGCCCAAGGCGGTGATCGCCATGTACCTGTGCTTTTTCCCGGTCACCGTGGCCATGGTGCAGGGCCTGCGCTCACCGCAGCAGATCGACACCGAGCTGCTCTATACCTACGCCGCCTCGCGCTGGCAGGCGTTTTGGCTGCTGCGCCTGCCAGCGGCCCTGCCGTTCTTGTTTCCCGCCTTGCGGGTGGGCATTGCGGCCAGTCTGGTGGGTGCCATGGTGGCTGAATTGCCTACTGGCGCGCAGGCGGGCCTGGGGGCCAAGCTGCTGCTGGGCTCGTACTACGGCAACACCGTGGCCATCTGGTCGGCACTGCTGATGTCGGCCTTGTTGGGGCTGGCGCTGACCGCTGCCGTACTGGGCGTAGAGCGGCTGGTGCTGCGCCGCTTTGGGGGCCGGGCATGAAGGCGCGCAGCCCAGGGGCGGTGCTGGGCCTGGTGGTGGTCAGTGTGCTAGTTGCTATTATATTTATAGCTAATTGCGCAGATGAATCATGCGCTAGAGGCCTGTTTTTGCCTCAAATTTTGCTGTTGCTGGTTTTGGCGGTGTGGACGGTGCGTGCCTGCGCCAGGCTGGACGGGCGGCCTGTGTACGGCCTGCTGACGGCGGCTTTGTTCGGCCTGTGGCTGCTGTACTTTTGGCAACTGCTGGTCACGGCGTATGGCATACCCCGGGTGCTGCTTCCATCGCCGCTGCTGATCGTGCAAGCCATGGGTGAAGGCTGGGCGATACTGTGGGGCGACTTTGTGCAGACCGTGCTCAAGTCGGTGCTCACCGGCTGGGTGCTGGGCTGCGGCCTGGGTTTTGCCGTTGCCGTGGCCATCGACCGCCTGCCGTTTTTGCAGCGCGGCCTGCTGCCGATTGCCTCGCTCACCAGCACCGTGCCGCTGGTGGGGGTGGCACCGATTGCGGTGATGTGGTTTGGCTTTGACTGGCCGTCCAAGGCGGCGGTGGTGGTGCTGATGACCTTCTTCCCCATGCTGGTGTCCACCCTGGCCGGATTGAAAGCCGCAGGCAAGTTGGAGCGCGAGCTGATGCACAGCTACGCGGCGGGCTACGGGCAAACCTTGCTGGGGCTGCGCCTGCCCAGTGCCTTGCCGTTCATCTTTGGTGCGCTCAAGGTCAATGCCACGCTGGCGCTGATCGGGGCCATCGTGGCCGAGTTTTTTGGTTCGCCCACGGCCGGGCTGGGCTTTCGCATTTCCACCGAAGCGGCCAAGATGCACATGCCGCTGGTGTGGGGCGCGATTGTGGTGGCGGCCCTGACCGGCTCGCTGGCCTACGCCTTGCTGGTGCAGCTGGAGCGGCGCTTCGCGTTCTGGCACCCTTCCGTTCGTTCCCGCTAAGTTCCCCACCCTAGGAGTATTCGATGCAGAAATTATCCAAGTTGAGCCAATGCCTGCTGGCTGCCGCTTTCGTGGTCGGCAGCCTGGCCGCCCAGGCGCAAGAAAAAGTCACCGTGCAGCTCAAATGGGTGCCGCAAGCCCAGTTTGCAGGCTACTACGTGGCCGCCGCCAAGGGCTACTACAAGGCCGAGGGCTTGGACGTGACCATCAAGCCCGGCGGCCCCGACATCTCGCCGGTGCAAGTGATTGCGGGCAACAACGCCGACGTGATCGTCAACTGGATGCCCGACGCACTGGCCGCCCGCGAAGCCGGAGTGCCCCTGGTCAACATCGCCCAGGTGTTCAACCGCTCCGGCCTGATGCTGACCTGCAAAAAAACCAGCGGTGTCACCAGCCCCAAAGACCTGAAGGGTAAAACCCTGGGGGTGTGGTTTGGCGGTAACGAATACCCGTTCCTGAACTGGATGGCCAAACTGGGCCTGAAGCCCGACGTGGACATCAAGGTGCTCAAGCAAGGTTTTAACGTCGATCCGTTGCTGCAAAACCAGGCCGCCTGCGTGTCCACCATGGTCTACAACGAGTACTGGCAGATCATCGACGCAGGCGTGAAAGAAAGCGACCTGGTCACCTTCTTCTACGAAGACCAGGGCGCGGCTTCACTGGAAGACGGCCTGTACGTAATGGAGTCCAAGCTCAAGGACCCGGCCTTTGTAGCCCGCATGGGCAAGTTCCTGCGCGCCACGTTCAAGGGCTGGAATGACGCGGTGAAGAACCCCGAAGAGGCCGCCAAGATTGTGGTCTCCAACGATATGTCGGGCAGCGCCACCCTGGCCGTGCAAAAACGCCAGATGGAGAACGTGGCCAAGCTCATTACCACTGCCAACAGTCCCAAGATGGGCTACCTGGAACCCGCCGCCTACGAGCGCACGGTGAAGGTGTTGCTGTCGGGCGGCAGTGCACCGGTGATCAAGAAAGACCCCGGTGCAGCCGCCATGAGCCACATCGTTTGGGAAGCGGCCAGCAAAAAGTGATAGCCATTACGCAAGTTTCCCAAGCCCCGCAAGCCCCGGCGGATGCCAAAGGCCAGATCCGCCAGGCCAACGAAGAGCGAATTTTGGCCGCGGCAGAGCGCGTGTTTGCCGGGGCCGGGTTCAGCGGTGCCACCATGGCCCAGATTGCCGATGAATCCGGCCTGCCCAAGGCCAACCTGCACTACTATTTTGGCAACAAGGACGGGCTGTACCGGGCGGTGCTGGCCCGCATCCTGGAGGACTGGCTGGCCCCCACCCACGGCATCACCCCCGATGCCGACCCGGCCCAGGCGATTGGCGGCTACATCCGCAGCAAGATGGCTATGTCGGCCGCCCGGCCGCACGCGTCCAAGGTCTGGGCCAACGAGCTGCTGCACGGCGCGGCCGTGGTCAAGCAACTGCTGGCCACCGAACTGCGCGGCACGGTGCGGGCCAAGGCCGCTGTCATCGACCAGTGGATTGCCGAAGGGAAAATGGCCCCGGTGGACAGCACCCACCTGTTTTTCACCCTGTGGGCGGCCACGCAAACCTATGCCGACTTTGACGTGCAGGTCAGCGCCGTGCTGGGCCGTCCCAAGCTGACCCGTGCCGACCAGACCCGCGCCACCGAACATGTGGTGGCCTTGCTGCTGCGCGGCTGCGGGCTGCAACCATGAGCACCGTTGACTACAGGCCTTACACGGTGGCTGTCGGCGCGTCCAACATGGACATTGCGGGCCACAGCAGCCAGGCTGTGGTGCCGGGCGACTCCAACCCCGGCCACATCCGCTTTGCCCCGGGAGGCGTGGCCCGCAACGTGGCCGAGAACCTGGCCCGCCTGGGCCAGCCCACCCGGCTCGTCAGCGCCGTGGGCGACGATGCGCCGGGGCACAACCTGCGCACTGCCACGGCGGCTGCGGGGGTGGATATGCAGGCCTGCTGGGTGCTGCCGTTTGAGGCCACCTCCAGCTATATGTCGCTGCACGGCCCGGATGGCGACATGGCCCTGGCTATCAACGACATGCGCATCGTGGCCCGCATCACGCCCGAACGGCTGGCCCCGCTGGAGCCTATGCTGGCCGCTGCCCAGGCTGTGCTGCTGGATTGCAACCTGACCGAGGCAGCACTGACCTGGCTGTGTGCACACAGCGGCAGTGCGACGATTTTTGTGGATACCGTGTCCACCCACAAATGCCAGCGCATTGCGCCCTGGCTGCACCGGGTGCACCTGCTCAAACCCAACCGGCTCGAAGCCCAGGCCCTGACCGGCTTGCCCCTGCAAACCTCCGCGCAAGCGCCCGCCGTAGCCGCGTGGCTGCACCAGAAGGGTGTGCAGCAGGTGGTGCTGAGTCTGGGCACGCAGGGCGTGTTCTGGAGCGAAGCCACCGGCCCGCATGGCTGGCACGCCGCCCCCACCGGCCCGGTGGTCAACACCACCGGTGCCGGGGATGCACTGATGGCCGGTTTGTTGCATGCCACCGTGCAGGGCGAAGGCCTGGCACAGGCCGTGCACTTCGCTTCGGCTTGCGCGGCCCTGACCTTGGGCATTGAGGCCGCCAACCATCCGGCACTGTCGGTAGCGCTGGTACAGCAGTGGCTGGCTGCCCATCCTGCATAACTGAACCAAGAGACTTTTATGAAGACCCCTGCCTTCCTTGATATCCATCCCGAAGTGGCCGCCGCCCTGGCCGCCAAACGCCCTGTGGTGGCGCTGGAATCCACCATCATTGCCCATGGCATGCCCTACCCGCAGAACGTAGCCACGGCTTTGCTGGTGGAAACCGAGGTGCGCACCCATGGGGCTGTGCCTGCCACCATCGCCATCCTGCAGGGTCGTCTCAAGGTCGGCTTGACCCCGGCCGAGATCGAGCAACTCGGCCTGGGCGGGCGCGAGGTGGTCAAGGTCAGCCGCCGCGACGTGGCCTTTATCGTGGCGGCCGGGCAGACCGGTGCCACCACCGTGGCCTCCACTATGCTGATCGCCGCCATGGCGGGTATCCGCGTGTTTGCCACCGGCGGCATTGGCGGCGTGCACCGGGGCGCGGCCACCAGCTTTGATGTGTCGGCCGACCTGCAAGAGCTGGCACACACCCCGGTGGCGGTGGTGTGTGCAGGCATCAAATCCATCCTGGATTTGCAACTGACGCTGGAGTACCTGGAAACCCATGGCGTGCCGGTGGTGGGCTACCAGAGCGACAACCTGCCTGCCTTCTACACCCGCGACAGCGGCTTCAAGGTGGACTACCGGCTGGACAGCGCAGCGCAGATCGCCAGCGCCATGCACGCCCAGTGGGCGCTGGGCATGCCGGGCGGCATGGTGGTGTCCAACCCCATCCCTGAAGCCTATGCCATGCCCCGCGCCAGCATCGACGCAGCGATTGAACAGGCGCTGCAGGAGGCCCAGGCCCAGGGCGTGGCGGGCAAGCAGTCCACCCCGTTCCTGCTGGCCCGGGTGAGCGAAATCACCGGTGGCAACAGTCTGGCCGCCAACATCCAGCTGGTGCTGAACAACGCCCGCCTGGCGGCTGCCATTGCGGTGGCCTACCAGCAACTGGCGCACTGAGGCCATGGTCTGCCGCAGCCGCTTCGACGCGCAGCAAGGCCTGTCTGCCGAGGCCCGCGCCGCCTACGCCCGCAACGGCGTGCTGGTGCTGGAAGACTTTGTGCCGCAAGCCCAGTGCCTGGCGCTGCAGCAGCGGGCGCGGGAACTGGTGGCCGAACACGCACCCAAGGCCCCCGGCACGGTGTTTTCCACCACCGACCAGCGCCATGCGCTAGACGCTTACTTTGCCGCCTCGGCGCGCGGCATCGGCACGTTTTTTGAAGCCGGGGCTTTTAATGCGCAAGGCCAGTTGTGCGTGCCGCTGGAGCGCGCCATCAACAAGCTCGGCCACGCCATGCACGACCTGGACCCGGTATTCCGCGCTTTCTCGCACGGACCGCGCCTGCAGGCGGTGGCAGAAGGCCTGGGGTTAGTGGACCCGCAACTGGTGCAGTCCATGTACATCTTCAAGCAGCCCGGCATTGGCGGCGAGGTCAACTGCCACCAGGATGCCACCTACCTGTATACCGCGCCGCAGTCGGTGGTGGGCTTCTGGTTTGCCATCGAAGACGCGCACCGGGGCAATGGCTGCCTGGGCGGCTTGCCGGGTGCGCACCGCCACGGGCTGAAAGAGGTGTTTCGCCGCCAGGGCGACGGGGCTTTGCGTCTGGAGGCCTTGCAGGCCAGCATGCCCTGGGACATGGATACCCTGGAGTGGCTGGAAGTGCGCCAAGGCACGCTGATCGTCTTCAACGGCCTGTTTCCGCACCTGTCCGAACCCAACCACTCGGCGCAGTCGCGCCACGCCTACACCTTGCACGCCGTCAGCGGCCAGGCCATGTATCCCGCCAGCAACTGGATCCAGCCCAGCGGCTTGCCGTTCACCGGTTTTTGAAAGGAGGCCGTCCCCAGCAGCCCACTCCAAGTTCATACCGTGTTCACCTTCCATTCACGTTCGATCTTCACAACGGATATCCCCATGAAAACCTCTTTCCACCTCAGCTTTATCGCCGCCGCCCTTGTCACCACCTTGTCGGCCTGGGCCGAGCCCGCCATCATTTACGACCTGGGCGGCAAGTTCGACAAGTCCTTCAACCAGTCGGCCTACGACGGTATGGAGCGCTGGAAGAAAGAAACCGGCAAGAGCTACCTCGAATTTGAAGTAGCCAACGAAACCCAGCGCGAGCAGGCGGTGCGCCGCATGGCCGAGCGCGGTGCCAGCCCCATCATTGGCATGAGCTTCAGCCAGGCTTCGGCGATTGAAAAAGTGGCCAAAGAATTTCCCAAACTGCAGTTCGCCATCATCGACATGGTGGTGGATTTGCCGAATGTCCAGTCGGTGGTGTTCAAAGAGCATGAGGGCAGCTTCCTGGTCGGCATGCTGGCGGCCCAGGCCAGCAAGACGGGCAAGGTCGGTTTCGTAGGCGGGATGGATATTCCGCTGATCCGCAAGTTCCAGTGCGGTTATGAGCAGGGTGCCAAGTTCGCCAACCCCAAGGCCGAAACCTTCGCCAACATGACCGGCACCACGGGTGCTGCCTGGAACGATCCTGGCCGGGGCAGCGAGTTGACCAAGGCCCAGTTTGCCAAGGGCGCGGATGTGGTGTTTGCCGCCGCAGGTGGCACGGGTACCGGTGTCTACCAGGCCGCCAAGGATGCGGGCAAACTGGCCATCGGCGTGGACAGCAACCAAAATTACCTGCAGCCCGGCACCATGCTGACCTCCATGGTGAAGCGCGTCGATGTGGCCGTGTACAACGTACTGAAGAGC
Source organism: Rhodoferax sp. RT5P35 (assembly GCF_056521385.1). Taxonomy (NCBI): domain Bacteria; kingdom Pseudomonadati; phylum Pseudomonadota; class Betaproteobacteria; order Burkholderiales; family Comamonadaceae; genus Rhodoferax; species Rhodoferax sp. RT5P35. Next base: position 189,809 of record NZ_JBWMAX010000004.1, on the reverse strand, counting down.
TACAAACCCGGCGTTTCCAACCTGGGCCTGAAGGAAGACGGTGTGGGCTACGCCATGGACGAGAACAACGCCAAACTGGTGACTGCCGACATGAAGTCCAAAGTGGACGCGGCCAAGGCTGACATCATCAGCGGCAAGATCAAAGTAGTCGATTACATGGTCGCCAGCGCCTGTAAGTAAGCCCAAGGCCTTATGACCACCCCGATTTCCCCACCCCTTTTGGCCGTGCACATGGCCGGTATCTGCAAACGCTTTGGTGCCGTGCGCGCCAATGAGCAGGTGGATTTGCAGGTGCAGGCGGGTACGGTGCATGGCATCGTGGGTGAAAACGGGGCGGGCAAAAGCACGCTGATGTCCATCCTGTACGGCTTCTACAGTGCCGACAGCGGCAGCATCGCGGTGCTGGGCCAGCCGGTGCGCATCCGCAATGCATTCGATGCCATTGCATTGGGCATCGGCATGGTGCACCAGCACTTCATGCTGGTCGATTCGCTCACCGCGTTAGACAACGTGATGCTGGGTGCCGAACCGCACGTGCTGCTGCACAAGGCTGAGGCGGTGGTGCGCAGCGGGCTGGGGGCGCTGATGCAGTCCACCAGCTTGCATGTGAAGCTGGATGCCACGGTGGCGGATTTGTCCGTGGGGGACCGCCAGCGGCTGGAGATTCTCAAGGCCTTGTACCGCGGGGCCAAGATTCTGATTCTGGACGAGCCCACAGCTGTGCTGACCCCGCAAGAGACCGAGCAGCTGTTTGAGGTGCTGGCGCGTCTGCGGGCCCAGGGCACCACCATTTTGCTGATCACCCATAAGCTCAAGGAAGTGATGCGCTTGTGCGACTTCGTCACCGTCATGCGCGCGGGCAGGGTAGTGCATGCCTGCCCGATTGCCCAGGCCTCGGTCGATATCCTGGCCCAGGCCATGGTGGGGCGCAAAGTCCATATGGGCCGCCAGGGCGAGACGCATGCCAAGCTGGGCGCGGTGTTGCTGCAAGCCCGTGGCCTGGTGGTGCGGGATGCGCTGCAGGTCACGCGTCTGGCCGATTTCAATCTGGACCTGCGGGCGGGTGAAATCGTTGGCATTGCCGGTGTGGCGGGCAACGGCCAAAGCGAGCTGCTGGAGGTGCTGTCTGGCCTGTGCACACCGGCTGCGGGCACGCTGGCGCTGGGCGGTGCCACTTTTGCGGTAGGCGATTGGCTGGACCCGGGCAGGGCGCGCAGCCTGGGCCTGGCCCATGTACCCGAAGACCGGCACGCCCGGGCCATGGTGATGGCATTTGCGGGCTGGGAGTCGGCGGTGCTGGGCTACGAGGGGCTGCCCGCCTACAGCCGCTGGGGCTGGATGCGCCATGCAGCCATGCGCGCCGCCACCGCCGCCATGATGGAGCGCTTTGATGTGCGGCCGCGTGATCCGTCCTTGGTCAGCGCCAAGTTTTCCGGGGGCAACCAGCAAAAACTGGTGCTGGCGCGCGAGCTGGGGCAGTCACCCACCGTGTTGCTGGTGGGCCAGCCTACGCGCGGGGTCGATATCGGTGCCATTGAATTCATTTACGCACAATTGCGGGCGCTGCGGGATGCAGGTTGCGCGGTGCTGGTGGTGTCGAGTGAGCTGGATGAAATACTGGCCTTGGCCGACCGGGTGCTGGTGCTGAACCAGGGCCGCGTCACCGGCGAGCTGCCGATGGAAGACTGCAGCGAGGCCCGGTTGGGCCTGCTGATGGTGGAAACCCAAGTACCCGAAGGAAGCCCCGTATGAGCACTCCGCAATCCTTGCCCCGTTGGGCCGACGTGGTATTGCTGCCCGCCATCAATCTGTTGATCGCGTTGCTGGCCGCGGGTCTGGTGGTGTGGCTGGTCGGGCAAAACCCGCGGGAGGTGCTGTCGGTGTTGCTGCACGGCGCTTTCGGCACCCAGCGGGGCTTGAGCTATACGCTGTACTACGCCACCACCTTTATCTTTACCGGGTTGGCGGTGTCGGTGGCCTCGCATGGCGGTTTGTTCAATATTGGTGGAGAAGGGCAGGCCTTGATGGGCGGCTTGGGCACGGCGCTGGTGGCATTGTGGTTGTCCCATACCCTGCCCGCGGTGCTGCTGCTGCCGCTGATGCTGGTGGCCGGTGTGGTGTTTGGGATGGCGTGGGCGGCGGTGCCGGGCTATTTGCAGGCCTACCGCAGCAGCCATGTGGTGATCACCACCATCATGTTCAACTTTTTGGCCAGCAATCTGTTGGCCTACTTGCTGGTGAACCGCCTCAAGCCGCCAGGCACCATGGCGGTGGAAAGTGCCGCTTTTGGCCCGGCGGCCAAGCTGCCCAGTATGCAGGATGCGCTGGCGTGGGTGGGCCTGGAGTGGCCTTCGTCGCCGCTGAATACCAGCCTGTTCCTGGCGCTGGCGGCGGCATTTGGTGTATATCTTTTTCTGTGGCATAGCCGTGCGGGCTACCGTTTGCGCGCCATGGGCTCCAGCGAAAGTGCTGCCGCCTATGCCGGCATCCACCCCCGGCGGCAGGTGATCTTTGCCATGGCCTTGTCGGGCGGGCTGTCCGGCATGGTGGGCATGAATGAAATCGCGGGCGTGAACGGCAAGCTGCTGCTGGACTTTGTGGCCGGAGCCGGGTTCACCGGTATTGCCGTGGCGCTGATGGGCCGCAACCATCCGGTCGGCATCGTCCTGGCCAGCGTGTTGTTTGGCGCGCTGTTCCAGGGCGGAGCGGAAGTCAGCTTTGAAGTGCGCGGCTTCAGCCGCGACATGGTGGTGATGCTGCAGGGTTTTATCGTTTTGTTCTCGGGGGCGATGGCCTATGTGGCCGCGCCGTGGCTGGCGCGCGGCCTGGCCCTGCTGGCGCGCAAGCCGTTGCTGGCCACGGGAGCCCGCCATGGATGAGGCCCTGGTAGCGGACCTGCTGGCATCCAGCTTGCGGATGGCGGCCCCCCTGATTCTGTGCGCCTTGGCCGGTTTGATTTCCGAGCGTGCGGGCGTGATTGACCTGGGGCTAGAGGGCAAGATGCTGTTTGCCGCCTTCATTGCCGGGGCGGCTGGTGCAGCTTTCGGCTCCACCACCCTGGCCCTGGTCTTGGCCATGGCGACGGCGGTGGCCTTGTCGTGGCTGCATGGCTTTGCCTGCGTCAGCCACCGGGGTGACCAGGTGGTCTCGGGTGTCGGGCTGAACATCATTGCCGCCGGTTTGACCGTGGTGCTGGGGCTGGCCTGGTTCCAGCAAGGCGGGCAAACGCCGACCCTGACGGACGCCGTGCGCATCCGCGCGGTGTGGCCCGGCGCAGCCGAAGCTTGGCAGGGCCTGCCCTGGGTGGGCGGCATCGTGGGTGCGGGCTTGCTCAGCCACAACATCCTGGTGTACTTGGCCCTGGCCCTGGTGGTGGGGATGTGGTGGCTGGTGTACCGCACGCGCTTTGGCCTGCGTTTGCGCGCCGTGGGGGAAAACGCCCATATGGTGGATGCCGCCGGGGTCTCGGTGCTGCGCCTGCGCTACGCCGCACTCACCCTCAACGGCGTGCTGTGCGGCCTGGCGGGCAGCTATCTGGTGCTGGCCCAAAACGCCGCGTTTGTGCCGCACATGACCGCCGGACGCGGCTACATGGCTCTGGCGGCCATGATCTTTGGCAACTGGCGACCGGTGCGCGCGCTGTGGGCCTGCTTGCTGTTTGGTTTTCTGGATGCCGTGGCCATCCGCCTGCAAGGGGTCAGCCTGCCCGGTGTGGGCGAGGTGCCGGTACAGGCGATACAGGCTCTGCCATATCTGCTGACCGTAATTTTGCTGGCGGGCTTTATCGGCAAGGCGGCGGTACCCAAGGCGCTGGGCCAGCCTTACGTCAAAGAGCGCTAGTGTGGTGCGACACTGTTCACCCCGCACTATTCACCCCGCACGGTTCGCTACGTACTATCCGCCCCGTACATGCGTCTCCCACTGCGTGAGCAGCGCCATGATTTCCAGCGAGTCTTGGGGCCGGGGCGATGGGCGGGCTGCCGTGCGGTGGCGCTGGCCGATGTGTTCTTCGACCATGCGCACCTGATAGTCGAAGGCATCGCCCTGTGCCTGCACGCTCATGTGTTCGGGGCTGCCTTCGTAAGGCGTCCACAGCAGGGTGTTGTCATCCGCCGTAGGCAGCCACGGATTGCTGGTGCACTGCAAAGTGCCCTGCGTGCCCACCACCGTAAAGGCCGGGCCCATGCCGTAGGTTTCGGCCGTGTACACACTGGCCAGCACACCGCTGTCAAAGCGCAGCCCCAGCATGGCCTCCGCCACATTGCCATCGTGCGCCGAAACCGTGCCGCTGCCCCAGCTGCGGCGGGTCTGGAATGCATCGGCACCCAGCAGGGTCTGCACCACCAAATGCACTAGCGAAATCGGGTAGCACCCCAGGTTGTAAATCGCACCCCGTCCGGCCGGGTTAACCACTTGCCAGATATCTGCGGTGTAGTGCGCCGAGATGGACTTCAGTGCGCCCAAGCGCCCGTCTTGTAGCACCGCTACCAAGCGCGCCATGAACGGGTGCGCCAGGTACATCAGGCCTTCGACAAAAAACACGCCATGGGCCTCCACGGCGCTTAGCAGCGCCAACGTGCTGGGCATGTCGATAGACAACGATTTTTCACACAGGATATGTTTGCCCGCCGCCGCTGCGCGGATGCACCAGGTGTGGTGCACATGGTTGGGCAAGGCGATGTAGACCACATCTACCTCGGGGTCGGCCAGCAGGGCATCCATCTCTGTGTGCAGTGTAGGGATGCGGTGTTTGGCCTGGAACGGCAGCGCCTTTTGCGCATCGCGCCCGGCGACGGCTTGCAGGCGGGAATGCGGGCTTTTCTGGATTGCCGATGCCATCACCTCGGCAATGAAGCTGCTGCCCAGAATACCCCAGCGCAGTGGACGGGTCGCCATATCAATTGGCCACCGTCAGGCGGGTGATCAGCGCGCGATGCTGGGGGAACTTGTCCACCAATTGCTGCCGCGTGGGCAGCACCATGTCTTCCAGCTCCCAGCCAGGCGCGACCACTTCGGTCACCAGCCCGAACTCGCCAGCGGGCAATTCCGCTGCCTTCCACACCCCGCCTTCCACGGTCAGTTGCAATACCTGGCCATGGGCAATATCTGGCCCGACCACGACGGTTTCATGCCGACCGTCGGGATGGATCAGGTGGTAGGTGATCGGTGCACCCAGGTGGTAGCACTGCACACCGGCCGAGTGCTTGGTATGGAAGCAGTCCACCGGAGAATCGTCGGTCAGCATGTAGTAGATGGCCGTCATGCTGGTGCGTTCACCCTGTGCGGTCTGTACTTTTTGCTGCTCGGTCTTGAAGGTCTGGCGGAAATAGCCGCCTTCAAAATGACTATCCAGGCCCAGTCGCTGTTGGACCATGTGTTTATCGAGAATGCCGTGTTGCATGGTGCGTATCGCTTGTTCAAAGTTGTGAGGACCTACGCTGCTCCCTGTGTTTTGCCCACTGGGCGCACAGAGAACCTGCGTAAGTCTGGTGTGAATTATTAGGTCTTTTTGATGGTACCGCGTGGGGTAAAAAAACCTGACCGCTTCGCCAAGTATTTGGCATGGCATTTGCATAGTTTGCAGGCTTAAAACTCTTCTTGGAACCCACCCATGCACATTACCAAAATTCTGGCCGCTGTAGCCTATACCGCCGCTTTTACCGCTGCCTTGGCCCCCGCTGCGCACGCAGACGACGACTGGTCGTTCAAGAACGTCAGCGTTAACCACCTGGCCTGGAGCGACCACACGCTGAACCAAACCGGCAAAGGTCCGTTTGGGGTAAAAAAAGACTTCACCTACCTGGAACTGGAAGGCGGCGCGGGCGGCAAGTGGGGCGATGTGTACGGCTTCTTCGATGTGGAAAACCCCACCAAGGATGCCCACAACGCCGCCGACTCTGCCATGGACCGCCGCTACGCCATGAAGGTCGTGGGCCACTACAACCTGACCGAAGCCGGTGGCCTGCCGGTGCAGCTCTACGGCCATATCTACAACTTCATGGACGACGGCTTTCGCGACCAGAACAATGTGCTCGGCCTGAGCACCGCCATTTATAACGGCGGCTTCTGGATCAAGCCGTTTTTAGTCGCGCACTATGAGACCAAAACCGACCTGGGCACGCAGTACAACGGCCTGATGGGCGGCTGGGTGTTGGGCTATAGCTTCAAGGCCATGGACCAGTCCTTCATGGTCACCAACTGGCACGAAACCGAGATGGGCCGCAAGTCCGACTACCTGGTCATGGCCCGTGACGGTGGTGTGGTGACCGCCAACAAAACTGCCCAAAACGGTGCCGTGTCGCTGTGGTGGAACGCCACCCCCGCATTCACCACCGGCATCACCTACCGCTACGCCAAAAACAAGCTGGGCTCGGCCACCTACCAGGATGGCTTTATCTACACCGCCAAGATCAACTTCTGATTTGCTATTTAATATATAGCTGCTTGCGCAGGTGTTATATGCGCTAGGGGTGGTTTTTGTTACTTATTTGCCCTAGGGGGCCGGTAAAATCACCCCATGACCGATACCGCATCTCTCCCCACCCCTACCATCGCCACGCACAGTGGCACCTTCCACGCCGACGACGTTTTTGGTGTCGGCGTTTTGATGGGGGTTTTCCCATCGTACACACTGCTGCGCACCCGCAACAAAGACCTCATCGCCACCGCCGACTACGTGGTGGACGTGGGCGGTACCTGGGACGCGGCCACGGGCCGGTTTGACCACCACCAACGCGGCTTCGAAGGCGCGCGCCCGGCCCGGCTGGTCGATGGCCACACCGTCCCCGGTGTGGGCTACGCCAGCGCCGGTTTGGTGTGGTCGGCCTTTGGTGCTGCCTACGTCAGCGCCTGGGCTGCGGGCCATGGCCAGACGCTGGACGAGACCGCAGTGGCCAGCGTGGTGGGCACCATCGACCACTCCCTGGTGCAGTACCTCGACATCGTGGACACTGGCCAGGGCGATGTGGCCCCCGGCATCTTCGGCCTGTCCAGCCTGGTCGCCCAGCTCAACACCCATTGGCTGGAAGAGCAGGGCCTGGACCTGGCCGCCAAGGCCCAGTTGCTGGAAACCCGCTTCCGCGAGGCTATCGCCATCACCCGCAAGTTTCTGGACCACGCTATCGGCAAGAAGGTGGCGCAGATACGCGCCGTGGACACGGTGCGCCAGGCCCCGCGCCTGCTCGGTGGCCGTGTGCTGCACCTGCGCGAGGGTGGCATGCCCTGGACCCGCGTGGTGGTCGATGAAATGCCCGAGGTGCTGTTCGTCATCTACCCCGACTCCGACGGCAACCAGTACCAGATCAAGACCGTGCCGGTAGAGCCCGGCTCCTTCGACACCCGCAAAGACCTGCCCGCCAGTTGGGCCGGTCTGCGCGACCAGGAACTGGCCGCAGTGACCGGCGTGGAAGACAGCGTGTTCTGCCACCTGAACCTGTTCATTGGCGGCGCGCGCAGTTTTGAAGGGGCGGTGAAGCTGGCTGCGCTGGCACTGGCCGAGTAGGCCGGATGGAACGCGTGCTCCCCGCCACACCGCTGCAGCAGGTCCGTGCGGCGGTCCGGGCCAACCTGCTGCCGGGGCTGGTGCTCTGGTGCGGCCTGGCGCTATTGGTCCTGGCCTATGTGCTGAGCCCGGCCGTGCAAGCGGGCTTGGCCACCTGGGGCAGCGCAAAGCAGGCCGGGGGCTACCCTTTTGCGTTTGCCACGTACGCCGCGTTCGCTGTGCTGGTGCCCGAGGCCCTGGGCCAGCTGGTGCTGAAAGAACCCTGGCGCAAGACCCAGTGGGCCGACATGGCCTACGCCATTCTGGTGTTTGGCTCTATCGGCATCACCGTGGACCTGTTATATGCGTTGCAGGTCAGCCTGTTTGGCGAGGGTAATGACGCTGCCACCATTGCGAAAAAGATGCTGGTCGACCAGTTTGTCTACTCGCCCATGACCAACTTTGCGGTCATTGCCCTGTTTGCCTGGCGCGATGACGGCTACCGTGCCCGCACCTGGAAGCGTGTGGTGTCGGCCGAGTTCTTGAGCAGCCGCTACCTGCCGCTGATGGTGGCCCTGTGGTGCGTGTGGATTCCCGGCGTGCTGGCCATTTACTTCATGCCCACCGCGCTGCAGTTCCCCGTGGCCTCGCTGATTTTGAGCTTTTGGGTGCTGATCTTCAAATGCATGCGCAAGGGGTAATTGCTATTCAATTAATAGCTATGAGTGTAGATTTCATATGCGCTAGAGGCCTATTTTTTATAAATTTCCGCCATGACCGCTGACCTTTTACTTCCCTCGCCACCCGCCGATAAACCCCATGCCCGCACCGAGGCAGCGCTGGCCCGGCTGCGCCAGGCCATGCGCGACATCGAGGCTGACATTGCGGCGCACCACGGCATCTACCCCTTCAACCATGGCCGCGTCACCCAGTCGGAGCTGTGCCGCAGGGCCGACGTCAAAAAGGCCACGCTGCAAACCCCGCTGCACAAAGATACGACGCGGGTGGACATCCTGCGCTGGCTGGGTGGCTTGAGCGCGCAGCTTGCGCACACCCGCGACGGCACGCGCGAGCGCGTCACCCAGGTGGCGGATGGGCTGGCGGCGCAAGTGCAGCGGTTGACGCAGGCACTGGAGGCCGCAGAGCAGCGCGCGCTGCAGTTGGAAGCGGACAACGCTGCGTTGCGAAGCGCGCTGGCTTCCCGCTGACCACCGCCAGCCACCATCGGGCAACCACGGTGCGTGCTGCGGATGTAGACTAAATGTCCACTCTCACCAAGGCTTCGCGATGCATTCACTGACCGGTCTGGCGATTTTCGTGTCAGCGCTAAGCTTGGTGCCCATTGCCCAAGCCAGCCCTGGCGATCTGAACGGCAAGGCACTGTACAGCGCCAACTGCGCGGCCTGCCATGGAGATACCGGCAAAGGCGGGCTGGATGGCGTCAAAGGCCCCCGCCTCGCGGGGGATGCCAGCAAATGGTCCTTGAAGATCTTTCAACGTGCGGTGCTCCAAGGTATTGACGACCACGGTAAACCCCTGGACAAGGCCATGCCCCATTGGAAAGATGCGAGCTTCCAATCCGACAAGGGCAAGCCACCCACGCCGCTGGAAGTCGCGGCGATCCAGCACTATCTGAAAACGGTGAAGTAAAGACCCGCACGGCAGGGCAGGCCATCTGGCGTAACGGCGCGCGTTTTCAGTACAGCGCCAGCGCGGTCCTGTCCACCACCCGGCGCAGCACAAAGCTGGAGTGCACGCCGGTAACGCCTTCGATCCGCGTCAGCTTGTTGAGCAATAAATCCTGGTAGTGGTCCATATCGCGCACCACTACCTTGATTTGGTAGTCGGCATCCTGCCCGGTGATCAGCAGGCACTCCAGCACCTCGGGCAACACGTCCACCGACGCCTCGAAGTTGGCGAAGCGTTCCGGCGTGTGGCGGTCCATGGAGATGTGAACCAGGGCCATCAGCGACAGCCCGAGTTTTTTGGCATCCACCAAAGCCCGGTAGCCCAGCACCATGCCCGATTCTTCCAGCGCCCGCACCCGGCGCAAACACGGCGATGGCGACAAGCCAATGCGGTCCGCCAAGTCTTGGTTGTTGATGCGGCCGTCGACCTGCAGAATTTCCAGAATTTGCTTGTCATACCGGTCTAAAACCATGTTGATGCCTTGATACTTAAGAAAATTGGCATATTATGCCAATAAATAAGAATTTAAAGGCAATAACGCAATATTCTGCCCGTGGCCTGGTCCTACACTGAAGTCTCTGCAAACCACAGACCCCCGCCACTCTGGCCATAAGCCAGAAATCGCACCCACCGGTCCCATAAAGGCCGATACCCCCAAAAGCCAAATCCCCGAGCGTACCAACGCCCGGGGAGTATGCTGGCGCTTCGGACACAGGCCACTAGAGCCCGAGTCCTTGCCGCTTAGGCTAGGTCGAAACGGTCCAGCTGCATCACCTTAGTCCAGGCCGCCACAAAGTCGGCCACAAACTTCTGCTGGCCGTCGGCACTGGCATACACCTCTGCGTACGCACGCAGTACCGAGTTGGAGCCAAAGACCAGGTCAGCCCGGGTGGCGGTGTACTTCGTCTGGCCGGTCTTGCGGTCGCGGCCTTCGAACACTTCGCCTTCTCCATCCACCGCCGTCCAGGTAGTGCCCATGTCCAGCAGGTTCACGAAGAACACGTTGCTGAGCACGCCCACCTGGTCGGTGAACACGCCGTGCTTGCCGCCATCGGCATTGGCACCCAAGACCCGCAGGCCGCCGACCAGCGCGGTCAGCTCGGGGGCAGTCAGGGTCAGCAACTGGGCCTTGTCGATCAGCAGGGCTTCGGTGGCGGCACCGATGGGGCCTTTTTTGTAGTTGCGGAAACCATCGGCTGCGGGCTCCAGCGCCTCAAAGGACTCGGCATCGGTTTGCGCTTGTGTGGCATCGACGCGGCCCGGTGCAAAAGGCACCTCCACAGCGATGCCCACGGCCTTGGCCGCCTGCTCCACACCTACGCTACCTGCCAGCACGATCACGTCGGCCAGCGAGGCCTTGCCCGCTGCCTGTTGGATCTGCACCAGCGTCGGCAATACCTGTACCGCCACGCGGTTAACTTCCCAGTCTTTTTGCGGAGCCAGGGCCAGGCGCGCGCCATTGGCACCGCCGCGCTTGTCGCCACCGCGGAAGGTGGAGGCCGAAGCCCAGGCCACCGACACCAGCTGGCTCACCGTCAGGCCGGAAGCGGCAATTTTCGACTTGATGTCAGCAATGTCTGCGTCGGTGGGGTGGTAGGTGGCCGCTGGCAGCGGGTCTTGCCAGATCAGGTCTTCCTGGGGCACTTCGGGGCCGAGGTAGCGCGCCTTCGGGCCCATGTCGCGGTGGGTCAGCTTGTACCAGGCGCGGGCAAAGGCTTCGGCAAAAGCCTGTGGGTCTTCGTGGAAGCGCTTGGAGATCTTGCCGAACTCGGGGTCAAAGCGCATCGTCAGGTCGGTGGTCAGCATGGTGGGCTTGTGGAACAGGCCGGGGACATGCGCGTCGGGGATGATGTCGGGCGCATTGGTGGCCACCCATTGCTTGGCACCGGCAGGTGAATGCATCAGCTCCCACTCGAACTTGAACAGGTTCTCGAAGTAGTTGTTGCCCCACTGCGCTGGTGTGGTGGTCCAGGTGACTTCCAGGCCGCTGGACACCGTGTCTTTGCCATGGCCGCTGCCAAAGTTGCTGTTCCAGCCCAGGCCTTGCGCCTCGATGCCTGCACCTTCGGGTTCCGGGCCCTTGTGCGACTCGGGTGCCGCGCCGTGGGATTTGCCAAAGGTGTGGCCACCGGCGATCAAGGCGACGATTTCTTCGTCGTCCATCGCCATGCGGTAGAAGGTGGCGCGGATGTCCTTGGCGGCGGCCATGTAGTCGCCACTGGCGTTGGGGCCTTCGGGGTTCACGTAGATCAGGCCCATGTGGGTCGCGGCCAGGTTGTTGTCCAAATCCCGGTCGCCGCTGAAGCGCTTGTCGGTGCCCAGCCAGGTGGTTTCGGCGCCCCAGTTCACGTCCATGTCGGGTTCCCACACGTCTGCGCGGCCACCGGCAAAGCCGAAGGTGCGGAAACCCATTGACTCCAGCGCCACATTGCCCGTCAGAATGAACAGATCGGCCCAGGAAATGCTCTGACCGTACTTCTGCTTGATGGGCCAGAGCAGGCGGCGCGACTTGTCGATGTTGACGTTGTCGGGCCAAGAGTTCAGCGGCGCAAACCGCTGCTGTCCGCGCCCGCCACCGCCACGCCCGTCCTGGGTGCGGTAGGTGCCGGCAGCGTGCCAGGCCATGCGGACGAACTGCGGGCCGTAGTGGCCAAAGTCGGCCGGCCACCAGTCCTGGCTGTCGGTCATCAGCTTGACCAGATCGGCCTTGAGTGCCTTGTAGTCGAGCTTCTTGAATGCCTCGGCGTAATCGAACGACTCGCCCAGCGGGTGGGACTTGTTGGAGTGCTGGTTCAGCAGATCCACGCGCAATTGTTTAGGCCACCAATCCTTGTTGGTCGTACCGCCGCCTGCGGCGTGGTGAAAGGGGCATTTGGCTTCGGTGGTCATGGAGAGCTCCTGGGTGTTGTGTGGGGTGGCTTGGCTGTTACATCGTGCCTCAAAGATCTTGCACGAGCCTGCATGGTAATTAAATACTATGGAAATAGAGATCTAATAAAATTTATGTATCGGATAGGCGTTTTCAAAGATGCGGCGCGGTGGCATAGAGAGATTAGACAATGTATGTCGTTTGTACTAACATGGAGGCCTCTTTTGGTTCCCCGAGGTAAGGCCATGCTTGCTGCTCCTGTCGATCCCGTCGCCCCCAATGCCCGCTCCGCACGCCTGGGTCTACGTGCCACCGTGGCCCAAGAGGCGGTGCTGCGCCGCGCCGCCGATGTGGCGCATAAATCCCTGACCGACTACATCCTGGACAGCGCCTGCCGCGCCGCCGAGCAGACCCTGATCGACCAGCGCCTGTTCACCGTGTCGGGCCAGCAGTACGAGGATTTCCTGGCCTTGCTGGACCGCCCTGCGCAAGACAACGCGGGTCTGCAAGACCTGTTTTCTCGGCCTGCGCCCTGGGCACAACCGTGAGCCTGCGCGGCCCGCAGCCGTTAACCGCGCAGCATGTTTTGGAGCCGTTTGACTGCGGCAAACCCGCGCTCAACGAATGGCTGCTGCGCCACGCCCGGCAAGGCCAGGCCAGCGGCTCTGCGAAGACCTATGTGGTGCTGGATGGCGAAAGCATCGCCGCCTACTACAGCCTGACCGTCGGCCAGGTCGACACGCTGGAAGCGCCCGAGCGGGTGCGCAAAGGCATGGGCCAGTACCCGATTCCGGTGGTGGTTCTGGCGCGACTGGCGGTTTCCATCCACCACCAAAAACAAAGCCTGGGCGTGGGCCTGCTGCAAGATGCCATCCGCCGTACCGTGCTGATCGCCGAGCAAGCAGGTATCCGCGCCATGCTGACGCATCCCATCGACGCGCAGGCCGCTGCGTTTTATGCCCGGTTCGGGTTTGAAAGCTCGGCGTTGCGGCCTCAGCAGTTGCTGCTGTTGCTGAAGGATGCGAGGCGGTGGGTGGGCTGAGTTTGGTTTCCCATCTCTCGTCGCGGTAGATGTTTGCTATCGTCGCCAAGCTACCCCAATCGCGGAGAGCACCGGCAGGGCGACACGATGAACCCTAGTCAGTCTAAGCTTTGGTAGTGAGCTTATCTAGCCCGATTAAAGCGGAGACATCTAGCGTGTGCCATCCGGCGCTGAAGTGGTGCCCTTTTGTTGCAACGGTCATTAGTGGCTCGACGCTGGAGATGTTGAATAGCGGAGCAAGCACTTTTTCAAAGTATTGAGCTGAACAGGCACGTGCGAAGATATCTAATGCGCCGCTGTGCTCGCCTATGTAAATCCAAGTGATTGGAAACCAGCGCTCTTTGTGAATTGATGCTTTCACATAGAGTAAGAAGTCAGCCTGGCATAGGTCACGGGGTTCAATGTCAGTGCCATTCGTGCGTTCGATCAAGATGTCTGCATGAATCGATATGCGGTTGATGCTCAAGCGCCTTTTTCTGTCTTCAAAGGATGTGAGATGAAAATTAAGTGCTTCAAATCCTTTAACTGAAACATTCCTACTTTCTCGAATACTCTTTGGCAGTGTATATTGTCGCGTTGTCAGTAGTGAAATAAATTCAAAGCGCTCATAGCGGACGAAGATGGCTATGGCACTAATGAATAATTCATGAGTAATAAATTTATAATTATCCCAGTCTTGGTCGCGATACGAGTTAGCACCTTCTCGGAGCATCGTGTAAACAATCATTCTTTCAAAAAAACGATGCAATGCTCCACCAAAGTCACCAGTATGTGAATATTGCGCTATTGCTTTAAAAATTCTCGTGATCTCATTTTTAAAAGGCAAGAAGTCATCAATACTTTGTTTCACTTGCTCATCGAAAATTTTGTCGCTAGATCGTTCAATACGAAACCTCTCCAGGTTTCTAAGGAATAAATCTAAATATTCATTGAATGAACCTAGTGCAACTGGACGACCGTGAGTAATATTGTCTAAGCATCGACGTCCCGTAGCACCTGTTCCTAAATCAATTTGGAAGTGCTCGTCAAGGAAAGCTGGCCGCGGCCCAATTTCTGGGCGGACGTGCAGTGGTTTGTCGAAAACCCATCGAATTAATTGCTCGTGTCCGGTTGCGTAGGTTTCCTCTTGGCTCATATCAATGTGGATGCGGCCTCTATAGTAGGTTGGTATATACGGCTTTCCATTTTCATCGCGCTCGCAAACAACCAGAACAAACTTGTCTTGATTTTGCCCTCCATAAAGATCAGGGGTGAGAATTTGCGTCTCTGTTCCAACTCCACCGGAGCGCGAATTCGCTTTTTCGACGTATACCTTGTCTGCCAAAATGACAACCTTCTTTACTTCTTGATTCGTCACCATCGACTCCATGAATCGAATGGAGTCGTGACCATCACGCAACTGCCATTTATCTAGTAGAACCTCAATCCCCGACTCTACTAACGATCTAGCTAATTCGAGCACCCAATTTTCGTGTTCTGCGTTCGACCAACTGTAAGAAATAAAAAGTTTTGGAGGGGTTGTTTCGGACATTTTTGTTTTAGCTAAAGTGGGTCAGGTGAATTTCCAAGTGGAGTTTAGTGTGGCGAGTCATTTGGCGCACTCCCTGAACGAATTTTTCGATAAAAGCCCTCGTTTTTTAACTGCTCCTAATTCAGGAGCTGCACGTGCAATAAAAATGGGCGCTAGAGGCCGATGCGCTCGCCTCATAGCGCCCAGTGGGTCGGTGAATAATTCAAGTCGTCAAACCGCCCCCGCCCGCTCCAGCATCGCATGCAACAGCACATTGCACCCCGCCGCAATGTGCTCCGGCTTCGCATCTTCAATCTCGTTGTGGCTAATCCCGTCCTTGCAGGGGATGAAGATCATGCCGCTGGACGTCAGCTTCGCCATGTACACCGCGTCGTGTCCCGCGCCTGACACGACGGGCATGTTCGAGTAGCCCAGTTTGGCGGCGGCGCGGGCTACGGCGTCTACGCAGTCGGGGTGGAAGCCTATGGCCGAATAGCTGGAGACCATCTCGATCTTCACGTCCACGCCGTGCTCTTGGGCCACGGTGGCGGCGAAGGCTTTGACCTCGTTGGCCATCTGGTCCACCAGGGCATCGGTGCTGTTGCGCAGGTCGATGCTGAACTTCACGCGGCCCGGAATCACGTTGCGGCTGTTGGGAAACACCTGCACCATGCCCACGGTGCCACGGCCGTGCGGCGGGTGGCGGTGTGCCGCGGCCACCACGTCTTGCATGATGCTGGTGGCGGCCAGCATCGCGTCCTTGCGCAGCGCCATGGGCGTGGGGCCGGCGTGGGCTTCCATGCCGGTGACGGTGCAATCAAACCAGCGGATGCCCAGCACGCCTTGCACTACGCCGATGGTGATGTCGTGGTCTTCCAGCACCGGACCTTGCTCGATGTGCGTTTCAAAGTACGCGCCGATGGGGTGGTCGCCGGGCTCTTGCGGGCCGATGTAGCCAATGCGCTCCAGCTCGCCTTGCACCGTCTTGCCTTCCAGGTCGGTGGCGGCGTAGGCGTGCTCCAGGGTGAAGGCTTTGGCGAACACGCCCGAGCCCATCATGACCGGCACGAAGCGCGAGCCTTCTTCGTTGGTCCAGAACGCGACTTCGATGGGGGCTTCGGTCTGGATGCCGTGGTCGTTCAGGGTGCGCACCACTTCGATGCCCGCCAGCACGCCGTAGTTGCCGTCGAACTTGCCGCCGGTGGGCTGGGTGTCGATGTGGCTGCCGGTCATGATGGGCGGCAGGCTGTTGTTGCGGCCCGGGCGGCGCATGAAGCCGTTGCCGATCTTGTCGATGGTGACGGTCATGCCTGCTTCTGTAGCCCAGCGGGTCACCAGGTCGCGGCCTTGTTTGTCCAGGTCGGTGAGGGTGAGGCGACAGACACCGCCCTTGGGCGTGGCACCGATCTGGGCCAGTTCCATCAGCGAGTCCCACAGGCGCGGGCCGTTGATGCGCAAGGATTCAATATTGGGTTGCATACGGGTTCCTGCTTCAGCGGGCGACGGGGGAGGGTGCTTGCAGCGCGGTCTTTTTGGCCAGCGCATCGAACTGCGGGCCGAAGGGCGGGCGCTTCACGTACTTGCCCACGCCGCGCTCGGCGCGCAGGTCACCGTTGGCATAGACCACCTTGCCCTGGCTCAGGGTGTGGCTGGGCACGCCGGTGACGGTGCGGCCCTCGAAGATGTTGAAGTCGCCCAGCGACTTTTGCGTCTTGACCGACAAGGTTTTGGTGCCCGCCGGGTCCCATACCACCAGGTCGGCATCGGCCCCGGCCACCACGCAGCCTTTGCGCGGGTAGATGTTGAACAGCTTGGCGGCGTTGGCCGAGGTGATGGCGACGAATTCGCTGGGCGTCAGCCGGCCGCTGTTCACGCCTTCGTCCCAGATGACGGCCAGGCGCTCTTCCACGCCGCCGCAGCCGTTGGGAATTTTGGAGAAATCGTTTTTGCCTGCGGCTTTTTGCGCGGCGCAAAATGTGCAGTGGTCGGTGGCGGTGGTGTGCAGGTGCCCGGCCTGCAGGCCGTGCCACAGGGCATCCTGGTTGCTCTTGTTGCGAAACGGCGGGCTCATCACATGGCCTGCGGCGTAGGCGAAGTCGGGGTTGCGGTAGACGCTGTCGTCCACCGTCAAATGCCCGGCCAGCACCTCGCCAAACACGCGCTGGCCTGCAGCGCGGGCGCGGGCAATGGCCTCGGCCGATTCGGCGCACGACACATGCACCACGTAGATCGGCACGTTGAGCACATTGGCGATGGCGATGGCGCGCTGGGCGGCTTCGGCCTCTACCGCGGGCGGGCGCGACAGGGGATGGGCTTCGGGGCCGAAGATGCCTTTGGCCTTCATGTCGGCCTGCAGCAGGTAGACCAGTTCGCCGTTTTCGGCATGCACCGTGGGCATGGCGCCCAGCTCCAGGGAGCGCTTGAAGCTGTTCACCAAGGTTTCGTCGTCGCACATGATGGCGTTTTTGTAGGCCATGAAGTGCTTGAAGCTGTTCACGCCTTCGTCACGCACCAGGGTGCCCATGTCGCGGTGCACGCTCTCGTCCCACCAGGTCACGGCGACGTGGAAGCTGTAGTCGGACGCGGACTTTTCGGCCCAGCCGCGCCAGGTTTGGTAGGCCTCCATCAGCGGCTGCTTGGGGTTGGGGATGACGAAGTCGATGATCGTCGTGGTGCCACCCGCCAGCCCGGCAGCCGTACCGCTGTAGAAGTCGTCCATGGTGGTGGTGCCCATGAACGGCAGCTGCATATGGGTGTGCGGGTCGATGCCGCCAGGCATGACGTACTGGCCCCCGGCATCGACCACCTCGGCCTCGGCGGGGGCAATCAGGTTGTCGCCCACGGCGACGATCTGGCCGTCGACACACAAGACATCGGCGCGGAAGGCGCGGTCGGCGTTGACCACCGTACCACCTCGGATCAAGACAGAAGACATGGTTGCTCCTAAATAAATAGCTAAAGGCGTAGAAGGTATATGCGCTATAGCCCGATTTCTCTTAAAAAACGATAACTACCCAAACCCCAGATTCAGCCAGAACGCACGCCCCCCAGGGATACCGCAGAACTGGCTTTGCCAGGCTGCTGGTATCGCCCCCTGCAAGGGGGGTGGCGCAGCCTGGGGGTGTTTCAAGCTGAGGCGCGCATCGGGTTGTTGGCGTGGCGGGTCCAGTCCGCATGTTTATCGCTCACGACCCTACCGGTGCGCAAGTCTTTTTCGCCGGGCTGCAGGTCGCGCAGGCTAATGGTGTCGGGCACGGGGCAGACCAGCACGCACAGGTTGCAGCCCACGCACTCATCTTCCATCACCTCGAAGTGGCGCAGGCCGTCTTTTGTTTTGGTGATGGCTTGGTGCGAGGTGTCCTCGCAGGCGATGTGGCAGCGGCCACAGGAGATGCAGCTGTCCTGGTTGATGACGGCCTTGCTGACGTGGTTCAGGTTCAGGTTGCGCCATTCGGTGACCTTGGGCACGGCGCGGCCCCGGAAGTCGTCCAGGCTTTTGAAGCCCTTGCTGTCCATGTAGTCCGACAGGCCGGAGGTCATCTCTTGCACGATCTTGAAGCCGAACACCATGGCGGCGGTGCACACCTGCACCGTGCCCGCGCCCAGGGCGATGAAGTCCAGCGCGTCGCGCCAGTTGCCCACGCCGCCGATGCCGCTGATGGGTAGGCTATGGGTTGCCGGGTCGCGGGCGATCTCGGCCACCATGTTCAGGGCGATGGGTTTGACCGCCGGGCCGCAGTAGCCGCCGTGTGAGCCCATGCCGCCAGTGCTGGGGGTCATCAGCAGGGTGTCGGGGTCTACGCCGATGATGGAGTTGATGGTGTTGATCAGCGACACCGCATCGGCCCCGCCGCGCTGGGCCGCCCGGGCGGGCAGGCGCACGTCGGTGATATTGGGCGTGAGCTTCACAATCACCGGCAGTTTGGAGTACTGCTTGCACCAGCGGGTGACCATCTCGATGTACTCGGGCACCTGGCCCACAGCCGCGCCCATGCCGCGCTCGCTCATGCCGTGCGGGCAGCCGAAGTTCAGTTCGATGGCGTCGGCACCGGTGTCTTCCACGCGCGGCAAAATCGCCCTCCACGATTCTTCCACGCAGGGCACCATCAGCGACACCACCATGGCGCGGTCGGGCCACAGGCGCTTGACTTCGGTGATCTCGCGCAGATTGAGTTCCAGATCCCGGTCGGTGATGAGTTCGATGTTGTTAAAGCCCAGCACCCGGCGGTCGTTGGACAGCAGCGCGCCGTAGCGCGGGCCGTTGACATTGACCACCGGTGGCCCGGCCTCACCCAGCGTCTTCCAGACCACGCCGCCCCAGCCCGCTTCGAAGGCGCGGTTGACGTTGTAGGCCTTGTCGGTGGGCGGCGCAGAGGCCAGCCAGAAGGGGTTGGGGGTTTTGATGCCCGCGAAGATGGTGGAGAGATCAGCCATGGTTCAAACCTTTGTGGATGGATTCAGCGGCGCGTTTGCCGTGCTCTACGGCCTCGACGGTGAGGTCGCGGCCTCCGGCGCGGCAGTCGCCACCGGCCCAGACCTTGGCGAGGTTGGTGGCCCCGTCCTCAGAAGTGACAATGCGCCCGCCCTGCAGCACCAGGCCGGTGCCTTGCAGCGGGCTGTCGTCCAGCTTTTGGCCGATGGCCTTGAACACCATGTCGGCGGGAAAGGTCAGTTCGCGGCCCGTGGGCTGCATCTGGCCGTCCACCAGCGCCTGCTGGGCGAAGCGCACGCCGACTGCGTTGCCTGCCGCGCCGACAATTTCCACCGGAGCCATCCACTGGTGCAGCACCACGCCGTGGGTTTGCGCCCACTCCTGCTCGGCGGCTGATGCGCCCATGGTTTCCACGCCCCGGCGGTACACCATGTGCACCACCTTGGCCCCCAGCAGCTTGGCCTGCACGGCGGCATCCACGGCGGTCATGCCGCCGCCAATCACCACCACGTGGTGGCCGATGGGCACCGTGGCCACATCGTCGGCTTGGCGCAGCGCGGCGATGAAGTCCACCGCGTTGCGCACCCCGGCCAGGTCTTCGCCCGGCAGGCCCAGCGCCTGCACCTTGGACAGGCCCAGGCCTAGAAATACCGCGTCAAATTCGGTTTGTAGCTTGTCGAGCGAAGCCGCACCGGCAAAGCGCCAGCCGTGCTGGATGCGGATGCCGCCAATGTCCAGCAGCCACTGCACTTCGCGCTGGGCAAACTCGTCCACGGTTTTGTAGCTGGCCAGGCCGTATTCGTTCAGGCCGCCCGCCTTCGGCTGGGCATCAAAAATCACCACCTCGTTGCCCAGGCGCGCCAGGCGGTGCGCACAGGCCAGGCCCGCCGGGCCGGAGCCGACCACGGCAATGCGCTTGCCGGTGGGGGCGGCGCGGGTGAAGATTTGCGGCTGGGGGCTGGCCATCAGCGCGTCCACCGCAAAGCGTTGCAGGCGCCCAATGGGAATGGGGGTGTCGGTCTGGGTGTTGCGCACGCAGGCCTGCTCGCACAGCACCTCGGTGGGGCAGACCCGGGCGCACATGCCGCCCAGCGGGTTGGATTCCAGGATGGTGCGGGCCGCACCGCGCAGGTTGCCGTCGGCAATGCGCTTGATGAAGCTGGGCACGTCGATGTCGGTGGGGCAGGCGGTTTGGCAGGGTGCGTCGAAGCAGTACAGGCAGCGCTCGGATTCGAGCATGGCCTGTGAGGCGTTCAGCGGCGGGGTGGCATCGGCAAAGTGCTGCGCGTACTGGGCGGCACTGAGTCGGCCGGCACGGATGTCCGGGGGGGAGGTTTCTGGCACGGTAACTCCTGTGGCTGGGGCATTCGGGTCCTGGCGCTGCACCAAAGTGCGGCACGCGGGGCCCGGCGTTGGCTGGTTGGCGTCCAAATCCTGACCAAATGGTCAAGAAGTGCAGACGATATAGCAACAGCCGTGCCAGGCCCATAGGGAATCTACCGGGGTGTTGAAACCTTATGCGGTGCAGCGCACAGACAATCGGGTACGGCTGCACTTAGACTTATTCCATGGACTTTTTTACCGCTGTATTTCGCCCTTTCTCCCTGTTTGAAAGCTTCTGGACTCTGCCCAAGGCTGACCAGGGGGCCATCCGTGGCTCGCGCGCCTACGTGTGCCAGTGCGGGCGGCCCGTGTTCTTTCGCAACAGCGAATGCCTGGCCTGCCACACGCCGCTGGGCTTTGTCACCCACACCTCCCGCCTGGAGCCCCTGGCTGCCGTGCCCGACCAGCCCGATGTGTGGACGTTGTGGACGGCCCCCGGCGGCGCCCGCTTTCGGCGTTGCGCCAACCTGCACACAATTGGCTGCAACTGGCTGCTGCCCGGCGAGGCCGCCGCCGGCGCGGTGTGCCTGGCCTGCAGCCTGAACCGCACTGTCTCCGACCCCACCGTGCCCGAAAACCTGGCCGCCTGGCGGGTGTTGGAGATCGCCAAACGCCACCTGGTGGCGCAATTGATGGTGATGGGCCTGCCGGTGGAGCCGCGCCAGCCCGACCACCCCCAGCAGCTGGGTCTGGCATTCGACTTTTTGCGCCCCGCGCCGGACAAACCGGTGCTGACCGGCCACGACCACGGCCTGGTCACCCTGAACATGGACGAAGCCGACGATGCCCGGCGCGAGCAGGTACGCACCCAAATGGGCGAGTCCTACCGCACGGTGCTGGGGCATTTCCGCCACGAGGTGGGGCACTACTACTGGGACCGGCTGGTAGTTAATACGCCTTGGCTTGCCGACTACCGCGCCCTGTTTGGCGACGAGCGCGCCGACTACGCCGCCGCCCTCAAGCACCACTACGAAGAAGGCCCGCCCGCCGACTGGGCGCAGCGTTATGTAAGCACCTATGCCAGCACCCACCCCTGGGAGGATTGGGCCGAAACCTGGGCCCACTACCTGCACATGGTGGACACCCTGGGCACGGCCATGCGCTTTGGCTTGGATGCCCATGACGTGGAGCTGCCCTACGCCCCGTTCACCCGCGAAGCCCTGTGGCGGCCCGAGGACCCCAGCGCCGACAGCTTCCTGAAAATCGCCAACGCCTGGGTCGAGCTGACCGGCGTGCTCAATGAAATGTCGCGCAGCATGGGCGAACACGACTTCTACCCTTTCGTGCTCACCACCCCGGTGGTCGCCAAGCTGCAGTTCATCCACTGCGTGGTGCTGCAGGCCCGAGGGGCATAGGTAGGAACACCCCCAGGCCCCACACTGCGTGTTTGCTCCCCCTTGCTGGGGGCGAACCCCGTGGTCCGGCAAAGCCGGTTCCACGGGTTCCTGGCTTGGAAGCTGTTGTGCCCGTCAAGGGATTGTGAGTCGTTAATATATTTTATATAAAAATGGCTTCTAGCGCATATTCTGCCTAGGCCTGTAGCTCTGTAAATAATAGCAAATTACGGCGGCGCAGCGCTGCTGTTCTGGCGGTCGATCTAGCGGGTTAAATGCGCCACAATGTGTTCATTTGTAAGCACGTGGTGATGCCTTTGATTCCTCCTCTATGACCCGAATCAGCAAACTCCTGGCCTTGCTGGCGGCGGTGCTGGTCGCTGTGTATGCGGCTATCGCGGCCTTCCTGCACCACCCGCTAGAAGGGCTGAACCCGGTGGCCAGCAGCCGCTGGTTGACCCTCGTCCCGGGCCTGCTGGCCCTGGGACTGGTGGTGGCTCTGTACCTGCAGTACCGCCGACGCGAAGCCGCCGAGGCGCAAGTCCAAATCCAGGCCCAAATCCAGGCCGATATCCACTCCCAGCAGTTGCGCCTGCTGGAGGCCGGTGCCCGGCTGCAAACCGAAGAGGCCAACCGCTTCAAAACCGACTTTTTGGCCAATATGGGCCACGAAATCCGCACCCCGCTGAACGCCATCATCGGCATGTCTTACTTGGCGCTGAAGACCGAGCTCAACCCCCGCCAGCACGACTATCTGGCCACCATCCACCAGTCGGGCCAGCACCTGCTGGGCCTGGTCAACGACATCCTGGACTTCTCCGAGATCGAGGCGGGCAAGCTCTCCATCGAAAACCGGCCCTTCGCACTGGACCCGCTGCTGCACAACGTGGCCAGCGTGGTGTGGGAGAAAGCTGCCGCCAAGGGCCTGGAGCTGGTCTGCGACGTGGCACCCGAGGTGCCGCAAAGTCTGTGCGGCGATGCGCTGCGGCTGGGCCAGGTACTGATCCACTTGGCCGACAACGCCGTCAAGTTCACCGAGCGCGGCGAAATCAGCATGGCAGTGCGACTCCAGGCTGGGGCGGACGGCCAGGCCTGGCTGCGCTTTGAAGTGCGCGATACCGGCATTGGCCTGACCGGGGCGCAAATGGGCCGCCTATTCCAGAGCTTCAGCCAGGCCGACAGCTCCACCACCCGCAAATTTGGCGGCACCGGCTTGGGCTTGGCCATCAGCAAGGCGCTGGCCGAAGCCATGGGCGGCACGGTGGGGGTGGACAGCACGTTTGGCCAGGGCTCCACTTTCTGGTTCACCGCACGGCTGGTGGAAGACAACCCGCTGAACCCGCAGGCCGTCAGCGCCCCGCACGCCGAGGCCCCCATGGACGGCCTGGGCCGCATCCCCGGCCTGGACGTGGCCCAGGGCCTGCGCCGCACCATGGGCAAGCCGCCGCTGTACCAAAACATGCTGCGCAAGTTTGCCGCCGGGCAGGCCCATGCCATCACCGGGCTGCGGCACAGCCTGGACAGCGGCGACCCGGCCACCGCCGAGCGCATGGCCCATACCCTCAAGGGCGCGGCGGGCAACATCGGTGCCAGCCTGCTGCAGGCCAGCGCTGCCCGCTTGGAGCGCGCCATCCGCCTGCAAGATCCGTTGGCCAGTGTCCACACCCTGGCCGAGCAAACGGCCCAGCTGCTGGACCCGCTGGTGGCCGCCATTCGGCTGCAACTGCCCGCGCCCGTTGCCGATGTGCCGGGCACCGTTACCGCCTTGGATGCCGTCCAGGCAGAGGCCGTTTGCACCCGCCTGGCCGCCCTGCTAGGCGAAGACGATGCCGAATCCATTGAGCTGCTGCACGAACATGCAGCGCT
Source organism: Rhodoferax sp. RT5P35 (assembly GCF_056521385.1). Taxonomy (NCBI): domain Bacteria; kingdom Pseudomonadati; phylum Pseudomonadota; class Betaproteobacteria; order Burkholderiales; family Comamonadaceae; genus Rhodoferax; species Rhodoferax sp. RT5P35. Next base: position 166,204 of record NZ_JBWMAX010000004.1, on the reverse strand, counting down.
GCTCCAGCGGCTGCTACAAGGCACCTACACCGAGATGGCGGCGGCCGTGGCCCGCTACGACTTTGAAGCTGCGCTGGCGCTGCTGACGCAGGCCCGGTAGACCGGTTCGGCGGCTGCGGATGGTACCCCTGCCCATGTCCATTCACGGTTTAGACTTGCTACTAAATAGATAGCTGTATGTGTAATAAAAATATGCGCTAGATGCCGATTTAACCCATTTTTTTCAGATTAGCTTCCAGAATTCAGCTTGTCATTGCTTCACGTACCCCGTACAACACAATCCACCGCACAAAGGAGACCCCCACCATGTCCGCTTTCCGATCCCATCTCTCTATCGCCCAGCGCCTCAGTGTGGGCTTTGCGCTGATCCTGCTGCTGTTGCTGGTATCCGTCCTGGTGGGTATTTCCAAGCTCAACAGCTCGGCACAAGCCACCCAGTACATCATCAGCGACCCGATCCAGACCGAGCGCCTGGTCAGTGACTGGTACCGCGACATCCACACCAGCGTGCGCCGCACCACCGCCATCGCCAAAAGCAGCGACCCCTCGCTGGCCAGCTACTTCGCGCAGGAAGCGGCCACCTCCAGCGAGCGCTCCAGCAAAGCCCAAAAAACCCTGGAGCCGCTGATGCAGTCGGACGTGGAGAAAGCCTTGTTTGCCGCCATCGGCGAAACCCGCAAAAGCTATATCGCCGCCCGCGATGCTGTGTCGGCGCTGAAGAAGGAGGACAAATCCGACGAGGCCAACCAGATGCTGGAGCAAAAATTCGCTCCTGCGGGCAAGGCCTACCTGGATGCCCTGGAGGCTTTGATGCTGGCCCAGCGCCAAGAAATTGACCAACAGGCCAAAAGCATGGCCGACAGCACCACCCATGGCCGCAACCTGTTGATTGCCGTGGGCACCCTCAGTTTGTTGGTCGGCATGGGTAGCGCGTGGTGGCTGGCAGGCTCCATCACGCGGCCCCTGGCCGAAGCCAACCGGGCGGCCCGCCAAGTGGCCGCAGGCGACCTGACCGGCCGTATTGAAATCCGCAGCAACGACGAGGTGGGCCAATTGCTCACCAGCCTGCAAGACATGCAGGCCAACCTGGTGCGGGTGGTTAGCAGCGTGCGCCAGGGCTCGGAGAGCGTTTCCACCGCCAGCGCCGAAATCGCCGAGGGCAACCACGACCTGAGTTCGCGCACCGAAAACCAGGCTGCCGCACTGCAGGAAACCGCGGCCTCGATGCAGGAGCTGAGCAGTACCGTGCGGCAAAACGCCGACAACGCCCGCCAGGCCAACCAGCTCGCCATGCGCGCCTCTACGGTGGCGGTGGAGGGCGGAACCGTGGTCAGCCAGGTGGTGCAAACCATGAAGGGCATCAACGACAGTTCGCAAAAAATCTCCGACATCATCGGCGTGATCGACGGCATCGCCTTCCAGACCAATATCCTGGCGCTGAATGCCGCCGTGGAAGCCGCCCGCGCCGGCGAGCAGGGCCGGGGCTTTGCGGTGGTGGCCAGTGAAGTGCGCTCCCTGGCCGGGCGCAGCGCCGAGGCCGCCAAGGAGATCAAAGTGCTGATCAGTGCCAGCGTGGAGCGCGTGGCCCAGGGCACCACCCTGGTGGACCAGGCGGGCACCACCATGGCCGAAGTGGTCGGCGCCATCCGCCGCGTCACCGACATCGTGGGCGAGATCAGCGCCGCCAGCACCGAGCAAAGCACCGGTGTCTCGCAAGTGGGCGAGGCCGTCACCCAGATGGACCAGGCCACCCAGCAAAACGCCGCGCTGGTCGAAGAAATGGCCGCCGCCGCTAGCAGCCTGCAAGGCCAGGCCAGCGACCTGGTGCAGGTGGTGGCGCAATTCAAATTGGAGTAGGTACACCCCCAGGCTACACACTGCGTGTTTCCGCCACCCCCCTTGCAGGGGGGCAACAGCAGCGGCCTGGCGGAGCCAGTTCCGCGCTGTTAGCGAGGGGGCTTCGCTGCGCTTGCCCTGGGGCGGGCCGGGGGCCGGGGTGTTTATTTGTGCACTCGCCCTCGTTAGTTACCCGATTTGCTATTGAAAAAAGAGCTTTTTGCGCAGATGGAGTCTGCGCTGGAGGCTTATTTCGTACCTAAATCTATTCCAATCACCCCGCCGCCCAGGCACACCTCGCCGTCGTACACCACGGCCGATTGCCCCGGGGTCACGGCCCACTGCGCTTCCGGAAAGTCCAGGCGGAAGCTGCTTTCTGTTGCTGCCAGCGTGCAGGCGGCATCCGCTTGCCGGTAGCGGCTTTTGGCGGCGTAGGTGCCTGGCGCAGGCGCGTGGCCTGCCACCCAGCTTACGTCGTCGGCCACCAGGGTGTGCGACTGCAGCCAGGGGTGGTCGTGGCCTTGCACCACCCACAGGGTGTTGCGTTCCATGTCTTTGCGGGCCACGAACCAGGGGGCGTGCTCGCCGCCGCCGCGCTGCGCGCCTTTTTCCTTGATGCCGCCGATGCCCAGGCCCTGGCGCTGGCCCAGGGTGTAGAAGCTCAGGCCCACGTGTTGGCCCAGCACCCGGCCTTTTTCGTCCTTGATGGGGCCGGGCTCCTTGGCGATGTAGCGGTTCAGAAAGTCGCGGAAGGGGCGCTCGCCGATGAAGCAAATGCCGGTGGAGTCCTTCTTGGCGGCGTTGGGCAGCGCCATCTCGGACGCGATGCGGCGCACCTCGGTCTTGTGCAGTTCGCCCACCGGGAACAGGGTTTTGCCAAGCTGCGCCTGGTTCAGGCGGTGCAGAAAATAGCTTTGGTCCTTGCTCGGATCCAGGCCTTTGAGCAACTGGAACTGGCCGCCCACCTCCCGCACGCGGGCGTAGTGGCCGGTGGCGATTTTCTCGGCACCCAGGCGGATGGCGTGGTCCAGAAAGGCCTTGAACTTGATCTCGGCGTTGCACAGTATGTCGGGGTTGGGCGTGCGGCCCGCCTGGTATTCGCGCAGAAACTCGGCAAACACCCGGTCTTTGTACTCGGCGGCGAAGTTGACGTGCTCAATCTCGATGCCGATCACGTCGGCCACGGCGGCGGCATCCACGAAGTCGATGTTGCTGGAGCAGTATTCGCTGTCGTCATCGTCCTCCCAGTTTTTCATGAAGATGCCGATGACTTCATAGCCCTGTTGCTTCAGTAGATAGGCGCTGACGGCCGAATCCACCCCGCCGCTCAAGCCGACCACGACCCGTTGTTTGCTGTGTGTTCCCATGGCTTGATTGTAAAAACATGGGCTTGGCCCTGGTTTTATGGGGCTGTGTAGATGAGGTCCATCGGAAACCGCCGCCCGGCCAGGTAGTCCTCCACGCAGCGCAGCAGCAGGGGACTGCGGTGCCGGGGGGTGCTGGCGCGGATCTCTGCGGGGGTCATCCACAGGGTGCGTTGGATGCCGTGGTCCAGTCTGCGCTCGGGGTGGAATTCGCCCAGCGTGCCGCAAAAGGCAAAGCGCAAGTAGGTGGTGTCGCCCAGCGCCGCTTGGTACACGCCGACCAGCGCAGTGGGGGTGAAGGCATACGCGGCTTCTTCCAGGGTTTCGCGGGTGCAGGCCTGAGCCAGGGATTCGCCGGGCTCCAGGTGCCCGGCCGGGTTGTTCAGCCGCAGGCCCTCGGGCGTGTGTTCTTCGACCAGCAGGAACCGGCCTTCGTGCTCTACCACGGCGGCCACCGTGACGCTGGGTTTCCATCGATGCTTCATCTGCACATTATGGATACACCGTGTCGCCCAGGCGTGCGCAGGCGGCAGTGGCTTGGATAAAGTCAGTTAAGCTTGCAAGGCAAAGATGCCGACTTTTGCTGCAAATCAAGCCAAAAGCCGCACATTTTCAAGAATATTTAAAACCACTGAGGAGACCTCATGCTGATTGGTGTGCCGCTAGAGACGGCGACCGGTGAAACCCGCGTCGCAGTCACCCCCGAAACCGCCAAAAAGCTGGCTGCCCAGGGCCATACGGTCCGCGTGCAGTCGGGTGCGGGCATTGCCGCCAGCGTGACCGACGCGGCCTACACGGCAGCCGGTGCCGAAATCACCGATGCCGCAGGCGCACTGGGTTGCGACCTGGTGCTCAAGGTGCGCAGCCCGTCCGATACGGAGGCCGCGCAGATGCGCCCCGGCACCACCCTGGTGGGCATGCTCAACCCCTTCGATGCCGAGGGCCTGCAACGCTTGGCCACGGCGGGCCTGACCAGTTTTGCACTGGAAGCCGCCCCGCGCACCAGCCGCGCCCAGAGCATGGACGTGCTCTCTAGCCAGGCCAACATCGCCGGGTACAAGGCCGTGATGATGGCCGCCGACAAGTACCAGCGCTTCTTCCCCATGCTGATGACTGCCGCCGGTACCGTCAAGGCCGCCCGCGTGGTGATTCTGGGAGTGGGTGTGGCCGGCCTGCAGGCCATTGCCACCGCCAAGCGCTTGGGCGCGGTGATCGAGGCATCCGACGTGCGCCCCAGCGTGAAGGAACAGGTCGAATCGCTGGGCGGCAAGTTCATCGAAGTGTCTTACGACACGCCCGAAGAAAAAGAAGCGGCTGTGGGCGTGGGCGGCTACGCCAAACCCATGCCGCCCAGCTGGCTGGCGCGCCAGCAGGTCGAAGTGGCCAAGCGCGTGGCCCAGGCTGATGTGGTGATCTCCACCGCACTGATTCCTGGCCGCGCTGCGCCCACGCTGATTTCTGAGGACATGGTGAAAAGCATGAAGCCCGGCTCGGTGATCGTGGACATCGCCGCAGGCAAGGGTTTGAGCGGTGGTGGCAACTGCCCACTGTCCGAGGCCGACAAGACGGTCGTCAAGCATGGCGTAACGCTGATCGGTGAAACCAACCTGCCCGCGCTGGTGGCCGCAGATGCGTCCGCCCTGTACGCCCGCAACATCCTCGACTTTTTGAAGCTGGTGCTGACCAAAGAAGGCACGCTGAACGTGGACCTGGCCGACGACATCGTGGCCGCCTGCCTCGTCACCCAGGCCGGTGCCGTCACGCGTAAATAAGGAGCACACACCATGGACATTCTTTCCCCCACGGTCACCAACCTGATCATCTTTGTGCTGGCCATCTACGTGGGTTACCACGTGGTCTGGACCGTCACGCCCGCACTGCATACGCCGCTGATGGCCGTCACCAACGCCATCTCGGCCATCGTCATCATCGGGGCCATGTTGGCCGCCGCTTTAACCGAAACCAGCCTGGGTAAAACCATGGGCGTGCTGGCCGTGGCGCTGGCCGCGGTGAATGTGTTCGGTGGCTTCATGGTCACCCGGCGCATGCTGGAGATGTTCAAGAAGAAAGAGAAAAAGACCCCCGCCAAGGAGGCCCTGAAATGAGTTTGAATTTAGTCACCCTGTTGTATTTGTTCGCCAGCGTCTGCTTCATCCAGGCGCTCAAGGGCTTGTCGCACCCCACCACCTCAATCCGAGGTAACTTTTTCGGCATGCTGGGTATGGGCGTGGCGGTGGTCACCACCATTGCGCTGATCTTTAAGCTGGCGGGCCAGATGGGGCAGAACGGCATGGAGGGCATGGCCTGGGTGCTGGGCGCGTTGCTGGTCGGCGGCAGTGTCGGCACGCTGATGGCCAAGCGGGTCGAGATGACCAAGATGCCCGAGCTGGTGGCCTTCATGCACAGCATGATCGGCTTGGCCGCGGTGTTCATCGCCGTGGCGGCTGTGGCAGAACCCTGGGCGTTTGCGATTGCCGCCAAGGGCAATTTGATCCCCGGTGGCAATCGCATTGAGTTGGCGCTGGGAGCCTTTATCGGCGCGGTCACGTTCAGCGGCTCGGTGATTGCGTTTGGCAAGCTCAGCGGCAAGTACAAGTTCCGCCTGTTCCAGGGCACGCCGGTGAGCTTTCCCGGCCAGCACAAGCTGAACCTGGTGCTGGGCCTGGCGGCGGTGTTCTTTGTGTTTGGCTTCTGGCATTCGCAAAGCTGGATGGACATGTGCCTGGTGATCGCCCTGGGTTTTGCCCTGGGTGTGCTGCTGATCATCCCGATTGGTGGGGCGGATATGCCGGTGGTGGTGTCCATGCTGAACAGCTATTCCGGCTGGGCGGCGGCGGGCATTGGCTTCAGCCTGAACAACAGCATGCTGATCATCGCCGGGTCGCTGGTGGGCTCTAGCGGTGCCATCCTGAGCTACATCATGTGCAAGGCCATGAACCGCTCGTTCTTCAACGTGATCGGCGGCGGTTTTGGGGGTGATGCCACGGCCGCAGCGGCGGGTTCTGCCGTGCAGCGCGCGGTCAAGAGCGGCAGCGCCGACGACGCAGCCTTCGTGCTGGGCAATGCCGAAACCGTGGTCATCGTGCCCGGCTACGGCCTGGCCGTGGCGCGGGCCCAGCACGCGGTGAAAGAGCTGGCGCAAAAGCTCACCGACAAGGGCATCATTGTCAAATACGCCATCCACCCGGTGGCCGGGCGCATGCCGGGCCACATGAACGTGCTGCTGGCCGAGGCCGAGGTGCCCTACGACCAGGTATTTGAAATGGAAGATATCAATGGCGAATTCGGCCAGGTCGATGTGGCCATCATCCTGGGCGCGAACGACGTGGTGAACCCCGCCGCGCACGTCAAGGGCAGCCCCATCTACGGCATGCCGATCCTAGAGGCCTACAAGGCCAAGACCATCATCGTCAACAAACGCAGCATGGCCGCCGGTTATGCTGGGCTGGACAACGAGCTGTTCTACATGGACAAGACCATGATGGTGTTCGGCGATGCCAAGAAAGTGGTTGAGGACATGGGAAAGGCCATTGAATGACCGAGCGCATCTGGCTCAGCAGCTACCCCCCGGGCGTGCCCGCCGACATTGACCCGACCCGCTACGCATCGCTACAGGCCTTGATCGAAGAGGCCTTTCAGAAGTATGCCGACCGCACCGCCTACAGTTTCATGGGCAAGGACCTGACTTATGGTGAAACCGACACCCTGAGCCGCCAGTTTGCCGCCTACCTGCAAAGCCTGGGCCTGGCCAAGGGCGACCGCGTGGCGGTGATGATGCCCAACGTGCCGCAGTACCCGGTTGCCGTGGCCGCCTTGCTGCGTGCCGGGCTGGTGCTGGTCAACGTGAACCCGCTGTACACCCCGCGCGAGCTGGAGCACCAGTTGAAAGACTCGGGGGCCAAGGCCATCGTGATTCTGGAGAACTTTGCCGCCACACTGCAGCAATGCCTGGGCAGTACCCCCATCAAACACGTCGTTCTGTGTGCCATGGGCGACCAGCTTGGGCTGCTCAAGGGCGCGCTGGTCAACTACGTGGTGCGCAAGGCCAAGAAGCTGGTGCCGCCCTTCCAGCTGCCCGGCGCGGTGCGCTTCAACACCGCGCTGGCGCAGGGCCGGCGCGGTGTGTTCACGCCAGTGCCGGTGCAGCCAGACGACATCGCCGTGCTGCAGTACACCGGCGGCACCACCGGCGTGTCCAAAGGGGCCGTGCTGCTACACCGCAACGTGATCGCCAACGTGCTGCAGTCCGAGGCCTGGAACCAACCGGTGATGGACAAGGTGCCCCAAGGAGAGCAGCCCACCAGCGTCTGCGCGCTGCCGCTGTACCACATCTTCGCGTTCACCGTGGGCATGATGCTGTGCATGCGCACCGGCGGCAAGCTGATCCTGATCCCCAATCCACGTGACCTGAAGGCGGTGCTCAAAGAGCTCTCAAAACACCGCATCCACAGCCTGCCTGCGGTCAACACCTTGTTTAACGGCCTGGCCAACCACCCCGACTTTAAAACCGTGGACTGGAGCCATCTGAAGGTGTCCATCGGCGGTGGCATGGCGGTACAGGCCGCCGTGGCCAAGCTGTGGCTGGAGAAGACCGGCTGCCCGATTTGCGAGGGTTACGGCCTGAGCGAAACCTCGCCTACCGCCAGCTGCAACCCGCCCACACGCAGCGACTACACCGGCACCATCGGCGTGCCGCTGCCCAGCACCTATTTCAAGCTGCTGGACGACGCGGGTGCCGAGGTGCCCATGGGCCAGCCTGGCGAAATTGCCATCAAGGGCCCGCAGGTGATGGCGGGCTACTGGCTGCGCCCGGATGAGACGGCCCAGGCCATGACAGCCGACGGCTATTTCAAAACCGGCGACATCGGCACCATGGACGCGCTGGGCTATTTCAAGATCGTGGACCGCAAGAAAGACATGGTGCTGGTCAGCGGCTTCAACGTCTACCCAAACGAGATCGAAGACGTGGTGGCCGCGATGGACGGGGTGTTGGAGTGCGCCTGTGTGGGCGTGCCTGACGAGAAAACTGGCGAAGCGGTGAAGTTAGTGATCGTCAAGAAAAACCCGGCCCTGACCGAAGAGCAGGTGCGCGCCTACTGCAAGGCCAACCTCACCGGCTACAAACAGCCCCGCGTGGTTGAATTTCGTGCCGAGCTGCCCAAAACCCCGGTGGGCAAAATCCTGCGCCGAGAGCTGCGCACTAAAGCATGACCCTGGCGATCTTGAGTGCCCTGGCCGAAGAGCAACAGGGCATCTTCGAGCAACTGGAGCAGCCCCGGCGCTTGCAGCACGCCGGGCGCAGCTTCGGCCTGGGCCTGTGGCACGGCCAGTCGGTGGTGCTGGCGCTGTCGCGTATTGGCAAGGTGGCGGCAGCCACTACGGCCACGGCCTTGATTGAGAAGTTTGGGGCTAGCCGCATCGTGTTCACCGGCGTGGCCGGTGGGCTGGGCGAGGGGGTGCAAGTGGGCGACGTGGTGGTGGCAGCCGACTTCCTGCAGCACGACATGAACGCCGCGCCGCTGTTCCCGTCGTATGAGGTGCCCTTGTACGGCCAGACACGCTTTCGCTGCGATGAAAAGCTGACTACTACACTTTTGATAGCTACTCGCGCAAGTGAAATATGCGCGGGAGGCCGATTTGGCTTAAATCCTGAGCCGCCCCGCATCCACCATGGCTTGGTCGCCAGCGGCGACCGTTTTGTGTCTGCCGCCAGCGAAGTGCAGGCATTGCGAACCGCCTTGCGTGCCCATGGCCATGAGGCTTTGGCCGTGGAAATGGAGGGTGCCGCCGTGGCCCAGGTGTGCCATGACTACGGCGTACCCTTCGCCGCCATGCGCAGCATCTCCGACCGGGCCGACGACACCGCGCACGTTGATTTCCCCGAGTTCATCCGCACCGTGGCCAGCCGCTACGCGCAGACGATTCTGGCGGAATTCATGCAGCGCCTGGGCTAAGTCAACCAGCCCCGTTTGTAGAAGTACCACATTGGTACTAAAGCGCTGGCCACCATCACGCTGACGGTGTATGGGTAGCCAAAGCCGCCCAGAAACTCCAGCTCGGGGAATTTCAGGTTCATGCCGTAGACGCTGGCCACCAGGGTGGGTGGCAGCAAGGCCACGCTGGCCACCGAGAAGATCTTGATGATCTTGTTCTGGTTGATGTTGATGAAACCTACGGTCGCGTCCATCAAAAAGTTGATCTTGTCGAACAAAAACGCCGTGTGCGAGTCCAGCGAATCGATGTCGCGGTGGATCTGCCGGGCTTCTTCGAACTGCTCGGCGTTGAGCATCTTGCTGCGCATCATGAAACTCAGGGCGCGGCGGGTGTCCATCATGTTGCGGCGGATGCGGCCGTTCAAATCCTCGTGGCGGGCGATGGAGCCCAGCACTTCTCCGGCCAGCGCGTCGGTCATGTTGCCCGCCAGCACCCGGCGGCTGACTTTTTCCAGGTCCACGTAGATGTCCTCCAGCGTGTCGGCGGAGTATTCGGCATCGGCATCGAAAAGTTTGAGTAAAACTTCCTTGGCATCTTCGATCAGCCCCGGTGCCCGGCGCGCGCGCATGCGCAGCAGGCGGAACACCGGCACGTCTTCGTCGTGGATGGAGAACAGCACGCCCCGGCTTTTGAGTTCGGCGTTGTGCTGGTTCAAGATGAAGGCGACGCGCACGGTGCGCGGGTCGGACTCGTCGGCCACCAAAAAGTCGCTGCGAATGTGCAACTCGCCGTTGTCCTCTTCGTAAAAACGGGCGGATTCTTCGATGTCTTCGTCCATCGCGTCTTCGGGGATGGACAGGCCGTAATACTGTTTGATCCAGCGCTTTTCTTCCAGCGTGGGGGATTCCAGATCCACCCAGATCGGCTGGAAGCGGGACAGCTCTTCCAGCGACTCGATCTCCTCTTGGAACAACCGGCCGTTGGCGAGCGAAAAAATATTGAGCATGGGGCACTCCCTGGAAAAAATGGGCTGGGACGGGGGCTGGGGCTAGGCTTTCAGCCCCCGTGCGGCGCAGGGAGGTGAAAGCTAGCGACTAGGGGCGCTTTCCATGGAGGTTTCTCGGATGTAACAGACGTACGAATTATGGCACCCCCGCTCCCGATCTATACAGGTGGGGCTCAGGGGTTTGACCGTTAGTTACATGGGGTAACACCCAGTCTAAATGCCCGCCAAAGGGTTGCGCTCAGGGCGTATCGGGCGCATAGTTAAATTGCTTTCAACGGTGAAAGTAATGCCTTAGGAGGAACTACATGAACTTGACGATCAGCGGACACCATCTGGATGTGACCCCCGCCTTGCGTACCTATGTGACCACCAAACTGGACCGAATAACCCGCCATTTCGACCAGTTGGTAGACGTCAAGGTGCTACTGACGATTGAAAAGCAAAAGGAAAAGCAAGGCCGACAACGCGCCGAATGCAACATCCATGTCAAAGGCAATGACCTGTTCGCCGAAAGTTCCCACGCAGACCTGTACGCTGCCGTAGACGAGCTAGTTGACAAGCTGGACCGCCAGGTGGTCCGCCACAAAGACCGGGTGCAAGACCACCACCATGAAGCGCCCAAGCGCCTGATGTAAGCCCCGCGCTACAGCGCCGACTGCAAAAGCCGCCTGCACTACCGGGCGGCTTTTTTGTTGGGGTAAGCCTACAGCCTAGCGCACGTGCATAATTCGCCTCTCTATGAACCGCCTCGCCTCCATCCTGCCCTCCGCTCAAGTGCTCGTGAGCGTCGATGCGTCCAGCAAAAAACGTGCTTTTGAAGAAGCCGGTTTGCTGTTTGAAAACCTGCATGGCCTGAGCCGGGCCCTCATTACCGACAGCCTGTTCGCCCGCGAACGCCTGGGCTCTACCGGCCTGGGGCACGGGGTGGCGATTCCGCATGGCCGCATCAAGGGCCTGAAAGCGCCCATGGCCGCGGTCGTGCAATTGGCCCAGCCGATCGGCTTTGATGCGCCGGATGAGCTGGCCGTGAGCCTGCTGATCTTTTTGCTGGTGCCCGAGGCGGCGACCCAAAAGCACCTGGAAATCTTGTCGGAAATAGCCGAACTGCTCAGCGACGCACCGTTGCGCGAAAAAATCAAAACAGCGGCCGATGCCGAGGCCTTGCACGGCCTGATCTGCGGCTGGCAGTCGGCGCAAGCTGCCTGATTCTTCAGAGTCCAGGCCGTTTTGAAACCCACCGTCGTCAGTGCCGACGTTCTGTTTGAGGCCTTCCGCTCCCTGCTGCGCTGGGAGTGGGTAGCAGGCCTGGGCGCCTCCGAGCGGCGTTTTGACGAAGTAGCGGTGCGGGCCGCCCGCTCGGGTGCCGACCTGGTCGGTTACCTCAATTACATCCACCCCTACCGTGTGCAGATCATGGGTGAGCGCGAAATCGCCTACCTGACCAGTGCCACTGCCGAAGACTGCGCCCGCCGCATCGCCCGCATCGTTACGCTGGAGCCGCCGGTGCTGATCATGGCCGACGGCCAGACGGCCCCTGACGCGCTGTTGTCGATGTGCGAACGGGCGCAGATCCCGATGTTTGCCACGCAGGATTCGTCGGCCTTTGTGATCGATGTGCTGCGCGCCTACCTGTCCAAGCATTTTGCCGACCGCACCTCGATGCACGGCGTGTTCATGGATATTTTGGGCCTGGGCGTGATGATTACCGGCGAATCCGGCCTGGGCAAAAGCGAGCTGGGCCTGGAGTTGATCTCGCGTGGCAACGGCCTGGTAGCCGACGACGCGGTGGACCTGTACCGCATCAACCAGACCACCATCGAAGGCCGCTGCCCCGAGCTGCTGCAAAACCTGCTGGAAGTGCGTGGCATCGGCCTGCTGGACATCCGCGGCATCTTTGGCGAAACCGCCGTGCGGCGCAAGATGCGCTTGAAGCTCATCGTGCACCTGGTGCGCAAGGAAACCATGGAGCGCGAGTACGAGCGCCTGCCCTACGAGCCGCTGACCCAGGACGTGCTGGGCGTGGCGGTGCGCAAAGTGATCATCCAGGTGGTGGCCGGCCGCAACATCGCCGTGCTGGTCGAAGCTGCCGTGCGCAACACGATTCTGCAATTGCGCGGCATCGACACCTACCAAGAATTTGTCGAACGCCACCGCAAGGCCATGGAAGCCGCTGAATAGGGCACACCCCCAGGCTGCAGTGCTTCGCATCTTTCGCCAACACCCTTGCAGGGGGCGATACCAGTGGCCCGGCGGAGCCGGTTCCACGGTATCCCTGGAAGCTGTTTTTTTACGCTGGGGTTAAGCTATTTAGGCTGTCGGCGCTTATTCCATCTGCGTTGGAAGCTATCTAATGAATAGCGCCCTGCGGAGTACTTATTTTGCGGTGCAGTCAGCGCACAGCCCGTAGAGAGACATCGCGTGGTCGTGCACCGTCCAGCCCATGTGCTTGGCGACGATCTGCTGGCGCTGCTCGATCTCGGCATCAAAGAACTCTTCCACCTTGCCGCAGGAGGTGCAGACAAAGTGGTCGTGGTGGCGGCCTTCGTTCAGCTCGTACACCGACTTGCCCGATTCAAAATGGCTGCGCGACAAAATGCCCGCCTGCTCAAACTGTGTCAGCACCCGGTATACCGTTGCCAGGCCGATGTCAGAGTGCTCCAGCAGCAGTACCCGGAACACGTCTTCCGCCGTCATGTGGCGCAGTTCGCCGGTCTGGAAAATCTCCAGGATTTTCAGGCGGGGCAGGGTGGCTTTCAGGCCGGTATTTTTGAGTTCGTCGATATTGGCCATGGCGGCAGGTCTTTCAGGTACAGGCGGATGGCTAGCAGGGCTGCTAAGGGCTGCCGCTACAATTGTGGGATCATATCGCTTGAGTCTCCACCTATGTTTGAACCCTCTTTGCGCGGCACTCTGACCGCCCTGGCCCTGGTGGCCTGCGCGGCTCTTGGGGCCTGCAGCAGCATTGACAACCGCACGCGCAATTTCATGGGTTCGCTGGCCCCGTACAAGATGGAAGTGGTGCAAGGCAACTTCGTCTCCAAAGAGCAGGTGGACGCACTCAAGCCCGGCATGGCCCGCGAGCAAGTGAAGGACATTCTGGGCACGTCGCTGCTGCAAGACGTGTTCCACGCCGACCGTTGGGACTACGTTTTCACCATGCGCCGCCAGGGCACCGAGCCGCAAGCGCGCAAGTTCACCGTGTACTTCAAAGCTGACGTGATGGACCGCGTTGAAGGCGACACCATGCCCAGCGAAAGCGAATTCGTCGGCCTGCTGGCCAAGTCCCACCCCGTCAAATCCGTGCCCCTGCTGGAAGCCAGCGAAGACCGCATGAAGTCGTTTGCCGCCCCAGTGGCCCCGGCTGCCACAGCAGCGGCCGCTGCGGCAGTGCCAGTGGCTGCGTATCCCCCGCTTGAAGCCCCGTCGACCCCCTAAGTGACGGCGATGACAAATACCTCTTCTCCTCTGCCGCACGCGGTTGCCGTAGCCGGTGCATCGGGCCGCATGGGCCACATGCTGATCGAAGCTATCCGCAGTGCCGACGACTGCGTGCTGGCCGGTGCGCTGGACATTGCCAGCAGCCCGCAGATCGGTGCCGATGCTGCCGCCTTCCTGGGCCACAACACCGGGGTCGCCATCACCGCCGATTTGCACGAGGGCCTTCAAGCCGCCCGCGTGCTGATCGACTTCACCCGCCCCGAAGGCACGCTGGCGCACCTGCGCATGTGCCGGAGCCTGGGTGTGAACGCGGTGGTCGGCACGACCGGCTTCAGCGATGACCAGAAGACCGAGATCGCCGAAATCGCCCAACACATCGCCATCATGATGGCCCCCAACATGAGCGTGGGCGTGAACGTCACCCTCAAGCTGCTGGAGATGGCCGCCAAAGCCCTGTCCACCGGTTACGACATCGAAATTGTCGAAGCCCACCACCGCCACAAGATCGACGCGCCCTCGGGCACCGCGCTGAAAATGGGCGAAGTGATCGCCGAGGCCATGGGCCGCGACCTGAAGGAATGCGCTGTCTACGAGCGCTACGGCATCACCGGTGAACGCGACCCGTCCAGCATTGGCTTTGCCACCATCCGCGGTGGCGACATCGTGGGCGACCACACGGTGCTGTTCGCAGGCACCGGCGAGCGCATCGAGATCAGCCACAAATCGTCCAGTCGCGCCACTTATGCCCAGGGCAGCCTGCGCGCCGTGCGCTTTCTGGCCAACAAACGCACAGGTCTGTTCGATATGTTCGACGTTCTCGGGCTCAAGTAGTCCATGGACCTGCAGCAGGTGCTGACCCAGGGCGACTTCGTCAGCCGTGCGGTGGCGCTGGTGTTGCTGGCCATGTCGGTGGGCAGCTGGGCGGTGATTGTCTGGAAGGGCTGGATGCTGCGCCGCGCCCGCACCGACGTGGCCCGCAGCGTGGCCGCTTTCTGGCAGGCGTCTACGGTGGCCGAAGCGCAACAGCGTTTGGTGTCTTTTGACCCTCTGGCGCTTGTTTTACCTTTGGTTTTAGCTACAAAAATAGAAGCAACCGGCACCTTGGCTGCGGCGGGCAACCGTTCCCAGCAGCTCACCCGTATGCTGCGCAACGCCTTGCACGCCGTGCTGCACAAGCTGCAGTTTGGCCAAGTGCTGCTGGCTACCGTCGGCTCCACCGCGCCATTTGTGGGTTTGTTGGGCACCGTATGGGGCATCTACCACGCGCTGGGCGCGATTGCGCTGGCGGGCCAGATGAGCATCGACAAAGTGGCTGGCCCGGTGGGCGAGTCGCTGGTGATGACCGCCGCAGGCCTGGCCGTGGCCATCCCCGCCGTGCTGGCCTACAACGTCTATGGCCGCCTGATCGGCAGCATCGAAGCCGACCTGGAAGGCTTTGCCCGCGACCTGCGCGAACTGTTGTCGGTTCATTAGCATGGCCTTCGGTCGCCTCGAACGCACCAAGGCTTCCGAGCCCATGAGCGATATCAATATGACCCCGCTGGTCGATGTCATGCTGGTGCTGGTGGTGATCTTCATCCTGACCGCGCCGCTCCTGTCCAGCTCCATCCAGCTGGATCTGCCCAAGACCGATGCCGCTAAGTCCCAAAGCGCACCGCAGTTCGTCACCCTGGTGGTGGACAAAGCCGGGCACACCTTCCTGAACGACCAACCGGTGACGGCGGCCGAACTGGCCACCCAGCTCGCCCTGGCCGCCGACCAAAACCCCGACACCGAGGTGCAATTGCGCGCCGACACCACCGTGCCCTATGGCCGCGTGGTCGAGGTGATGGGCGTGGCGCAGAAGGCCGGGCTGAACAAGATCGGCTTTGTGGCCCAGCCGACTACGTTACCTTAAAACGGTATTTTTTGGATATACTTGTAATTATGTATATCCATCCGGAGATCTGCCATGCAAGTCGCAAAATGGGGCAATAGCCTGGGTGTACGTTTGCCCGTGGCGCTGGTGCAGGAGCTAGGTATCAGCGACGGCGACGAGGTGCAGTTGCGTGCGGCAACCCCAGCAGGTAGCGGCTCGCCCACCGTGGCTGTGCAGCGCCAACCCAGCAAACTCGAACGCCTGCAATCCATGCGCCGCCATCGCGCGCCCTGGCCTGCCAACTTTGTGTTTGATCGCGATGAGGCCAATACCCGGTGATGGCGTTTCTCGATACCAACGTGTTGATTTACTGGGTGGATGCCGGGCCGCGCGCCGACACGGTAGAGCAACTGCTGGCCGCAGACTGCGCCATCAGCGTGCAGGTGTTGAACGAATTTGCCAACGTGCTCCTGAAAAAACGCAAGATGCCGTTGGCAGATGTGCAGGAACTGAGCGACACCCTGGTGGACGTTTGCACGGTATTTGATCTGGGCTTGCGCACCCACCAGGCCGCTTTGGCGCTGATGGGCCGCTACAGCCTGTCGCTTTATGATGCCAATATCGTTGCGGCGGCTGGGCTGTCTGGCAGTGCTGTGCTGTACAGCGAAGACATGCAAGACGGCCTCAATGTCAAAATGCCTTCCATGGCCGGGGGCGCGACGCTCTCCATCCGCAACCCTTTCCGCAACGCCTAAGGCGTGCATTCGAATTGTCCCATGCTCGAAAAATACAACCATCTCGAAATCGAAGCCGCCGCCCAAACCCATTGGACCGCCGCCGATGCCTACCGCGTCACCGAAAACTCGCGTGACGCGCGGGGTAACCTGAAGAAGAAGTTCTACGCCTGCTCCATGCTGCCCTACCCCAGCGGCAAGCTGCACATGGGCCACGTGCGCAACTACACCATCAACGACATGCTGGCGCGCCAGTTGCGCATGCAGGGCTACAACGTGCTGATGCCCATGGGCTGGGATGCGTTTGGCCTGCCCGCAGAAAATGCCGCTTTAAAAAACGGCGTGCCACCCGCGCAGTGGACCTTCGACAACATCGCTTACATGAAGCAGCAGATGCAGGCCATGGGCCTGGCCATCGACTGGAGCCGTGAAGTCGCCACCTGCACGCCCGAATACTACAAGTGGAATCAGTGGCTGTTTTTAAAGATGCTGGACAAGGGCATCGCTTACCGCAAGACCCAGGTCGTCAACTGGGACCCGGTGGACATGACCGTGCTGGCCAACGAGCAGGTGATCGACGGCAAGGGTTGGCGCACCGGCGCGGTGGTCGAAAAGCGCGAAATCCCCGGCTATTACCTGAAGATCACCGACTACGCCGAAGAGCTGTTGGGCCAGGTGAAAGATGACTTGCCGGGCTGGCCCGAGCGCGTCAAGCTGATGCAGGAGAACTGGATCGGCAAGAGCGAGGGCGTGCGCTTTGCGTTCCCGCACACCATCAAAAATGCCCAGGGCCAGCTGATTGATGGCGGCAAGATGTATGTCTTCACCACCCGTGCCGACACCATCATGGGCGTGACCTTTTGCGCCGTGGCCCCCGAGCACCCGCTGGCCACGCATGCCGCACAAACCAACCCCCAACTGGCCTCCTTTATAGAAGCCTGCAAACAGGGCGGCACCACCGAGGCCGAGCTGGCGGTGCGCGAAAAAGAAGGCATGCCCACCGGCCTGCAGGTCATCCACCCGCTGAACGGCCACAAGATCGACGTGTGGGTGGGCAACTACGTGCTGATGGGCTATGGCGACGGCGCGGTGATGGGCGTACCGGCCCACGACGAGCGCGACTTTGCCTTCGCCCTGAAATACGACATGCCCATTGTGCAGGTGGTGCATGTAGACCACCTGCACTACGACTACCACCACTGGAACGACTGGTACGGCGACAAACAGCGTGGCGTGACCATCAATTCCGACAGCTTCAGCGGCCTGGCTTTTCAGGAGGCGGTGAACGCAGTGGCCCACGCGCTGCAGGTCAAGGGCCTGGGCGAGAAAAAGACCACCTGGCGCCTGCGCGACTGGGGCGTGAGCCGCCAGCGCTACTGGGGCACGCCCATCCCCATCATCCACTGCGAAGAGCATGGCGCAGTGCCGGTGCCCGAGAAGGATTTGCCCGTGGTGCTGCCGCAAGACTGCATCCCCGACGGCTCGGGCAACCCGCTGCACAAGCACGAAGGCTTCCACGCCGCGAGTCCTGGAAGCGACAAGCGTGTCGCCTGCCCGGTCTGCGGCAAGCCCGCCCGGCGCGAAACCGACACCATGGACACTTTTGTCGATTCCAGCTGGTACTTCATGCGCTACTGCGACCCGCACAAGACCGACGGTATGGTGGGCGAGGGCGCAAATTACTGGATGCCGATGGACCAGTACATCGGCGGCATCGAACACGCCATCCTGCACCTGCTGTACGCCCGCTTCTGGACCAAGGTGATGCGTGACCTGGACCTGGTGCAATGCGACGAGCCGTTCAGTAAGCTGCTGACCCAGGGCATGGTGCTCAACGGCGCGTTCTCGCACAAGCCTGCGGGCGGCGGCGTGCAGTACCACTGGGAAAGCGAAGTCGATGTGGCCCGTAACGAGCGCGACCAGATCGTCGGCGGCACCCTCAAGACCGACGGCACGGTGCTGAACTACGAGCTCACGACCATGAGCAAGAGCAAGAGCAACGGTGTCGATCCGCAAGATTTGATCGAAAAATACGGTGCCGACACCGCCCGCCTGTACACCATGTTCACCGCGCCGCCCGAGGCCACGCTGGAGTGGAACGACGCGTCGGTCGAAGGCAGCTACCGCTTCCTGCGCCGGGTGTGGAATTTTGGTGTCAAGCTGGCTGCTACAGATTTCGCAGCTGCCCATGCAAGCGCTATAAGCGCTAGCAGCCTAAAAGATGTTGAATTTGGCAAAGAGGCCAAGGCCTTGCGCCATGAAGTCCACACCGTGCTCAAACAGGTGGACTACGACTACCAGCGCATGCAGTACAACACCGTGGTGTCCGGCGGCATGAAGCTGTTGAATGCATTGGAAGACTTCAAGGCGCTGGACACGCCGGGCGCGCAAGTGGCGCTGATCGAAAGTTTTGGCATCCTGCTGCGCTGCCTGTACCCGGCCACGCCGCACATCACCCACGCGCTGTGGACCGAGCTGGGCTACGCCGACCGCTTTGGCGACCTGCTGGACGCGCCCTGGCCGGTGGTCGACCCGCTGGCCTTGGTGCAGGACGAGATCGAACTGATGCTGCAAGTCAACGGCAAGCTGCGTGGCTCCATTCGGGTGCCCGCTGCCGCCAGCAAGGCCGACATTGAAGCTGCTGCATTGGCCTGCGATGCCTTTACCAAAGCTGCTGCGGGCGCTGCCCCTAAAAAGATCATTGTGGTGCCTGGGCGCCTGGTGAACCTGGTTCTGTGATGTTGCGCCGCACTTTCCTCCTCTGCGTGCCCACCGCATCCGCCCTGGGCTTGAGCGCCTGCGGTTTTGCCTTGCGCCAGGCCCCTACTTACCCGTTCTCTACCATCTTCGTGCGCGTGGCCGAAGCCTCGTCGCTGGGCAACGAGCTCAAGCGCAACCTGGCAGCAGGCGGCAAGCTGGAGGTGGTGACCGATCCTAAACGCCTGGACAGCGTCGAAGTGGTGCTGGAAATCATCACCGACCAGCGTGAAAAAAGCGTGGCCTCGCTCACTTCAGCAGGCCAGGTGCGCGAATTCCAACTGCGCTCGCGGGTCAGATTCCGCCTGCGCACGCCGCAGGGCAAAGAGCTGATTGCCGACACCGAAATTCTGCAGCAGCGCGACATCAGCTACACCGAAACCCAGGCCCTGTCCAAAGAAGCCGAAGAGCAACTGCTGTACCGCAACATGCAGACCGACATCGTGCAGCAAATCATGCGGCGCATCGCGTCGGTTCAAGAACTGTAGATGCAACTCGCCCCCGGTCAGCTCGCCGCGCAGCTCTTCAAAGGCCTGCGCTCGCTCTACACCTTGCACGGCGACGAGCCGCTGCTGGTACAGGAGGCGCTGGATGCCATCCGCGCTACCGCCCGCGGCCAGGGTTTTACCGAGCGCACGGTGCACGTGGCGGCGGGGGCGCATTTCGACTGGAGTGAGGTGCTGGCGGCCGGCGGCTCGCTCAGCCTGTTTGCCGACAAGCAAATTCTGGAAGTGCGCATCCCCTCCGGCAAGCCCGGCAAAGACGGCAGCACGGCTTTGCAGCACCTGGCCCAGCAGGCCGAAGGCAATACCGACACACTGACCCTGGTGGTACTGCCCCGGCTTGACAAGGTGGCCAAATCCGCCGCCTGGTTTGTGGCGCTGGAAAAGTTTGGCACCACTGTCCAGGTCGAACCAGTGGAGCGCGGCGTGCTGCCGCAGTGGATCGCCCAGCGCCTGCAAGCCCAGGGCCAACGGGTGCAGGCCGGGGTCGAGGGCCAGCAAACCCTGCAATTTTTTGCCGACCGGGTCGAAGGCAACCTGCTGGCCGCGCACCAGGAGATCCAGAAGCTGGCCCTGCTGTACCCGGTGGGCGAGCTGCAGTGGGCGCAGGTCGAATCCGCCGTGCTGAATGTGGCCCGCTACGACGTTTTCAAGCTGTCCGAGGCCGTGCTGGGCGGCCAGCGCCTGCGGGTGCAGCGCATGCTTGACGGGCTGCAGGCCGAGGGCGAGGCCGAGGTGCTGGTGCATTGGGCGCTGGCCGAAGACATCCGCGCCCTGCAGCGCGTCAAAACCGCCATGGATGCCGGCAAGCCCTTGCCCATGGCGCTGCGCGAAAACCGCGTCTGGGGGGCCAAGGAGCGTCTGTTTGAACGCGTGCTGCCCCGCATGCCCAGCCCGTTGATCGCCCAACTGCTGCAGTCGGCCCACTTGGTGGACGGCATCGTCAAAGGTTTGAAGCAACCCGACTGGCCCGCCGACCCCTGGCAGGCCCTGCACCGGCTGGCGGGCATGTTGTGTGCGGCGTGTGTTGTGCCGGTGTCTCGTTAAACCGTTTTAGAAAAGTCCACGCCTTTGTACAGCTCGCGCACCGGAATGCTGAGCTCCAGGCAGTCCAGCACCAGGGTGTCGTCCTCCCCCAGCACGGTCAGACCCCAGTGGCGCAGGTTGACGCGTTTATAGACTTCGATCACAGGCTTGTCCTGGGCCAGCAGCAGGTATTCGCGCAGGCTGGGCAGCTTTTGGTAGGCCTGCCATTTCTCGCGCCGGTCGGTGAGCTGGGTGCTGGGCGACAGCACTTCGGCTACCAGGCAGGGGCTGGTTTTGACGTAGTCGTCGTTGTCGCGCGGGTCGCAGACCAGCATCACGTCAGGGTAGTAAAAAAGGTTGCCGCCGTCGAGGCGCAGCTTCATGTCGCTGATAAACGGCTGGCAGTCTGCAGTTTGGGCGTCAAGCATGCGGGCGTACAGACCACCGGCGATACGGTTGTGGTTAGCGCTGCCACCCGCCATGGCATAAATCGCGCCGTGCAAAAACTCGTGCCGCACTGTGGCCTGCAGCTCGGCAGCCAGATATTCGTCTTCTGTCAGAGGTTTGAGCAGAGCGTGTGACATAGACGGACTATAAGCCGTCACAGTGTCAGTGTGGCGTGTTCATGTCCCATGTCCGTCCCGTGTCGCCCCCTTGTCGTGCCGCTGGCGTGGTTTTTTCCAACAAGGTGGGCCACAGTCGCTCCACCGTCGTCATAGGATTTTTCACATGTTGATTCAGAAGCTTCGTCTCCAGCACGGATGGTCGCAGGAACAACTGGCGCAGGCCAGTGGATTGAGTGCGCGCACCATCCAGCGCATCGAGTCAGGTAGTGTGCCCAGCACGGAGTCGCTCAAGTCCTTGGCGGTGGTCTTCAACGTAGATTTTTTAACCCTCAAACCGGAGCCCGCTATGCCCGACACCCCTTTCCCTCCCGTCAACACGGCCGAACGCCAAGAGGCCGAGGCATTTCGTTACGTACGCAAGCTCGCGGGTTTTTACCGCCACCTGCTGACGTACGTACTGGTGCTGGCACTGCTGGTGGGGGTAAATTTAGTGGCCTCGCCGACCCGGCTCTGGGTGCACTGGGTGGCCCTCGGCTGGGGATTGGGTGTGCTGAGCCATGCGGGGCGGATTTTCTGGCCGAACGCGTTTTTGGGTGCGCGATGGGAAAAGGCCCAGGTGGAAAAACGGCTGGGCAGACCGCTCTAGGAGTCTGGGCCGCTATGCGAAAATCCGACGCATGACCGCCCTGAACATTTTCGAATACACCCAGTCGCTAGGTTTACAAGCAAAAGCGGCCTCTGCGCTCATGGCGCGTGCGCCAGCAGCTATTAAAAACAGAGCATTGCGGACGCTGGCCCGTTTGCTGCGCGAAAGCACTGCCGCACTGCAGACCGAGAATGCCAAAGACCTGGACCGCGCCCGCGCCGCCGGGCTGGCTGCGCCTCTGGTGGACCGGCTCAAGCTCAGCCCGCAGACGCTGGAAACCTGCGCCCAGGGCTGCGAACAACTGGCCGCCATGGCCGATTCGATTGGCGAGATCATGGGCCTGCAGCAGCAGCCCAGCGGCATCCGCGTGGGCCAGATGCGCGTGCCGATTGGCGTGTTCGGCATGGTTTTCGAGAGCCGGCCCAACGTGACCATCGAGGCCGCCAGCCTGTCGATCAAGAGCGGAAATGCCTGCATCCTGCGTGGCGGCTCCGAGGCGATTGACTCCAACAAGGCGCTGGCGCTGCTGGTGCAGCAGGCGCTGACCGAGGCCGGTTTGCCGGCCGATGCGGTGCAACTGGTGCAAACCACCGACCGTGAAGTCGTCGGCCAGCTGATCACCATGCCGCAGTATGTGGATGTGATCATTCCCCGCGGCGGCAAGAGCCTGATCGAGCGCATCAGCCGCGACGCCAAGGTGCCGGTGATCAAGCACCTGGACGGCAACTGCCATGTGTACGTGGACGACCCCTGCGACATCGCCATGGCCGTCAAAGTGGCCGACAACGCCAAGACCAGCAAGTACAGCCCCTGCAACGCCCTTGAGAGCCTGCTAGTGGCGCGCGGCGTGGCGGCCGAGTTCTTGCCTTTGATCGGTGAAATTTATGCAAAAAAGGGCGTCGAAATGCGCTGCGATCCGGCTGCAGCCCAGATATTGCTTGCGCATGATGCTATCAAAATAAATTCAAAAATCATAGCGGCCACCGAGCAAGACTGGTACGAGGAATACCTGGCGCCGGTCATCAGCATCAAGATCGTCGAAGGTGTGGACGAGGCCATCGCCCACATCAACAAATATTCATCCCACCACACCGATGCCATCCTCACCCGCGACCATATGCATGCGCAGCAGTTTTTGCGCGAAGTGGATTCGGCCAGTGTGATGGTGAATGCCAGCACCCGCTTTGCCGATGGCTTCGAGTATGGCCTGGGTGCCGAAATCGGCATCAGCACCGACAAGTTCCACGCCCGAGGCCCGGTCGGCTTAGCCGGCCTGACCTCGCTGAAATACGTGGTCCTGGGCCAGGGCGAGGTACGCAGTTAATTCAAGTCGCCGACCTTGTCGCTGGGGTACTTGAACATGTCTTTCAGCATGTGTTGCATAGGCAGCGCCAGGTTGATGCCCTTGGGTGGAATGGGCTGCTGGAACCACTTGGCGTACAGCGGGTAAATCTCGCCGCTGAGGATGGTGCGGCGCATTTCTTGGTCCACCACCTTCTTGAAAGCTGGGTCGTCTTTCGGCAGCATGATGGCGTAGGGCTCGATGGTCAGTGGCTTGCCGATGATGGTGAAGTCTTCTGGCTTGGTGGCATTTGCCCGCAGCCCGAACAGCAGTACGTCGTCCATCGCAAAGGCATCGGCCTGGGCCGATGCCACCATCGCAAACGCCTGCGCGTGGTCTGGCGCTTCGATGATCTTCATCTTCAGTGCGCCGTCGTCGTTGGCGCGGCGCAGCCGTACCAGCGGAGTTGTGCCCTTGGTGGAGACCACGGTGCGTCCAGCCAGCTGGGCCATGCTGTCTACATGCGCGTCGCTGCGTACCAGCAGCCGGGCCATGGACACGAAATGCGGAATCGTGAAGTCCACCACCTTGCGCCGCTCGGCATTGTTGGTGGTGGAGCCACATTCCAGGGAGGCCTGGCCTTCGGAGATGGCGCTGAGCCGCTTGTCGGGCGCGACCATCAGGTATTTCACCGCCAACTGGCCCAGTTTGAGTTCGCGCTTGATGGCGTCGGCAATCTTCAGGCACAGGTCGATCGCATAGCCCATGGGTTTGCCATCGGCATCCAGGTAAGAGAACGGGATGGAGGCGTTGCGGTGCGCCAACGTGATCTCGCCGCTGGCGCGGATTTTGTCCAGCTCGCCTGCCGTGGCCATGTGCGCCATAGCCAGGGCCAGCAAGATACCGGTGGTTGGTTGCAGTCGTTTGGGTTGCATGGTGGGCGCCGTGGAAAGTGTAGATAAGCAAGACCGTGGCAGACAGGCAGATTCCATGCCATTTCAGTGTACGAATAGTGTGTGCAGAACACTTTGGGCTGTATTGTCCTGTAAGTCGTGCATGTTGGGTTTGCATGAACCGCTGCAGGAGCGCTTTGGCCAGTCTCTACAATCGAGGCTTAAACCCTCTTGAGCACCCCATGGTTCCCCATCTCATCACTGCGCTCACTGGCCCGATCAACGAACTGGAACAGCGCATCCTCGACTCCATGCCCGCCATCGAACGCTGGTTCCGGCTGGAGTGGATGGAGCACACGCCGCCGTTTTACAGCGCGGTAGACATCCGCAACGCGGGCTTCAAGCTGGCCCCGGTGGACACCAATCTGTTCCCCCGCGGCTGGAACAACCTGACCCCGCAAATGCTGCCACTGGCCGTGCAATCTGCCATGGCCGCGATTGAGAAGATCTGCCCCGAAGCCAAAAACCTGCTGTTGATCCCCGAGAACGACACCCGCAGCACCTTCTACCTGTCGAACGTGGCGCAGCTGCAGCGCATCTTCCACATGGCCGGGCTGAATGTGCGGGTGGGCTCAATCAACCCCGACATCAAGGAAACCACGGTCATCAACCTGCCCAACGGCGAACAGGTGACGCTGGAGCCGGTGATCCGTACCAAACGCCGCCTGGGGCTGAAAGACTTCGACCCCTGCACCATCCTGCTCAACAACGACCTGACTGCGGGCCCGCCTGGCATCCTGGAAGAGCTGCACGAGCAGTACCTGCTGCCGCCGCTGCACGCCGGAGGGTCGGTGCGACGCAAAAGCAAGCATTTCCGCAGCTACGAAGAGCTGGCCAAGCGACTGGGCAAGCTGCTGGGCATCGACCCCTGGCTGATCAACCCGATGTTCAACCAGTGCGGCGCGGTCGATATGGCGCAGGGCCAGGGCATGGACTGCCTGACTACCAATGTGGATGCGCTTTTGGGCAAGATCCGCCGCAAGTACAAGGAATACGGCATCAACGAAAAGCCGTTTGTGATTGTCAAGTCTGACAGTGGTGCACCCGGCATGGGCATCATGACGGTGCGCGACGTGAAAGACCTGGCGGTGCTGCACCACCGGGCCAAAACCACGTCGGGCAAGGGAGCACCCCAGGTGGTGGATGCCATCATCCAGGAAGGCGTGTTGACCAACGAGCGCATCAACGACGCGGTGGCCGAGCCGGTGGTCTACATGATGGACCGCTACGTGGTGGGCGGCTTCTACCGCATCCACGCCGAGCGCGGGGTGGACGAGAACCTCAATGCCCCCGGCTCCAGCTACGTGCCACTGGCTTTTGCCGACAACGCGCATTTGCCGCAGGTGGGCATGCGCCCCGGTGCTAGCGCGCCGAACCGCTTCTATATGTATGGTGTAGTGGGCCGATTGGCCATGGCGGCCGCGAGTTACGAGCTGGAAGCGACCGATCCGGATGCCGAGATTTATGAGTAATTAACACAGTTTGAGTTAGTTGCTGCACCGCAACATAAATCGGTTCTAGGGGCTCAACCCCGCTTGCACCCGGGATTCTGGAGCGCAAAATACGCTTCCCAAAGTTTATGGAACCCCGCCGACCCTTCTGGGGTTATTCAGACGGGGCCTCATTAGTGCAAAGTTCAAAATCTTCGCTGTCGGCGCTCACCCTGGGCGCGCTAGGTGTGGTTTACGGCGATATCGGCACCTCTGCCCTTTACGCGTTCAAAGAAGTCTTCGCCCATGGCCATGTGCAGGTCATTGAGGCCAATGTGTTGGGTGTGTTGTCGCTCTTTTTCTGGGCGCTGATGGTGGTGGTGTCGCTCAAATACGTGGTGCTCATCATGCGCGCCGACAACGAGGGCGAGGGTGGCTTGATGGCGCTGCTGGCGCTGGCTGCCGAGTCGGTCAAGGACAGCCCCCGCTTGCGCCGCGGCTTGCTGATGCTGGGCGTGTTTGGCCTGGCGCTGTTTTTTGGTGACGGGGTCATTACCCCCGCCATTTCCGTGCTGTCGGCGGTTGAGGGTATGGAAATCATCACTCCTGGCGCGGCCCCGTATGTGAAACCCATCGCGCTGGTGGTACTGGTGCTGCTGTTTATGGTGCAGCGCCGTGGCACGGGCGATATCGGCAAGTTCTTCGGCCCCATCACCCTGTTGTGGTTTGCGGTACTGGCCATCGCGGGCATCCACCAGATTGTGCGCAACCCGGTGGTGCTGTGGGCACTGTCGCCGATGTATGCGCTGCAGTTTGGTTATGCCCATCTGCACATCGCGTTCATCACGCTGGGGGCGGTGTTCTTGTGCCTGACCGGAGCCGAGGCCTTGTATGCCGACATGGGCCACTTTGGCAAGAACCCCATCCGCCTGGCCTGGTTTGCGGTGGTCATGCCGGCCCTGGTGCTGAACTATTTCGGCCAGGGTGCCTTGGTGTTGCTGGACCCGACCGCAGCCGAAAACCCGTTCTTTTTGATGTTCCCTGACTGGGCGTTGATCCCCACCGTGGTGCTGGCCACCGCCGCCACCGTGATTGCCTCGCAGGCGCTGATTTCCGGGGCCTTCTCTGCCACCAAGCAAACCATCCAGATGGGCTACCTGCCCCGCCTGACCATCCTGCACACCTCCGTGCGCGACACCGGGCAAATCTACGTGCCCGCCGTCAACTGGCTGCTGCTGGCCGGGGTGATTGCCGCCGTATTGATGTTTGGTTCTTCGGACGCATTGGCCGCCGCCTACGGCATCTCGGTCAGCCTGCTGATGGTCATCACCACGGTGCTGACCTTTTATGTGGTGCGCTATGGCTGGGGCTACTCGCTGCCCCTGTGCATTGCGGCTACCGGCTTCTTTTTGCTGGTGGACATGGTGTTCCTGGCTTCCAACTCGCTCAAAATTATGCAGGGCGGCTGGTTCCCTCTGGCGATGGCGCTGATTTTGTACGTGGTGATGTCCACCTGGAAAGACGGCCGCCGTCTGCTGGCCGATAAGCAGCGTGAAAGCGCCATGGACCTGAAGGGCTTTTTGGATTCGGTCTTCATCAGTCCGCCGGTGCGCGTGGAGGGTACGGCCGTATTTTTGACCGCCGAAGCCTCTACTGTGCCCAACGCCTTGCTGCACAACCTCAAACACAACAAGGTGCTGCACGAGCACAACCTGTTTGTGACCGTCAACAACCATCCCATCCCCTGGATCGGCATGGGCAAGCGCATCGAAGTCGAGGCCCTGGGCCACAAATGTTGGCAGGTCACCATCCACTACGGCTTCAAAAACACGCCCGATATCCCCAAGGCGCTGCAGCACATCCGGGGCCGGGGCTGCGAGCTGGAGGTCATGACCACCAGCTATTTTCTGTCGCGCGATACCGTTATCCCCACTCTGGGTGGTGGCATGGCCCCATGGCGTGAAAAACTGTTTGCCCAAATGCACCACAACGCCAGCGCTGCCGCCGACTTTTTGCGGCTGCCCAATAACGCGGTAGTAGAACTGGGCTCCAAGATCGAGATTTAAACCATGGGCAAACATGCCCGTGACACCATCTTTAGCACTGCTGCTGTTGTTGGGTTTGCAGTGATGCGCAAGGTCGCAGCTTTTGGGTGAAAGGCCTTTCGTTGGACGGTATGTCTAATGCCGGAACGGATGTAATATTTTGTGTGTAAAAATGTGTAAAGCGTTACCAGCTGCTACCCATCCCACAAGATGGTTGTTACGACTGTTGACATAGACCCTTGCTTTCAGTCAACCGGTAAAGCCCATGAACTACCTAGCCAATTTGAAGATTTCTACGCGTTTGGCCGCCGTGCTGGGCTTGCTGGTGGCTATGTTATTGCTGATGAGCGCCGCGGCCATGGTGGAAATGGCGGCTATGCGTACAGCTAATTCCGACATCACTACCAATTGGTTGCCCAGCGTTGAGCTGGTGAACAAAATGAACACCAATACTGCGGATTTTCGGGTCACCGAGTTCCAGCATGTATTGAACACTGACGACAACGCCATGGCCAGTGTCGAGAAAAATATGGCTGCGACGTTGGCAGCCTTTGAGAAAAGCCGCCGAGACTATGTTTTGCTCATCAGTAGCCCTGAAGAGCGCAAGCTGTACGAATCTTTCGATGCCGACTGGAAGCAATATATGCGGGTCCATGATCAGGCCATCCCCTTGTCGCGCAAAAACGAAAACGACAAAGCCCGTGCTTTGCTCGAGGGCGATAGCAAGAAGTTTTACGACAGCGCCAGCGACACTCTCGACAAACTGATTGACTTGAACCGCGCAGGCGCAGGCGCTGCCGCCCAAAATAGTGACAACGCCTACACCGCGGCGCGCAACACCATGCTGGCGGTTGCACTGTCGGCAAGCTTACTGGCCCTGGTCGCGGCCTTGTGGTTGATCCGCTCCATCACGCTGCCGCTGGGCCGGGCCATCCGCGCGGCAGACAGCGTGGCTGCGGGAGACTTGGCCAGCCGTATCGAGGTGGATAGCCGGGATGAAATCGGCCAGTTGTTGGGTGCTTTGCAGCGCATGCAGCACAGCCTGGCGCAGACCGTCAGCAGCGTGCGCAGCAATGCCGATGGCGTGGCAGCGGCGAGTACCCAGATTGCCCAGGGCAACCACGACCTGTCGGGTCGTACCGAATCCCAAGCTTCGGCGCTGGAAGAAACTGCAGCCTCCATGGAGCAGTTGAGTTCGGCGGTCAAACAGAACGCCGACAACGCCCGCCAAGCCAATCAATTGGCCCAGAGTGCCAGCAGCGTAGCCATCCAAGGTGGCGAAGTGGTCGGCCAGGTGGTGGAAACCATGAAGGGCATCAACGACAGTTCCAAAAAGATTGCCGACATCATTGGCGTGATCGACGGCATTGCCTTCCAAACCAACATCCTGGCGTTGAATGCGGCTGTGGAAGCCGCCCGTGCCGGTGAGCAGGGCCGGGGCTTTGCCGTGGTGGCCAGCGAGGTGCGCTCCTTGGCCGGTCGCTCGGCAGATGCCGCCAAAGAAATCAAACTGCTGATTTCCGCCAGTGTGGCGCGCGTGGAGCAGGGCACGGTGCTGGTCGACAAAGCCGGTGTCACCATGACCGAGGTGGTCGGCTCCATCCGCCGTGTCACGGATATCATGGGCGAGATCAGCGCCGCCAGCGGCGAGCAATCGTTGGGCGTGGCCCAGATCGGCGAGGCCGTGACCCAGATGGACCAGGCCACCCAGCAAAATGCGGCCTTGGTGGAGGAAATGGCCGCCGCTGCCAGCAGCCTGAAAAACCAGGCCGCGGAATTGGTGCAGGCCATGGCCATCTTCAAGCTGGCGCAAGCTGCTCAGAGCCCCGCCACCTCCGCGTTGGCGCGCCCAGCGCCGCCGGTGCGCGCACCGGTACCCCGCGCACCGGCACCCGCAGCCATCAGCGCCCGGTCCAATTTGAGAGCTGCCGCTTCCCAAAAGGCCTTGTCCGCCACTGGCAAGCTGCCTGCTCCGCAACCAAAAGCTGGCGCGGACGACTGGGAATCTTTTTAGGCTTGCTGGGCATTGCCTCGGCCTCAGCGGCCAGCACCTGCGTCGCAAACGCAATGCGACAATCTCCAAGATATGCGTTTCTGCCAAGGCTGTGCACCTGCTGCCGCGCCGCTGACACGCTGACCTACAGATAACGGCCCACCTTGATCTCACCTGCTGCCCCCTCCCTGGATTTTGATGTTTTGATTGTGGGCAGCGGCTTGGCAGGCCTCAGCGCCGCGCTGTTGCTGGCCCCCACCCACCGCGTCGCGGTGCTCACCAAACGCGGCATGGCCGACGGTGCCAGCGCCTGGGCCCAGGGCGGCATTGCCGCTGTGCTGGGCGAGGGCGACAGCTTCGCATCGCATGTGGACGACACCCTGGTCGCCGGGGGCGGCCTGTGCGATGTTGAGGCCACCCGCTTGGTGGTCGAGCACGCGCCCGAATGCATTGCTTGGCTGCAGTCGCTGGGCGTGCCTTTTTCTACCGAAGACGGTGCGCTGCACCTGACCCGCGAAGGCGGCCACAGCCACCGCCGCATCGTCCACGCTACCGATGCCACCGGCGCTGCCGTGCAGGCCACCATGGTGGCCCAGGTGCGCAGCCACCCGAAAATCACCCTGTTCGAAAACCACACCCTGGTGGATCTCATCATTGGCAGCAAGCTCGGCCTGCCCCAGCAGGGCTGCGTGGGCCTGTACGCACTGGATGCCGACACCGACCAGGTGCTTACTTTCAGTGCCCCCAACACCATCCTGGCCACCGGCGGCGCTGGCAAGGTCTACCTCTACACCACCAATCCGGATACCGCCACGGGCGACGGCATTGCCGCCGCCTGGCGCGCCGGTTGCCGGGTGGCGAACATGGAATTCATCCAGTTCCATCCCACCTGCCTGTACCACCCGCACGCCAAGTCGTTTTTGATCTCGGAAGCCGTGCGCGGCGAAGGTGGCCGCCTGCTGCGCCCCGACGGCAGCCGCTTCATGCCCAAGCATGACGTGCGCGCCGAACTGGCTCCGCGCGACGTGGTGGCCCGCGCCATCGACTTCGAGATGAAAAAGGGCGGCTTCGACTGCGTATACCTCGACATCTCGCACCAGCCCAAGGCTTTTTTGCTGGAGCATTTCCCGAACATCTATGCCCGCTGCCTGGAGCTCGGCATCGACATCGCCCGCCAGCCCATCCCCGTCGTGCCCGCCGCCCACTACACCTGCGGCGGCGTGCTGACCGACCTGGCGGGCCGTACCGATGTGCCCGGCCTGTACGCCCTCGGCGAGGCCGCCTGCACCGGCCTGCACGGTGCCAACCGGCTGGCCAGCAACTCGCTGCTGGAATGCATGGTGTTTGCCCGTGCCGCCGCCCAGGCCATGGCTGCCGCAGACCGCGCCCCCGCGCCCCAGCTCCCCGCCTGGGACGACAGCCAGGTGATCGACAGCGACGAGCTGGTGGTCATCTCGCACAACTGGGACGAGCTGCGCCGCTTCATGTGGGACTACGTGGGCATCGTGCGTACCAACAAACGCCTGGAACGCGCCGCCCACCGCATCGCCTTGCTGCAAAGCGAGATCGACGAGTTCTACGCCCGCCACCACGTGACCCGCGACCTGCTGGAGCTGCGCAACCTGGTCCAGGTGGCCGATTTGATCGTCCGCAGCGCCCGCGCCCGGCAGGAAAGCCGGGGCCTGCACTTTAGCCGCGACTACCCGGAGCTGGCGGCCACGGCGCAAGCTACCGTGCTGGTGCCGGAGAATTTATAAGAAATAGGCCGCTAGCGCATATTCCACCTGCGCTAGTAGCTATTAAAACGATAGTTATGTGTCCACATCCGCCGCCAACCAGCCGCGCAGGCTGTTAACGAAAGCCCATGCTTCTACCCGCGGCAGGTCGGCCACCCGCACCACCGCTTCCACCAAACGCCCTGCCTGCAGGGCCTTGTCACGTCCAATGCCGCCCAGCAGCCCGCAGGCCAGCGGCGGGGTGACCCAGCGGCCGTCCAAAAGCAGGGCGATGTTGCCGCGTGTGCATTCCGTGATTTCACCGACAGCGTTCCACAGCAAGGTGTCGAATACGCCGGGCTGGGTGGGCGTGAATGCATCGTAGTGGGCGCGGCGGGTGGTTTTGAAGCGGACAAATTCGCTGTGCGCCTCGGCCAGCGGGCGGTCGGCGAGTTGCAGGCGTACCCGGGCCGGGCTGGCTTCCAGCGAGTAGGCCTCTGCCGTGGCCTGGCCTTGCGCATCCAGCAGCAGGCGCACGCGCCATGCGCCTTGGGGGCGGAGGATGGTTTGCAGCGCCTGGTGCACATGGTCGGCATTCCATGGCGTGCCGAAATGCGCTGCCGCCGCCTGCATGCGGGCCAGGTGGGCGTCGCGGTGGCGCAGGTGGCCGTCTACCATGGCAATGGTCTCCAGCAGCGCAAACGGCGCACTGGCACGCTGCACAAAGGCCTGCTTGGCGGCCCATTCTTGCCATTCACCCTCGGCTTGCGCGTCCGACGTGATGCCGCTACCGATGCCGCAGCGGGCTTGCTCGCCACGCAAGGTGACGGTGCGGATGGGCACGTTAAAGGTGGTGGCTCCACCGGGCTGCACCACCCCGATGGCTCCGCAGTACACCCCGCGTGGAGCAGCTTCCAGGCGGTGGACCATGCGCATGGCCTGTACCTTGGGTGCGCCGGTGACCGAGCCGCAGGGGAACAGAGCGGTAAACACCTCTGCCAGGGTGCAGCCGGGCCGGGTGCGGGCGGTCACGTCAGAGGTCATCTGCCACACCGTGGGCAGCGCCTCGGTGTGGAACAGGCGGGGCACCTGCACGCTGAAGGGCTCTGCGATGCGCGAGATGTCGTTGCGCAGCAAATCGACCACCATCACGTTTTCGGCGCGCTCCTTGGGCGATGTGCGCAGCGACGCGGCCAGCGCTGCGTCCTCCTGCGCATCCGCACCGCGGCGTGCCGTGCCTTTCATGGGGCGGGCCAGGATGTGGCCACCCCGCCAGTCGAAAAACAGCTCTGGCGAGACGGACAGAATCTGCGCATCACCCGTATCCAGCAGCGCCGCATAGCCCTCCGGCTGGGCGCGCTGCAGGGCGGCGAACAGGGCTTGCGGGTCGCCCTGGAATGTGCCCGCCATCTGCGCTGTGAGATTGACTTGGTACAGCTCGCCTGCGCGGATGGCCTGGTGCAGCGCATCCATGGCTGCGTCGAAATCGGGGCGGGTAATGAAGCTGTTCCACTCGATTTGCGCGCTGGTGGGGGCGGGCGCGGGCCAGGGCAGGGGGGTGTCAAACACCGCGAACCAGGCGAGAGGGCCATCGGCAGGATGGACCTCCAGGGCGGAATCGAATGCAGGCGCGGCTTCAAAGCGCACATAGCCCACACACCACAAACCCTGTGCCGACGCAGCCTGCACGGCATCCAGCAGCGGCTTGACCTGGTCCAGCGTGTGCGCCACCAGCGTCTGCTGCGGCGTGCCAAACGCATGGCGCACACGGGGGCCTCCGTGCGGGTCGGCAAAGTCGATCAGCGCGGTGGTGTTTGCCATCAGGCCGCGCCGATGTTCGGCACCAGCCCGGTGGTGGCTTGGCCGTTTTTGAGGGCTGCGGTGAAGGCCAGCATGCGGTCGATGGGCAGGCGGGCGCGCAAGCCCAGGGCGGGGTTGATGTGGACCTCGTTGCGGCCATGTTCCAGCCCCTGCTCCAATACTTTGGCCAAGCCCGCCAGGCCGTTCATCGCCATCCACGGGCAGTGCGCGCAGCTCTTGCAGGTGGCGCTGTTGCCGGCAGTGGGCGCTTCGATGAACAGCTTGGTGGGGTTTTGCGTACGCAGCTTGTGCAGCATGCCGTTGTCGGTGGCGACGATGAAGGTGCTGGCATCCAGGGTGCGCGCCGCTGCCAGGATGGCCGAGGTGGAACCCACGGCATCGGCCAGCGCGATCACGTCGGCGGGCGACTCGGGGTGCACCAGCACTTTGGCTTCGGGGTGTTCGGCCTTCAAGGCCTCCAGCTCAAAGGCCTTGAACTCGTCGTGCACGATGCAGGCTCCGTTCCAGAACACCATGTCGGCCCCTGTTTCCTTCTGGATGTAGGCCCCCAGGTGCTTGTCGGGGGCCCACAGGATTTTGTGGCCCTGGTCTTTCAGGGCGCGCACCACGTCCAGCGCGCAGCCGGAGGTGACCAGCCAGTCGGCGCGGGCTTTCACCTCGGCGCTGGTGTTGGCGTAGACCACCACGGTGCGGTCCGGGTGGGCATCGCAAAAGGCGTTGAACTCGGCGCTGGGGCAGCCCAGGTCCAGCGAGCAGGTGGCCTCCAGATCCGGCATGAGAATGCGCTTTTCGGGCGACAAAATCTTGGCGGTTTCGCCCATGAAGCGTACGCCGGACACCACCAGGGTCTGCGCCGCGTGGTCGCGGCCAAAGCGGGCCATCTCCAGCGAGTCGCTGACCAGGCCGCCGGTTTCTTCGGCCAGGTCTTGCAGGTCGGGGTGCACGTAGTAGTGCGACACCATCACCGCGTTGCGCTCTTGGAGCAGGCGGCGGATGCGGTCTTTCAGCGCCAGGCGCTCAGCGGGGCTGGGCTCTTGCGGTACGCGGGCCCAGGCGTGGCGGGGCGCGCAGCTAGCGCCATCTACGGGCTGCTCGTATTCAACTTCCAGCATCAAAGTGGTCATGTCACAGATCCTGGAAACGCATGGAGTAATCGGTGGCCTTTACGTCCTTGGTCAGGCCGCCGATGGAGATCCGGTCTACGCCGGTTTCGGCCAGCGTGCGCAGGCCTTGCAGGGTTACGCCGCCGGAGATTTCCAGCACCGCTTTTTTGTCACCGCGCGCAGTGTTGCGGCGCACCGCCTCGTGCAGCGTGGGCAGGTCCATGTTGTCCAGCAGCACCATGCGGGCACCGGCATCCAGCGCCTCGTCGAGCTGGGCCAGGGTTTCGACCTCGATCTCGATGAAGTTCGCCTGCCGGGCCAGAGCCTGGGCGCGTTGCAGCACGGCGGTCACGCCCCCGGCGGCGGCGATGTGGTTTTCCTTGATCAGTACCGCGTCATACAGGCCGATGCGGTGGTTGGTGCCGCCGCCGATGCGCACCGCGTACTTTTGCGCCAGGCGCAGGCCGGGCAGGGTCTTGCGGGTGTCCACGATGTGGGTGCCGGTGCCTGCCACCGCCTGCACGTGCAGCGCCGTGCGGCTGGCCACAGCACTCAGCAGTTGCAGAAAGTTGAGGGCGGTGCGCTCGGCCGTTAGCAGGGCCTGGGCCGGGCCTTCCAGCTCAAGTACCACCTGGTCGGCGGAACAGGTTTCGCCCTCTTGCACCCGCCATTGCCAGGTGGCGGTGGGGGCGATTTGGCGCAACGTAGCCTCCACCCAGGGCGCGCCGCACAGCACCGCCGCTTCGCGGGCCAGGATGCGGGCGCCGGTGTGGCGGGCGGGGTCCACCAGCGCGGCGGTCAGGTCGCCGGGGCCAACATCTTCGGCCAGGGCGCGGGTCACATCGGCCGCGGCCAAGGTGGCGATGCTGGCGGGGGAAAAGTCAAAAAACGGGGGCATGGTTTTGTGTGTCTCAGGCGGGGGCTCGAAGTGTGTCACATTCGTGGCAGGGTATTTTCCCCGCAGCCGGGGCGTACTGGCACCATGGGGGTTATGCAAACCTCTGAATCCGACCTTCCCCGCTTGCTGGCCCTGCAACGCCAGGTCCATGCCACCGACCCCGCGCCCCGCGAGGCCACCCGCCGGGACCGCCTGCAGCGCCTGGGCGCACTGCTGGACAAGCATGCCGAAGCCTTCACCGCCCAGATCAGCCAGGACTTCGGCAGCCGCGCTGCCGCCGAGATCACCCTGACCGAACTGGTGCCGGTGCGCAGCGCCCTGCGCCATGCGCGCCAGCACCTGCGGGCGTGGATGCGGCCCCGGCGCGCGGCCACCGGCTGGCTGTTTCTGCCGGGCCGCAGCCTGATGCTGCGCCAGCCGCTGGGCGTGGTGGGCATCGTCAGCCCCTGGAACTACCCGCTGCTGCTGGCCTTGTCGCCGCTGGTGGATGTGCTGGCGGCGGGCAACCGGGCGCTGCTGAAGCCGTCGGAGCTCACGCCGTGTTTTTCGGAGGGGCTGCGGCTGGCGGTGGCCGAGTTTTTCGCCCCCGACGAGGTGGCGGTGCTGACCGGCGATGCCGCGCTGGGCGAGGTCTTTTGCGCCCAGCCGTTTGACCATCTGGTGTTTACCGGCTCCACCGCCGTGGGCCGCCTTGTGGCCCAAGCCGCAGCCAAAAATCTGACCCCGGTGACGCTGGAGTTGGGTGGCAAGTCGCCTGTGATCGTGGACACATCCTGCGACCTGGGCAAGACGCTGGACCGGCTGGCCTGGGGCAAGCTGATCAACGCGGGCCAGACCTGTATCGCCCCCGACTACGCCCTGGTGCCGCGCCCCATGGTTACCGCCTTCGTGCAAGCCCTGCGCACCAGCATGCAGCGGCTGTACCCGGCCTTCCAGGGCAACCCCGACTACACCAGCATCGCCAGTGACCGGCACTTGGCGCGCCTGCAGGCCCTGGTGGCCGATGCGCAGGCGCAGGGCGCGACAGTGGTGGAACTGGAGCCTTCGAACGGTGACCGCCTCCATCGGCAATGGCCCCCGGTGCTGTTGCTGGGCGTGCACGCTGGCATGCGCGCGCTGCAAGAGGAAATCTTCGGCCCGGTGCTGCCCATCGTGCCTTACGACACGCTGGAGGAAGCGATTGCGTTTGTGAACGCCCGCGACAAGCCGCTGGCCTTGTACTGGTTTGGCACTAATACCGCACACCGCGACCAGGTGCTGGCCCACACCCAGTCGGGAGGGGTCAGCACCAACGACACCCTGGTGCATCTGGCGCAAGACGGTCTGCCGTTTGGCGGCGTGGGGCCGTCCGGCCAGGGCCATTACCACGGCGAGTGGGGCTTTCGCCGGTTCAGCCATGAAAAGCCGGTGTTCCTGCAGTCGCGCTGGTCGGGCGGCGGGCTGGTGTACCCGCCGTACACGCCGCGCATCCAGCAGCTGCTGCGCTGGCTGGGTCGTTAACAGCGGTAGATGCTGTTGCTATGTAATTAGTAGCTTTGGAAGTATGCGGAATATGGGCTACGGCGTGTAGGGTGCTTGCACGGTGCGCTGTGAGAGCCACCAGATGTTGCCATGCGGGTCGCGCACGCCGCCCTGGCGGTCGCCGTAGGGCATGTCGGCTACGGCCATCTCCAGCGTGGCACCGTGCTGCAGCGCCTGAGCCTGGGCCGCGTCGGCATCTTCCACATACAGGTAGTACGCGGCCGCCATCGCAGGGTAGGCGGGGCTGGCTTCACTGGCCATCACGGTAGACGTGCCCAGCCGCACCTGCACATTGGCCACCAGGCCGTCGGGGCGCAGGCTGCGGCAGGTTTCGGTACCGCCCAGCCCGGCCACCAAAAATTGCACAAACGCATTGGTATCGGTCACGAAGAAGTAGGGCGTGACGGTGTTGAATCCAGGGGGGATGTACATGGCGTGCCTGTCAGTTAAATACCAATCTTCAGCGTGTAGACCAGTGCGATGGCCAGCGCGGCCAGGGCCAGGCTCAGCCAGCGCAGCCGCACCCGGTTGGCTTCGACCCGCTGTACCAGCTCGGTGTTTTGCGTGGCCAGTGCCTGGATCAGCTCGCTGGATGCGCGCATCTGCGTGTGCAACTCGGCGCTGGTGGCTTCCAGCGCGAGGATGCGGGTTTGCAACTGGGCGACCACCAGGTCGTTGGTGGGCAGTACCGGCGCCGCAGGCGGCGCGGGCACGGCAGGCGATTTTTTGGCCACGCTGTCCCAAAGCTTTTTAGCCCCTTGGGCGACCAGCGGCGCGGTGGCGATCACCTCGGTCCAGGGAACGGTCTTGAGCAGAGAAAACCAGCCTAAAGCCATGGCGGGGCCTTTCAAAATGGATACGATGGCAAGCACCTTTTGCTATTATTTATGTAGCTATAGGTGTATGTGGAATATGCGCCAGAAGCCCAATTTCTATAAAAATGCGTCCGAGCGCTGACCACAGCTTACATGGGCGCTGGCGTGGCGGATGCAAGTGCTGGCGTAGAGTAGTGCTGATGCAAACCCCCCACACCCTTCCCCCCGCGTTGGCGGCTTTTGACCTGACCGGGCGCACTGCGCTGGTCACCGGTTCCAGCAGCGGCATCGGCTTTGCGCTGGCCTGCGGCCTGGCGTCGGCCGGAGCCCACCTGTTGTTGAATGGCCGCGATGCCACCCGGCTGGCCGAGGCCGCGCAGAAGCTGCAGGCGCTGGGCTTTGCCGCGACGACGCTGCCGTTTGACGTGACCGACGCTGCTGCTGCCGTCCTGGCTATCGACGGCTGGGAGCGCGACCACGGCCCCATCGACATTCTGGTCAATAACGCGGGCATACAGCGCCGCGCGCCGCTGGAGACCTTCCCGCTGGCGCACTGGGCCGAGCTGATGCGGACCAATGTGGATAGCGTGTTTTTTGTGTCCCAGCCCGTCGCCCGCCACATGATTGCGCGCGGGCGCGGCAAGATCATCAACGTCTGCTCGGTGCAAAGCGAGCTGGGCCGCCCCCACATCGCTCCCTACACTGCCACCAAAGGTGCAGTAAAGATGCTCACCAAGGGCATGGCCATCGACTGGGGCCCGCACGGCCTGCAAGTCAACGGCCTAGGCCCCGGCTACTTCAAAACCCCGCTGAACCAGGCCCTGGTAGACGACCCCGCCTTCAGCGCCTGGCTGCTGAACCGCACCCCCTCGCGCCGCTGGGGTGATGTGGAAGACCTGGTCGGCGCAGCCATCTTCCTGGCCAGC
Organism: Rhodoferax sp. RT5P35; assembly: GCF_056521385.1. NCBI lineage: Bacteria > Pseudomonadati > Pseudomonadota > Betaproteobacteria > Burkholderiales > Comamonadaceae > Rhodoferax > Rhodoferax sp. RT5P35. Next base: position 128,034 of record NZ_JBWMAX010000004.1, on the reverse strand, counting down.
GATGCCTCGCGGTTTGTGAACGGGCAAATCCTGTACGTGGATGGCGGCGTGACGGCTGCGCTATAGATTAAGTAGCTGCTGGCGTAAGTAAAACCTGCGTTACCCCGGGTTTTTCCATGCAGCCGTTACGACACCACCCCCAACTTTCAGCCAGAACGCAAACCCCTCAAGGCATCCGTGGAACTGGCTTTGCCAGGCCACTGGATGCGCCCCCTGCAAGGGGGTTGGCGAAAGATGCGCAGCACTGCAGCCTGGGGGTGTACACAGTCACCGCAGGATCAGCACCGGCGTATGTGAATGCGTCAGCACGTGCTGGGTTTCGCTGCCCAGCAGCAGGCGGCTGATGCCCTTGCGGCCATGCGAGGCCATGACGATCAGGTCGGCGTCGTACTTGGTGGCGGCGGAGATGATGCCCTCGGCCACCAGGTCAGACTGCACCACCACGGTCTCGGCGGTCACCCCCTTGTCCAGCGCAGCAGCCTTATAGGCATTCACCACCAGCTGGCCGTCGTCGATCCACTGCTGTTCGATGCGGGCCGAGTCGTCCATGCTGACTGGGATGGAGCCTTCAAAATAGGTGCGGGCGTAGCGTGGCACCACCTTGACGATGACCAACTTGGCCCCCGTGAGCGCGGCCAGGTCGATACCGCTGGTGACGGCCTTGTGGGACAGTTCGGACCCGTCGGTGGCGACAAGAATGCTGGTGTACATGGTGATCTCCTGGAGTTGGTCCTTTCAGATTAGTCCGATTTATAGGCTTTGGCGTTGATCTGCGTCAAACGCGGCGCTGTCCTACAGCGCTAGGCTTGGCCTATGTCTGCCGTGCTTTCGCTTCCCCGCCCAATGGCCCCTGTCTGGCTGGACGATCCCACGGAATGGGCTGCCTTCACCCAGCCATCGGCGCAGTGGCCCGACTACCAGGAGTCGCAGCTGCTGATCGACGGCATGCACTGCGCGGCCTGTGCGCTGTCGGTGGAGCAGGCCTTGCGCGCCGTGCCGGGCGTGCGGCTGGCCGAGGTGGGTGCGGCATCGCACCGCGCGCGGGTGGTCTGGTCGGCGGCGCACACCCAGCCCTCGGCCTGGCTGGCGGCGGTGGAGCGCGCCGGTTACCACGCCATTCCCGCGCTGGATGCCCCTGAGCTGGCGCGCCGCCAGGCAGAGCAGCGCCGGGCCCTGTGGCGCTGGCTGGTGGCGGGCTTTTGCATGCTGCAGGTGATGATGTACGCCATGCCCGCCTACGTGGCCGGGCCGGGCGAAATGACGGCCGACATGGCGCAGCTGATGCGCTGGGCCTCGTGGGTGCTGACGCTGCCGGTGCTGGTGTTTTCCTGCGGGCCGTTCTTTGCCAACGCCTGGCGCGACGTGCGCCAGCGCCGCGTCAGCATGGACCTGCCCGCCGCCCTGGGGATGGCCGTGACCTTTGCCGTCAGCAGCGCAGCCACCTTCGACCCGCAGGGCGTGCTGGGGCACGAGGTCTACTTCGACTCGCTGACCATGTTCGTGTTCTTTTTACTCACCGGCCGCTGGCTGGAGCTGCGCCTGCGCGACCGCACGGCGGGCGCTTTGGAGGCCTTGATCAGCCGCCTGCCCGACAGTGTCGAACGCTGGAACGGCAACGCCTTTGTTCGCATAGCCGTGCGGCGCTTGCAGGTAGGCGACCACCTGCGCGTGCTGCCCGGCGAGGCCTTTCCCGCCGACGGCACCCTGCTGCAAGGCCGCACCCAGGTGGACGAGGCGCTGCTGACCGGCGAATCCACCCCGATTAGCCGCGCGGTGGGCGAGCCGGTGCTGGCCGGCAGCTACAACCTCACGGCCCCGGTGGAGCTGCACGTGGACCGCCTGGGCGACAGCACCCGCTTCGCCCAGATCGTGGCGCTGATGGCCCAGGCCGCCAGCCAGAAGCCCCGGCTGGCGCAGCTGGCCGACCGGGTGGCGCGGCCCTTTCTGGTCGGCGTGCTGCTGGCGGCTGCGCTGGCGGGCGTGCTGTGGTGGCCGTCTGGCCCCGGCCACGCGCTGATGGTGGTGGTGGCGGTACTGGTGGTGACCTGCCCCTGCGCGCTGTCGCTGGCCACCCCGGCAGCGCTGCTGGCTGCGGCGGGGCGGCTGGCCCAATCGGGTGTGCTGGTGCGCCGCCTGCAGGCCCTGGAAAACCTGGCGCAGGTGGACACCGTGGTTTTCGACAAAACCGGCACGCTGACCCAGGGCGGCATGGCGGTGGTCGCCATCCGCACCCGGGGCAACATGCCGCCCGCCGTGGCGCTGGGGCTGGCCGCCGGGCTGGCCGCGCAGTCGCTGCACCCGGCATCGCGCGCCATCGTGGCCGCCGCCCAGGCCCAAGGGGTGGTGGCAGAGCCGCTGCGCCGGGTGGAAGAAGTGGCCGGGCAGGGCATGCGCGGGATGGACGCCCTGGGGCGGGTGTACTTGGGGTCTGCCGCATGGTGCAGCGTGCCCGCAGGCTTCGATGTCATTGATACCGTACGGCAGGTTTACCTGGGCGACGGGCTGGGCTGGCTGGCCACCTTTGACCTGTCCGAGGACGTGCGGCCCGACGCGCTGCAGGCCATCCAGGCGCTGCAGGCCGCTGGCGTGCGGGTGGAGCTGCTGTCGGGCGACCAGGCCAGCGCCGCGCTGCGGGTGGCGGCCCAGGTCGGCATCACCGTAGCGCGCGGCGGCTGCACGCCCCAAGACAAGCTGCTACACCTGCAGGCCTTGCAGCGCCAGGGCCGCCATGTAGCGATGGTCGGCGATGGCCTCAACGACGGCCCGGTGCTGGCCGCCGCCCACGTCTCCTTCGCCTTCGGCCAGGCCGTGCCCCTGGCGCAGCGGCAGGCGGACCTGGTGGTGACCGGCGACCAATTGGGCCGGGTGCCGCAAACATTGTGGATGGCCAGGCGCACGCTGCGGGTGGTGCGTCAAAACCTGGTGTGGGCTGCGGGCTACAACGCCGTGTGTGTGCCGCTGGCGCTGGCCGGTTGGCTGCCCGCTTGGCTGGCCGGGCTGGGCATGGCGTTGAGTTCTTTGCTGGTGGTGCTGAACGCCGCCAGATTGTCGCGGGATTAAATTTATATGAAATATGCCTCTAGCGCATGTTCTACCTACGCAAGTAGCTGCGAAAAATATAGCAATTGCTTGAAGGCTTACTAATGGACATCCTGTACCTGCTGATCCCCTTGTCGGTTGTCTTGGTCTTGCTGATCCTGGGCGGCCTGTGGTGGGCCGTTTTTCAGGGCCAATTCGAATCAGTTGAGCAAGAAGGAGAGCGAATTCTGCACAACGATTAAGGTATTTGCTCACCCCCAGGCTGCAGTGCTTCGCATCTTTCGCCAACCCCCTTGCAGGGGGCAACACCGGCAGCCTGGCAAAGCCAGTTCTGCGGTGTTCTTGAAGCAAGCAGGGGCCGCTTATCGCGAGCAGCCTAAATGACGTTGGCTTGACTTGAATCAAAGTCTTTTTGGCCCATCGCTCCGACACTGCCATGAACACAACCGAGGTGACCATGGCTTACACACATACCCAAACCGATCCCCCTGAGGTCTACAGCGACACGGTGGTGCGGCAGTTCTCCCTGATGGCCGTGGTGTGGGGCGTGGTGGGCATGCTGGTGGGGGTGGTCATTGCCTCTCAACTGGCCTGGCCAGAGCTCAACTTTGGCATTCCCTGGCTCAGCTACGGCCGCCTGCGCCCCCTGCACACCAATGCGGTGATTTTTGCGTTTGGCGGCTGCGCGCTGATGGCTACCAGCTTCTTTGTGGTGCAGCGCACCTGCCAGGTCCGGCTGTTCTGCCCGCGCCTGGCCTCTTTCGTGTTCTGGGGGTGGCAGGCAGTGATTGTGGCCGCCGCCATTAGCCTGCCTATGGGCTACACCACCGGCAAGGAATACGCCGAGCTGGAATGGCCCATCGACATCCTGATCACACTGGTGTGGGTGTCGTATGCCATCGTGTTCTTTGGCACGATCGGTCGCCGACGCGTGAAACATATCTACGTGGCTAATTGGTTCTACGGGGCCTTCATCATCGCCGTGGCTTTGTTGCACGTGGTGAACAGCGCCGAGGTGCCCGCAGGCTGGATGAAGTCCTACTCGGCCTATGCCGGGGTGCAGGACGCGATGGTCGAGTGGTGGTACGGCCACAACGCCGTGGGCTTCTTTTTGACCGCCGGATTTTTGGGAATGATGTACTACTTCATCCCCAAGCAGGCCGAGCGGCCGGTGTACTCGTACCGCCTGTCCATCGTGCACTTCTGGGCGCTGATCTTCACCTATATGTGGGCTGGCCCGCACCACCTGCACTACACCGCGCTGCCCGACTGGACGCAGTCGCTGGGTATGGTGTTTTCGCTGATTTTGCTGGCCCCCAGCTGGGGCGGCATGATCAACGGCGTGATGACGCTCTCGGGTGCCTGGCACAAGCTGCGCGACGACCCGATCCTGCGCTTCCTGATCGTTTCGCTGTCCTTCTACGGCATGAGCACGTTTGAGGGTCCGATGATGGCCATCAAGACTGTCAATGCACTCAGCCATTACACCGACTGGACCATTGGCCACGTGCATTCCGGCGCTTTAGGCTGGGTCGGGTTCATCACCATGGGGTCGCTCTACCACCTGATTCCGCGCATGTTTGGCGGCAAGAAAATGCACAGCGTGCCCGCCATCGAGCTGCACTTCTGGATGGCTACCGTCGGCGTTGTGCTCTACATCGCCGCCATGTGGATTGCCGGTGTGATGCAGGGCCTGATGTGGGGCGCGGTGAACACCGACGGCACACTGACCTACACCTTTGTGGAAAGCGTCAAGGCCACCTATCCGTTCTATGTGGTCCGCGTGATGGGCGGCCTGCTGTACTTCAGCGGCATGCTGGTGATGGCCTGGAACGTGTGGATGACGGTCACCCGGGGTCGTTCAGTGCTGGTACCTGTGCCCACTTTTCAAATGGCCCACGCCTGAAAGAACCCCATGGCTGACAAAAAGAAACCCATTGCGTTTTTCTCGCACGAAAAGATCGAGACCAACAACTTTTTGATGATCGTGCTGATCCTGCTGGTAGTCGCCGTGGGCGGGCTGGTGGAGATCGTGCCGCTGTTCTTCCAGAAGTCCACCACCGCGCCGGTCACCGGCCTCAAGCCCTACACCGCGCTGCAGCTGATGGGGCGCGACGTGTACCTGCGCGAAGGCTGCTACGGCTGCCATTCGCAGATGATCCGCCCGTTCCGCGCCGAGACCCTGCGCTACGGCCACTACTCGGTCGCCGGTGAATTTGTCTACGACCACCCGTTCCAGTGGGGCAGCAAGCGCACCGGGCCCGACCTGCAGCGCGTGGGCGGCAAGTACAGCGACGAATGGCACCGCATCCACCTGCACAACCCGCGCGACGTGGTGCCCGAATCCAACATGCCCAGCTACGCCTGGCTGGAAACCGCCCTGGTCGACCCCACCGATGTTGCACCGCGCATGCGGGCCCTGCGCACCGTGGGTGTGCCCTACACCGACGCCGACATTGCCGGTGGTGCGGCTGCGGTGAAGGACAAGACCGAGCAGGACGCGCTCATCGCCTATCTGCAGGTGCTGGGCCGGGCCCTGACCGACCAGCTGGCGGCCAAAGCCGCCGAGAACGTGCCTCCCGCACCCCCTGCTCCAGCCCCCTGAACCTGAAAGCCCCCATGGACGTCACCACCTTGCGCATCGCCGCCACCGTTTGCAGCTTCATCACCTTTATCGGGATCATGGTGTGGGCGTTTTCGCGCCACAACAAGGCGCAGTTTGACGACGCAGCGCAGTTGCCCTTTTTGCAAGACTGATCCCGGAAGGAATTCCCATGAGCGATTTCACGAGCAACTTCTGGTCGGTTTTTATCAGCGCCGTTTCTGTTGTCAGCATCGCCGCCTGCCTGCTTCTGCTGTGGGTTACGGCCCGCAAGAAGGTGCCGTTCCAGAGCGACAACACCACCGGCCATGTGTGGGACGGCGATTTGCGCGAGATGAACAACCCGCTGCCGCTGTGGTGGGTGGGCTTGTTCATCCTGACGGTGCTGTTTGGCGTGGGCTACCTGGTGGCCTACCCCGGCCTGGGCAGCTATGCGGGCACGCTGGGCTGGACCCAGGTGGGCGAGTACAACGCCGAAGTGGCGCAGGCCAACCGCGAGCTGGAGCCGTTGTATGCCAAATTCACAGCCCTCCCGCCGGAGAAGCTGGCCGGCAACGCCCAGGCCATGGCGGTGGGCGAGCGCCTGTTCATGAACAACTGCGCCCAGTGCCACGGCTCGGACGCCCGTGGCAGCAAGGGCTTTCCCAACCTGACCGACGGCGATTGGCTGCACGGTGGCACGCCCGACAAAATCCTGGAAACCATCACCCATGGCCGCATCGGTGTAATGCCGCCCATGGCCGCTGCCGTGGGCACGCCCGACGATGTGAAGAACGTGGCCAACTACGTGCTCAGCCTGTCGGGCAGCCCCAACGATTCGCTGCGTGCCGCTCTGGGCAAGTCCAAATTCTCGGTCTGCGCGGCCTGCCACGGCGTGGGCGGCAAGGGCAACCAGGCCATCGGCGCACCCAATCTGTCGGACGACATCTGGCTGCACGGCTGGGGCGAGGCGGCCATCATCGCCATGGTCAACAACGGCAAAACCAACCAGATGCCCGCCCAAGAGACCAAGCTGACCGAGGCGCAAATCCACGTACTGGCCAGCTACGTGTGGGGCCTATCGAACAAGCCGACACCGTAGGCCATGCGCAAAACCATCCCCATCACCCCGATAGCCGCCGAAGGCGAGGAACTGGTGTCGCTGTACGCGGCCCAGCCCAAGATCTATCCGCGCTCGGTGCAGGGCCTGTTTGCCCGCTGGCGCTGGGGCATGGTGTTGCTGACGCAACTGGTGTTCTACGGCCTGCCGTGGCTGCAGTACGGCGAGCGCCAGGCGGTGCTGCTGGACCTGGCGGCGCGGCGGTTTTATCTGTTTGGCCTGGTGCTGTACCCGCAGGATTTCATCTACCTTACGGGCCTGCTGGTGGTGTCGGCCCTGTCGCTGTTTTTGTTCACCGCCGTGGCCGGGCGGCTGTGGTGCGGCTTTACCTGCCCGCAAACGGTGTACAGCGAGATCTTCATGTGGATAGAGCGCCGCATCGAGGGCGATCGGGGTGCCCGCATGCGCCTGGACGGCGGCCCCCTGTCTGCCCACAAGATCGGCAAGAAGTGGGCCAAGCATGCAGTGTGGATGCTGCTGTCACTGTGGACCGGCTTCACCTTTGTGTCGTATTTCACCCCCACCCAAGACCTGCTGCAGGAGTCGCTGCAGCTGAACTTCGGCTCGTGGGAGGTCTTTTGGGGCCTGTTTTACAGCGCGGCTACCTACGGCAATGCGGGCTTCATGCGCGAGCAGGTATGCAAGTACATGTGCCCCTACGCCCGCTTTCAGAGCGCCATGTTCGACAAGGACACGCTCATCGTCAGCTATGACGCCAACCGGGGTGAGCCGCGCGGTGCCCGTTCCCGCAAAGCCGACCCTGCGGCGCTGGGCCTGGGGTCGTGCGTGGACTGCACCCTGTGCGTGCAGGTCTGCCCCACCGGCATCGACATCCGCCAGGGCCTGCAGTACGAGTGCATCAACTGCGCGGCCTGTGTGGACGTGTGCGATGGGGTGATGGACAAAATGGGCTATGCCCGCGGCCTGATCCGCTTTGCCACCGAGAACGGCATGGCCGGGGGCTGGACGGCCCGCCAGATCCTGCGCAGGGTGCTGCGGCCCCGGGTGCTGGTTTACACCGCGCTGCTATGGACCCTGATGCTGTGCCTGGGCATCAGCCTGGCACTGCGCACCCCGCTGAAGGTGGACGTGGTGCGCGACCGCGCCGCCCTGTCGCGCATTGTGGCCGGGGGCCAGCTAGAGAACGTTTACCGCCTGCAGGTGATGAACGCCACCGAATCGCCCCAGCGCTACACGCTATCGGCCCACGGGCTGGACGGGCTGGCCGGATTGGAAGTTGCATCGGAAACCGAGGTGGAGGTGGGTGCCGTGCAGTCGCGCTGGGTGGCGGTGCGCCTGCACATCCCCTATGGCTCGGCCACGCCGGGTTCGCACCCGGTGGTGTTTGACATCGCCAGTGCCGACGGCAAAGACCGCGTATCCGAGAAATCCACGTTTATCGTGCCCCGCTAATTACTCACCCCCAGGCTGCAGTGCTTCGCATCTTTCGCCAACCCCCCTCGAACCGGTTTACCAAAACCGATTCGACACGCAGGGGGCAACACCAGCAGCCGGGCATTGCCAGTTCTGCGGTGTTTCTGGAAAGTGTGCGTTCTGCCCGCATGCTGGGTGGGGAATAGCTAGATGCCTTGTTCACATTAAGGAGAAAGTCCATGTCTGAAAAAACTTCGCAACCCTGGTGGAAATACGGCCACGTGTGGCTGGTCATCTCCGGCCCGCTGATCGTGGTGGTAGCCGCTCTTGTTACGGCCTGGCTGGCCTTCACCCGGCAAGATCCGGTGCTGGCGCAGGACTATTACCGCCAGGGCCTGGAGATCAACAAGACGCTGGCCCTGCAGGGCACCCTGGCCCCAGCCGAGCAAGCGCGCAACCACGCCGCCACGCCCCCCGGCGCGGTGCGGCAGAAGTAGGCGGGCAGCATGGCAGTACAACGCATCACCAGTGTGCTGTGGTCGGGATTTTTGGGCGCTTGTTTGCTGGAGGGTCTGGTGTTTGCGGTGGTGGACCCTAGCAGCTTGCACTGGCTGGGCCAGCCGCTGGACCTGTCACGCCAGGGCGTGTACAGCCTGTCTTTCTTTGCCTTCTGGGCCGTGGCGGCAATGATCAGCAGCCTGACCCTGCTGGTAGGCTAGCCGGTAGGCGCTGCAACTATAAACAGGGCTGAAGATTAACGATGCGCTTCAAGGCCTCGGCATCGAGGATGCGGATGTGGCGCTGTTTGACCTCCACCATCCCGTCCTCGGCAAACTTGGAGAAGGTGCGGCTCACCGTTTCCAGCTTCAGGCCCAGGTAGCTGCCGATCTCTTCGCGCGTCATGCGCAGCACCAACTCCAGCGGTGAGAAGCCGCGCGCATGCAGGCGCTGCACCAGGTTCAGCAAAAAAGCCGCCAGCCGCTCCTCTGCCCGCATGCTGCCCAGCAGCAGCATCACGCCGTGCTCGCGCACGATTTCGCGGCTCATGATCTTGTGCACATGGCGCTGCAGGGCGTTGACCTCGCGCGACAGTTCTTCGATGCGGTCAAACGGCATCTCGCAGACCTCGGCATCCTCCAGCGCCACCGCGTCGCAGGTGTGCTGGTCGTTGACGATGCCGTCCAGCCCGATGATCTCACCCGCCATCTGAAAACCCGTGACCTGGTCGCGCCCGTCCTCGGTGGTGATGGAGGTTTTGAAAAACCCGGTGCGGATAGCGTACAGCGCGGTAAACGCCTCGCCATTGCGGAACAGCGTGGCCCCGCGTTTGACCTTGCGGCGCACGGCCACCAGATCGTCTATACGGTTTAACTCGTCTTGGTTCAGGCCCAGTGGCATGCACAGCTCACGCAGATTGCAGTTCGAGCAGGCAACTTTGATGGCGATAGGGGTCATGCGCGCAGTAGGGGCTTTTGTAAACAACCATTCTCGCCACAAGCATCTGCAGGCGGCTTGATCTAGGTCAAGTAAGGCGTGCGTCCTTCGCGGCACAGTGCATAGATGCAACCAAAGCGCTTTTTATGACCTGTGTTTCGACTGAACTTTTAAAGCGCTTTGACGTGCCGGGGCCGCGCTACACCTCCTACCCCACCGCCGACCGCTTCGTGGAAGCCTTCCGCGGCGAGGACTACGCCCGCGCCCTGCGCCTGCGCCGGGACACCGCCACCGCTCTGCCGCTGTCGCTCTACGTGCACATCCCGTTTTGCGAATCGCTGTGCTACTACTGCGCCTGCAACAAGATCATCACCAAGCGCCACGAACGCGGCGCGGCCTACCTGCAGTACCTGGAGCGCGAAATGGCCCTGCACACCGCCCAGCTCGGCACGGGCCGGGTGGTCAGCCAGTTGCACCTGGGCGGCGGCAGCCCCACGTTTTTGAGCGATGACGAACTGGCCCAGCTGATGGCCCTGCTGCGCCGCCACTTCAGCCTGGCCCCGGGCGGCGAATACGCCATCGAGGTCGATCCGCGCACCGTGGATGCCACACGGCTGGCGGCCCTGGCGGCGCTGGGCTTCAACCGCCTGAGCTTTGGCGTGCAGGATTTCGATGCCGACGTACAAAAGGCCGTGCACCGCGTGCAGCCCGCCGAGCAGGTGTTTGGGCTGGTGGCCGAAGCCCGCCGCTTAGGCTTCGAATCCATCAACACCGACCTGATCTACGGCCTGCCGCGCCAAACACCCACCTCGTTTGCCCACACGCTGGAGCAGATCGTGGCGCTGCGCCCCGACCGTATCGCCCTGTACGCCTACGCCCACCTGCCCGAGCGCTTCAAGCCGCAGCGCCGCATCCTCAACGCCGAGCTGCCCAGCGGCGCGGCCAAGCTGGCCATGCTGTCGCAGGCGCTGGACGCGCTCATCGGCGCGGGCTACGTTTACGTGGGCATGGACCATTTCGCCCTGCCCAACGACGCGCTGGCCGTGGCCAAGCGCCAGGGGCGGCTGCACCGCAACTTCCAGGGCTACAGCACCCAGCCCGACTGCGACCTGGTCGGCCTGGGCGTGTCGGCCATTGGCCGCATCGGCCCCACCTACAGCCAGAATGCCAAGACCCTGGAGGCCTACTGCGACATGATCGACCAGGGCCAGCTGCCGGTGGTGCGCGGCCTGGCCCTGAACCGCGACGACGTGGTGCGCCGCGCCATCATCATGGCCATTATGTGCCAGGGCATGGTGCAGTTTGAATCCATTGAACTGGCCTACCTGGTGGACTTCAAAGCCACGTTTGCCGCCGAGCTGCAGGCCCTGCAGCCCCTGGTGCAGGCCGGCATGGCCACGGTGGATGCCACCAGCATCCAGGTCACCGCCACCGGCTGGTTCTTTGTGCGCGCCGTGGCCATGGTGTTCGACCGCTACCTGCAAGCCGACCAGAACCGCGCCCGTTTCTCACGGATCATTTAGCACACCCCCAGGCTGCAGTGCTTCGCATCTTTCTCCAACCCCCTTGCAGGGGGCAACACCAGCAGCCTGGCAAAGCCAGTTCTGCGGTGTTTCTGGTGGGCGTGCGTTCTGGCTCCATGCGAGAGGGTAAGTAATGACGATGCAGAACTCCCTGGCCTGGACCGCCCTTCTCATGGGCCTGGCCGGTGGCCCGCATTGCGCGGGCATGTGCGGTGCGGCCTGCGCGGGCGTGGTGCGGGTCGCCGGGGCCCGCCAGGGCATGCTGCAACTGCAGGCCGGGCGCTTGCTGGGCTACACGCTGGCGGGTGCGCTGGCCGCCGCTACCGTCAACACGCTCGCCTGGCTGACGGCACCTGCCGCCGCGCTGCGCCCGGTGTGGACGCTGTTCCACGTGGCGGTGCTGGTCTGGGGCGGCATGCTGCTGGTGCTGGCGCGGCAACCGGTGTGGGTCGATGGCCTGGGACGCAACTTATGGTCGCGGTTGCGGCCCCGGTTGGCAGGCCGGGCCTGGGTGTTCGTGGCCGGGGCCGCCTGGGCGCTCATGCCCTGCGGCCTGCTGTACTCGGCCCTGTTGGTCGCATCCCTCAGCGGCGGCCCGCTGGAGGGCGCGCTGTGCATGGCTTTGTTTGCTCTGGGCAGCAGCATCACCCTGGTGGTCGGACCCTGGCTGTGGGTGCGCCTGCAGGTTTGGCGCAGCCCCCAGCGTAAGGAATGGGGCATGCGGGTGGCGGGTGCGTCACTGGCGGGCGTGGCCGTATGGGCCTTGCTGCACGACATGGACCCGCGGGTTTTGGCGTTCTGCCAAAGTCTTCTGTAAATCAAGGTTGTAGAGAAAACCGCAGCATCCGCTCCCGGTCGAGCCAAAAATCCCGCGTCACCTGGGTCCGCTCTGTGTCTTCATCGGCTATGGGGGCGATGCCCGTCGCACAGTGTGGGAATCAATACGACGCATTCCACCAGATGCCTCATGTGTATTTACCCTACAAAAATATCCTATCCAGGGGGATAGGATAATATGTAGGCATGACCATCCATACCTCACACCCGGACATCATCAAACGACTCAAACGGGCCGAAGGCCATCTCAAAAGCATCATCACTATGATGGAAGAAGGCCGCGCCTGTCTGGACCTTGCCCAGCAGCTCCAGGCTGTAGAAAGTGCTGTCGGCAACGCCAAAAAGGCCTTGGTACATGACCACATTGACCATTGCCTGGAACACGCGATCCGCGATGGCATGCAAAACCCGGATGACACCATCCGCGAATTTAAAGCCATCACCAAATACCTGTAAGACAAAAAATGACGAATTTTTCTACTTTGCTGCAGCAAGGCAACGCGTGGTTGTTTATTCCCAGTGCCATCTTGTTAGGTGCACTCCATGGTCTGGAACCAGGCCACTCCAAGACGATGATGGCGGCCTTCATCATCGCGGTTCGCGGCACAGTGGGACAAGCGGTGTTGCTGGGCCTGGCGGCCACGCTGTCCCACACGGCCATCGTTTGGGCCATTGCGTTGGGCGGCATGTATTTCAGCCAGCAATGGAGCGCAGAAACCAGTGAACCCTATTTGCAAGTTGGTTCTGCTGTGCTCATCATCGGCACGGCCCTGTGGATGTTGTGGCGCACGTGGCGGGAGCAAAAACTTGCCCGCCAAAGCGATGACCATGACCATAACCATGACCATGGCCACGATGAAACCAAGCGAATCGATACCGGCCACGGGGTGGTGCGCCTGGAGGTTTTTGAAGACGGTGTACCACCACGCTTCCGCCTATTTCGCGATGGATCGCACGGCCATGTATGGGCAGCTGACCAGGTACGGGTCGAAACGGAACGTTCGGACGGAACGCGCCACGCCTTTGCTTTTGTGCAACGTGACGGTTTCGTGGAGTCTGTGGAAGAGATTCCTGAACCACATGAATTCATGGCCCGTCTACGCCTGGGCCATGGGCAGCACAGCCATGACTACGACGTAGAGTACTTTGAGCACCATCACCACCACGCGATCAAAGACCTGGAGGGGCTGGATGTAGCGGCACCAGGCTACCAGGACCCCCACGAGCTGGCGCACGCCAACGACATCCGTCGCCGCTTCACCAACCAAAACGTCACTACGGGACAGATCGTGATGTTCGGACTAACGGGTGGGCTGATTCCATGCCCGGCATCCATTACCGTGCTGCTGCTCTGCCTGCAACTGAAGAAGGTCACACTGGGTGCGACCCTGGTGTTGTCTTTCAGTATTGGCTTGGCAGTCACGATGGTCATGGCGGGTGCCGTGGCAGCCTTGAGCGTGAAGCATGCATCGAAGCGGTGGAGTGGGTTTGGCGAGTTCGCCCGTAAGGTGCCTTATTTCTCCAGTGCTTTGATTATGGTGGTCGGCTTCTATGTCGGCTACCAGGGGTTGCACGCCTTGCTTTGATGGTGTTCGGTCAAGACAGGGCCAGTCCTATGCCACGCTTCACACCTTCAGCGGCCAATGGGGAACTTCACCCTGGTAGTGCCAGCACCAGGTAAGAATTTGCTGCCGAATGGTGCTTGCCTCCTAAAATCCCGGGCATGCACACTCCACCTCGCTTCTGGGCCGACCTCACCACCCGCGACTTCGCGCAGCTTGACCCGGCCCGCACCGTGGCCGTGCTGCCCGTGGCCGCCACCGAGCAACACGGCCCGCACCTGCCGCTGAGTGTGGACACCATCCTGGTCGATGGCGTGGTGGCTGCCGCGCTGCCGCTGCTGCCGGTGGATGCCTCGGTGCTGGTGCTGCCCACCCAGCAAGTGGGCTTCAGCCCCGAGCATGTGCGCTTTCCGGGCACGCTCACCTTGTCGAGTGAAACCCTCATCCGCGTCTGGACCGAACTGGGGGCCTGCGTGGCCCGCAGCGGGGTCAAAAAGCTGCTGATCTTCAACGCCCACGGCGGCCAGGTCAGCCTGATGGACATCGTGGCTCGCACCCTGCGCACCGAGCACGGTTTGCTGGTCTACAGCGCCAGCTGGTTCAACCTGCCGCTGGGCGATGCGAACAGCCTGTTCAGCGCCGAAGAACACCGCTTCGGCATCCACGCGGGCGACACAGAAACCTCGATGATGCTGGCCCTGCGCCCCCACACCGTGCGCATGGCGCTGGCCCGCAACTTCACATCCACCTCGCAAGACCGCGCCGCGAAGTACCCCATCCTGGGCAACGGCAAAAGCGCCAAGCTGGGCTGGCAGATGCAGGACTACAACCCCACTGGCGCAGCAGGCAACGCCGCCGCCGCCACGGCAGAAAAAGGCCAGGCGCTGGTGGATGCATCGGGCCAGCAGCTGGCGCTGCTGCTGCAAGAGATCGCGGACTTGCCGCTGTCCACATTGGTGGAGCATCCCGACCTGGGTTAAGTATTTCTGGGCTGTTTTTAAGGCATTAAAACAGCTTCTGGCGCATATTTAACCTACGCTAATTGCTCCTATTTTTGACATCAAAAACTGGAGCATTTGTTTACAGCAAACCATAGGCCAGCATGCCTGCCGTGCCCCACATCATCAAGGCCACCAGCCCGTCCAGTGCGCGCCACAGGGCGGGGGACTGCAGGCGCTGGCCCAGAAACAGCGCGCTCAGCCCCAAGCCCACAAACCACAGCGCTGACCCGCTGGCCGCACCTAGCCCAAAAAACGCATTGCCCGGCGTGCCCCAGGCCAGCGAAGCCGTGCCGATCAGCACCAGCGTCTCCACCAGCGCGTGCGGATTCAGCCAAGCCACAGCCAGCGCCGCGCCCACCGCCTGCTGGCGGCTCATGGCCGCCACCGGCTCGCCCACGGCCTGGTGCGCCGCCGACCCGGCGCGAAAGCGGCCCCAGGCCTTCCAGCCGTAGACCAGCAAAAACACCACGCCCCCGCACACCATCACCGCCTGCACCCAGCGCGGCAGGCCACCCAGCTGCGACAGCCCCAACACCCCCAGCGCGATCAGCCCCACGTCCGACGCAATGCTCACAGCCACCGTCAAGCCTACATGCTGGCCACGCAGCCCCATGCGTAGCACATGGGCGTTCTGCGGGCCGATGGCCACGATTAGCGACAGGCTGAGCAGCAAACCTGCAGAAAACGCGGGCAAAAGGAAGAAACTGGACATGGCGGGCTCTCAAAAAGGAATGTCCAAAGTGTCCAAGCTTTGCATAAATTGTTAAAGTTAACTAAATTAAACTTGCATTGCACAAGAAATTTTTAACTATGCTCGATGCCCGTCAATTGGAAGCCCTGGCAGCCGTACTCGAACACGGTGGATTCGGCCCTGCCGCCCAGGCGCTCAACTTGACCCTGGCTGCCATCTCCCTGCGCATCAAGGGCCTGGAAGCCGCAATGGGCCAGCGCCTGCTGGTGCGCGGCAAAACCGTGCGCGCCACCCCGGCTGGGCAGGCGCTACTGGCCCACATCAAACAGCTGCGGATGATGGAGGCCGACCTGTTGGGCAATGTGCCCCGCACCAAAGGGGCGGCCAGCGCCTGGCAAACCCTGGGCGTGGCCGTCAACGCCGACTCGCTGGCCAGCTGGCTGCTGCCCGGTGTGGCCGCCAGCCTGGCCCGCCACCGCCTGCTACTGGATGTGGTGATCGACGACCAGGACCACACCCACGAGGCCTTAAAGAACGGCGACGTGGTCGGCTGCGTCAGCACCCTGGCCCAGCCCATGCGCGGCTGCCTGGCCGAGCCCCTGGGTGTCATGCGCTACCGCTGCGTGGCCGCGCCCGCCCTGGTGCAGCAGTGCCGCACCAAAACCGGTGCCGTGTCGGTACACCGCCTGCTGGCCACCCCCGCCATCATCTTCAACCGCAAAGACGGCCTGCAAGACGCCTTCCTGGCCCAGCACTTCGCCCTCAGCGCGCCACAATACCCCCGGCATTTCGTGCCCGCGGTAGATGCGTATGACAGCGCCCTGGCGCATGGCATGGGCTGGGGCATGGTGCCCGATCAGTTTTTGGCAAACCGCGAGGGGCGTTTGCCGCTGGAGGAGTTGTTGCCGGGGAGTGCGGTGGAGGTGGCGCTGTATTGGCACCATTGGGAGCGGGAGCCGGTGGTGGCGCAGCGGTTGACGGGGGCGGTGAAGGGGGCGGCGGGGGGGGGGTTAACGTTTGAGTTGAGCCGCCCGCGGAGGCAGGACGGTTTTGGCCCAGAATGAAATGATGGACAAAACCGGCCTGCCGGAGCGGGTCGGCTCGAACGAAGGGTTAGGCCTCACCCGTGCCGCCATACTGTTTCTTAGCACTTGTGTTGCATTTCTCATTTATGGCCAACATTGTCTCGGCGTTTGAATAGCTTGAGTAAGACGACAATGGTTGGAATTGAGACGATTGCAAAAACAAGCAGTGGCTTATAGTATGGTTCGAGGTATTCAAACAGAGGTTCTTGCTGATTAATTTGCCCTGGTTCGACTGCACGTAACGTAAAGCCCACAGATTGTGGCGCCAGAAAGTAGAAAGAAATTGAGTAAGCAGCGGCTAGCGCAATTGTGGAAACAATTAGGAACCTCCATGGGCTTGCGAGCGCGTTCCATGTTAGGTATGCGGTCCCGACGGACAGTAGAAGCGGAAATGTAAGTAGAAAGATTAGTTGAAGCATTTGTTCGCGGGGATGTATTTGTTTCTGTGAGGCCTAACGCGATGTACACCGCAAAACCTGCGGTTTAAATCGGCTGCTGAGGTTTAAATCATCCATCGAAATCTCCTGAAGGTGGCTTGCAGACTGGTCTTTCGTAAGGTGAGCCAGTTTTTATACAGGTATAAAAATTTCTACAAACCCCGCAACAAACCGATGGCCCACTATAGCCCGGCGAAGCCTTGCGACTATTCGCACATCCACATTTTTGCTTTCAACATTGAAGGTACGAAATGCTCTTCTTTCGGTAGCTGCTCACGCCCTTGGAATAAGCGCTGGAACCTCTTTTTCCTTAGAGATTTTAATGGAGTTTCGTGGGGCGCATTCATTGCTGTATGCCACAGCCGCCGCTGGCCGGGTAGTGCGCCCGGCAGCGCAGTCCCTTTTCTTTTGCGCAAAAGCAAAGGAACCAAAAGAAAGGCGCCCCAACTGTCTGCGCCCCTGCGCTGGCGCTTCTGGGAACCTGCGGTGCGCGCTTTGGTCGGGGTCTGGCTAAACTCGCTGGCGCTTAGACAACGCCAGCCCTGATCCGCCCAAAGCTGTGGTCCTCGGCGCATACAGATGGGGATCCCAGGGAGCAGGATCGGCCCGGCTGCGCCGAGCATCGCGCCAGTCGCGAGCTGGGGGAATGTTGGCGATAGATAACTCCGATAGGCCGTGTTGCATGGGTGCGCTCGAATCCGTAAAATGTGTACACATTGATCCACAATTCTGAAAGCTCTCCATGGAAACCAGCAAAGTCGGCATCCGCGAGTTTCGGGCGGATTTGGCGGAGTACATCGCCTCCAGCACCCCGGTGGCCGTGACGCGCCACGGGCAGACGGTGGGCTATTTCATCCCCACGTTGGCCCACGGCGATGCCGATATCGCGGCGCTCAAAACCGCTAGCAAAGCCCTTGACCAGATACTCGCCGCCAAAGTGGTCGATGTGGACGCCGTGGTGGCCGATTTCAAAGAGGTGCGTAAAACCATTCGCAAAAGCACCCCGAAAAAGCCCAAGGCTGCTGTGGTGTAAGCGTGTTGGCCATTGTGCTGGATGCGAACATTCTGGTCCGCGCGGTGTTGGGTACGCGGGCCTGGCAATTGATCCTCGAAAACGACTCTACGGTCCAATTTTTCACGCCCGATGTGGCCTATGCCGATGCCCGCAAGTATCTGCCTGCATTGCTGGAGAAACGGGGTGTGGACAGCACCATTGCCATGCGCGTTTTGGATGTTTTGGAACCTATCGTGCAGTGCATGGATGCGGACCAATACGCCAGTTTCAAGCAACCCGCCCTGCAGCGGATCGCCCAGCGCGATGCAGATGACTGGCCGGTGCTGGCCTGCGCTCTGGCCATCGGCTGCCCGATCTGGACAGAAGATGCCGATTTCTTCGGTGCTGGCGTAGCCACTTGGACCAGCGACCGGGTGGCGTTGTATTTTGCGGGTTGATATTCACGCCGTATGGCACGGCGTCCTTCTGAATATGGCACCCACATCCGCCAGAGGGTGCGCTGGATGCATCCTCACCCCGGTGTCGCTACCTGCACAGACAATTTGAACCCCAAGGCCCGCAGTACCTTAAACAGCGTATCGGTACTGGGTGCGCGCTCACCCGACAGGCTTTTGTACAGGCTTTCGCGGGACAAGCCCGTGTCTTTGGCCAACTGCGCCATGCCACGGGCGCGGGCGATGGCCCCTAATGCAGCACCCAACTCTGCGGGGTCACCGTCTTCCAGCACTTGACGCATGTATTCGGCGACATCCTCGTCGTCGCCCAGATAGTTGGCCACATCGAAAGGCCGGGTGGTGAGTTTGCCCATTACAGCTCCTTTGCCATGTCTATGGCACGTTGAATATCTTTGCTTTGGCTGGCCTTGTTGCCGCCGCCCAGCATGAGAACAATCGTGCCCGACTGCTCCACCTAGTACATGCGCCAGCCAGGGCCAAAGAATTCACGCATCTCAAATACCCCCTCGCCCACGGGTTTGACATCCCCCAGAATGCCGCGCCGGGCTTTGTCTAAACGTCGGATCAGCCGAATGCGCGTGGCGCGATCTTTCAGCGCACCTAGCCATTGGCTGAACTCTTCGGTTTCAATCACGCTGTACATGCTTGTATTGTAGCCAATTGGCTACTTTCTAAGGTCTAAAGCCCTACAAAAACCCCCGCACCACCTGCGCCAGCCGCGCAAAGCTGGGGCCAATCTCCTCCTCTGGCACCGCGCCATAGCCCAGCAGCAGCCCCTTGGTGGCCGCCGGTTGGCGCAGGTGGTACAGCGACAAGGGCCGAGTGCTGATGCCTGCGCGCAGGGCGGCCTGGGCCACGGCGGCATCGTCTATCTGCGGGGGCAGGCCCAGCACCAGGTGCAGGCCCGCGTCACCGCCCAGAATCGGCAACTGGCTGCCAAATTCTTGCCCTATGGCGTGGATCAGTGCGTCGTGGCGGGCGCTGTACACGGCGCGCATACGGCGGATGTGGGTGGCGTAGTGGCCTTCGCTGAGGAACTGCGCCAGCACCGCCTGCTGCACGGTCTGGCCCTCGCGGAACAGCTCGTTTAGCGCCTGGGCGAAGCCGTCCACCAGGTCGGGCGGCAGCACCAGGTAGGCGATGCGCAGGGCGGGGTACAGGGTTTTGGAAAACGTGCCCAGGTAGACCACGCGGCTTTGGGTGTCCAGCCCTTGCAGCGCGGGCAGCGGGCGGGTGCCGTAGCGGAATTCGCTGTCGTAGTCGTCTTCCACCACCCACACGCCGTGCACGGCCGCGTAGTCCAGCAGCTGCTGGCGGCGGCCATGGCCCATGAGCGCGCCCAGCGGGTACTGGTGCGAGGGCGAGAGGAACATCACCCGCGGCGGCTGGCGCAGTTGGGCCGGGCTGGGGGCCATGCCTTCGGCATCCAGCGCCACCGGCTGCAGCTCCAGCCCGTGGGCGCGGAACACGCTGCGTGCGCCCCAGTAGCCGGGGTCTTCCAGCCACACCTTGTCGCCGGGGTCGGTGAGCAGCTGGGCCACCAGGTGCAGCGACTGCTGGGTGCCGCTGGTGATGACCACTTGCTCGGGTGTGCACACCACGCCGCGCGTGCCCTGCAGGTAATCCGACACGGCCTGGCGCAGGCCCGCGTCGCCCGGGCCGGTGGCGTAGGTGAGCTGCGCCGGGGTCTGCCTGCGGGCGGCGCGGGCCTGCAGGCGGCTCCAGATGGCGGTGGGGAACATGCGCACCTCGGGCACGCCGGGGGTGAACGCGCCCCATTGCAGCGGGGCCGCCCCGGCTTCGCGCACCAGCTGGCTACCTCGGCGCGAGAGCAATGCTGAACGGTCTTGTTTCGGGGCTTGGCGTGGCGCCGTGCTGCGGTCGGCCAGGCGCGGGCCCACGGCGGCCACAAAGGTGCCCCGGCCCACGCCCGCCTGCACATAGCCTTCCAGCGCCAGTTGCTCGTAGACATGCACCACGGTGTTGCGGGCGATTTTCAGTGCCTGGGCCAGCACGCGGCTGGGCGGCAACTGGGTGCCCGCCGCCAATACCGCCGTGCGGATACCACGCTGCAGGATGCCGTAGAGCTGGCGGTGGTCGTTGTGCGGGCTGGCTGCGTCAAATTGGCGCAGCATGAAGTCGGGCAGAACGTGGCGGATTGGTTCCATTAACTAACTGTAATTGGTTCTATTTGTGGAGCCAAATAAATTTTAAACTGCGTGCTCCACTCCAGGACACCCCATGAACACCGCCGTCGCCCCTTCTGCCGTCACCCAATCCGCCAGCCCCACCAACGCCCAACTCGACCAGCGCCGTGCCGCGGCCGCCCCGCGCGGCGTGGGCATTGGTTTCCCCATCTACGCCGACCGCGCGTTGAACTCGGAAATCTGGGACGTAGAGGGCAACCGCTACATCGACTTTGCGGCCGGTATCGCCGTGCTCAACACCGGCCACCGCCACCCGCGCCTGATGGCCGCCATCCGCGAGCAGCTGGACCACTTCACCCACACCGCCTACCAGGTCATCCCCTACGAGAGCTCGGTCTACCTGGCCGAGCGCCTGAACGCCCTCACCCCTGGTAGCCACGCCAAGAAAACCGCCTTCTTCACCACCGGTGTGGAAGCGGTGGAAAACGGCATCAAGATCGCCCGCGCCCATACCCGCCGCCCTGGCGTGATTGCTTTGAGTGGCGCGTTCCATGGCCGCACTTTCATGGGCATGGCGTTGACCGGCAAAGTAGTGCCGTACAAGGTGGGCTTTGGCCCCTTCCCCGGCAGTATTTACCACGTGCCCGCCCCGATGGACGTGCATGGCGTGACGGTGGACGACACGCTGCACGCCATCCAGAACCTGTTCAAGTGCGACATCGCGCCCGACCAGGTGGCGGCCATCATCATCGAACCCATCCAGGGCGAAGGCGGCTTCTACGTGATGCCCCCGGCGCTGATGGTGGCGATACGCGCCCTGTGCGACCAGCACGGCATCGTGATGATTGCGGATGAGATCCAGACCGGCTTTGCCCGCACCGGCAAACTGTTTGCCATGGACCACCACACCGTCGTGCCCGACCTGATGACCATGGCCAAGAGCCTGGCCGGTGGCATGCCCTTGTCGGCCGTGTGTGGCCGCGCCGAAATCATGGACGCACCCGCCCCCGGCGGCCTGGGCGGCACCTACGCCGGTAACCCATTGGCCATCGCCTCGGCCCACGCCGTGCTGGACGTGATTGCCGACGAGCAGCTCAGCGCCCGCGCCGAGCGCCTGGGCAAGGTGCTGACCGACCGCCTCAACAGCCTGCGCGCCACCGTGCCGCAGATCAGCGACGTGCGCGGCCTGGGCTGCATGGCCGCCGTGGAATTTGCCAAGGCCGACGGCACCCCCGACACCGACTTCACCAAGCTCATCGTCCAGCGCGCCCAGAAAGCCGGTCTGCTGCTGCTGACATGCGGCGTGTACGGCAACGTGATCCGCTTCCTGTTCCCGCTGACGATTGAAGACAGCGTGCTGGCCGAAGGCCTCGACATTCTCGCAGCCGCCATGACCGCATAAAGCCCCTGATGACTACCACTCTGAACCTCAAAGACCCCACCCTGCTGCGCCAGCAGGCCTTCATCGCTGGTGCCTGGGTCGATGCCGACAACGGTGAAACCGTGCCGGTGACCAACCCCGCCACCGGCGAAGTGCTGGGCACCGTGCCGATGTGCGGCACAGCCGAAACCGTGCGCGCCATTGCCGCCGCCGAAGCGGCCCAGCGCGCCTGGCGCAATGTGTCGGGCAAAGACCGCGCCGCCATCCTGCGCCGCCTCAACGACCTGATGCTGCAGCACCAGGACGACCTGGCGCTGATCCTCACCTCCGAGCAGGGCAAGCCGCTGGCCGAAGCCAAGGGCGAAATCGTCTACTCGGCATCGTTCATCGAGTGGTTTGCCGACGAGGCCCGCCGCATCTACGGCGACACCATCCCTGCCCCCACCGGCGACCGCCGCCTGCTGGCCATCAAGCAGCCCATCGGGGTGACGGCAGCCATCACGCCCTGGAACTTCCCCACCGCCATGCTGACCCGCAAGGCCGGTCCGGCGCTGGCCGCAGGCTGCTCCATGGTGGTCAAGCCCGCCACGCAAACGCCTTATTCGGCCCTGGCCTTTGCCGAGCTGGCCGACCGCGCCGGGGTGCCCAAGGGCCTGCTGTCGGTGCTGACCGGCTCCGCCAGCCAGATCGGCGGCGAGATGACGCGCAGCCCCATCGTGCGCAAGCTCACCTTCACCGGCTCCACCGAAGTCGGCCGCACGCTGATGCGCCAGTCGGCCGATACCATCAAGAAGCTGTCGCTGGAGCTGGGTGGCAACGCGCCGTTCATCGTGTTCGACGATGCCGACCTGGATGCCGCCGTGGACGGCGCGATGATCTCCAAGTACCGCAATACCGGCCAAACTTGTGTGTGCGCCAACCGCATCTACGTGCAGCGCAGCGTGCTGGAAGCCTTCACCACCAAGCTGGTGGCCAAGGTCAATGCCTTGAAGGTCGGCAACGGCGTGGATGCTGGCAGCACCCAGGGCCCGCTGATCGACGCCAAGGCCGTGGCCAAGGTGAAAGAGCACATCGCCGACGCCATCGCCAAGGGCGGCAAGGTGCTCGCCGGTGGCAAGCCGCACGCACTGGGCGGCCTGTTCTTTGAACCTACCGTCATTGGCGGCGCCACCGAAGACATGCTGTTCGCCCAGGACGAAACCTTCGGCCCGCTGGCCCCGATCTTCGTGTTCGATACCGAGGCCGAAGTCATTGAACGCGCCAACAACACCGAGTTCGGCCTGGCTGCCTACTTCTACAGCCGCGACATCGGCCGCGTGATGCGCGTGTCCGAGCAGATCGAGTCGGGCATGGTGGGCGTGAACACCGGTTTGATCTCCACCGCCGAAGCGCCGTTTGGTGGTGTCAAGCAGTCGGGCCTGGGCCGCGAGGGGTCCAAGTACGGGCTGGATGAGTTCATGGAAATAAAGTACATCTGCCTGGGCGGGCTGGATACCTGAGTTCGCTGCCTGCGCTGGCAAGCTTTTCGCTTGCCAGTGCCCACACTGTCCATCCACCGACTATGCACGCCATCCCCACCGTACAGATCGACAACGACCGCACCACCGTCACCGAATGGCGGTTTGCGCCGGGGGCCGACACCGGCTTCCACGTACACGCCATGGACTACGTCGTGGTGCCGCTGACCACCGGTGTGCTGCGCCTGGAGGAGCCCGGCGGCGTGCGCGAGGTGCAGCTGACGGCGGGGCTGTCGTACACCCGTCCGGCCGGGGTGGCGCACAACGTCATCAATGCCAACAGCTACGAGTTTGTGTTTATCGAGATCGAGCTGAAATAACCGGGCCATGCCCTTCACCGTGACTGGGCCCTGCATCCAGTGCAGATACACCGACCACGCCGCATGGCGCGATGTGGCGGCGAAGGCACACCCGATGGTGTTGCCGAATTTATAAGACAAACAGCCCGCTAGCGCTTATTCTGTATGCGTAGATAGTTATGTTTTTGATAGCATGCGGCCGCAGATTTAGGTCATGCATCACAAAGAAAACTGCCCCAATCCAGCCATAATTTCAGCAGGCATTTCGCCTGGATGCAGTGGGAGAAAAAGATGGACTGGTTTGTCGAAGCCCTGAAGAAATACGCCGTCTTTTCGGGACGCGCGCAACGCAGCGAGTACTGGTACTTCTTTCTGTTTTACGGCCTGATTTCTATCGTGCTGGGCATTGCCGACGGCTTGGCGGGCTCGTACAACCGGCATGCAGGCATGGGGGTGTTGTCGGGTATTTTTAGCATCGGCATGCTGCTGCCCTCGCTGGGCGTGGCGGTGCGGCGGCTGCACGATGTGGACCGCAGCGGCTGGTGGCTGCTGATTGCGCTGATCCCCATCGTGGGTGCCATCGTGCTGCTGGTGTTCAGCGTGCGCGACAGCCAGCCCGGCACCAACCGGTTTGGGCCCAATCCCAAAGATGCGCTGCCGGGCGAGCGGTTTTCGCTGACCTGAGGTCGCCAGCCCACCCAGCCACCCACCCTGCCAGGCATGTGTCTTCTGGCCTTCCAATGGCAACCCGGTGCCCGCGCGCCGCTGACCATTGCCGCCAACCGCGATGAGTTCTATGCGCGCCCCACCTTGGCGCTGCACGCCTGGGCCGACGGCCACACAGTGGCGGGGCAGGATTTGCAGGGCGGCGGCACCTGGATGGGCGTGCACCGGCCCAGCGGGCGGCTGGCGGCGCTGACCAATGTGCGTGACCCGGCGGCAATGCGTGCGAATGCGCCCACGCGCGGCGGCATCGTCACGGCGTTTCTGCACAGCGGCCTGAGCGTCGACGATTTTGCGCAGCAGTTAGCAGCGACATCGGATGCCTTCAATGGCTTCAACCTATTGTTGTTCGACGGCCAGCAACTGGTGGCATTCGAGAGCCGCCAGCGGCGGCATTTCCAGCCAGCGTCCGGCGTGTGGGCGGTGTCGAACGCCGACTTCAACACCCCCTGGCCCAAGCTGGTGCGGTTGCGCAGCGGCTTCGCCAGCGCACTGCACACCCACCAGGCGGCAGAGTCAGCGACCATCTCCCCGGCGCTGGAGGCAGACCTGTGGCCGCTGCTGGCCGACACCCACGTGGCCGACGATGCCGAGCTGCCCACCACCGGGGTTAGCCTGGCGCTGGAACGCACCCTGTCTGCCGCCTTCATCTGCGCGCCGCATTACGGCACCCGCGCCAGCACGCTGGTGCACCATGCACGCGACCGAGTGCAGGTTATAGAACGCAGTTTTGGGGCACAAGGTGTGCAAGAACCTACCGGGACTGTGCGTTTGACGCTGGACGGTTTTACATAGAAAAATAGCATCCTGCGCAGATATTACCTGCGCAGGATGCTATTTTTTTAGGAGCATATTGATTTACAACAGCACGCTGCCGTGGATGCAGGTGACGGATGCGCCGCCCGCCCATACCTGGCCTTGCGCATCGCGTTCGATGTGCACCCGGCCCGCGCGGTCCAGGCAGGTGCCTTGGCTCACAAGGTACTGTTCGGGCGCATAGCCGTCTGCTATCAGCCACTGGGCCAGGCTGGCGTTCAGGCTGCCAGTGACGGGGTCTTCCAGCACGTCCACCGCGGCGGCGAAGGCGCGCACTTCCATCTGCGGTTCGGCAGCGGTATCTACGGGCGCGCTGCGGCCAAAGGCGCGGGCCTCCCGGCTGGAGCGGGCGATGAGCTGGGGTGCA
This sequence comes from Rhodoferax sp. RT5P35, assembly GCF_056521385.1. Classification (NCBI taxonomy): domain Bacteria; kingdom Pseudomonadati; phylum Pseudomonadota; class Betaproteobacteria; order Burkholderiales; family Comamonadaceae; genus Rhodoferax; species Rhodoferax sp. RT5P35. The sequence continues at coordinate 102,630 of NZ_JBWMAX010000004.1, read as the reverse complement.
TCGTCCACCGGGTACAGCCCGGCCACGCCTACGGTGATGCCGGTGTTTTTCAATGCCAGGTGGTCGGGAGTGAGTTGCAGCACGGTTTGCGGGCTGTCCAGCAAGATGCCCAGCCAGGGCAGGCCGTTGTCCAGCATCTGCGCGGCCACCACGTCGCGCGGCTTCAGGCCCAACGCGGCGGCCACCTGGGCCAGCACCATGGCGCTGGGCGCGCTGCGCTTCAACGCTGGAGCAGCGAACAGCAGGCGATCGCCTTGTGCGTGGGTTTCTCGGCGGATCGGCACCAGCCCCACGGCGCATTCCTGCACCACCATCTTGGCCGCACGCGGCTGGCCACCCGCCTGCAGCCAGGCATGGCAGCTGCCCAGCGTGGGGTGGCCGGCAAAGCGCAGCTCGCTTTTCGGGTCGAAGATGCGCACCCGGTAATCCGCCCCCGCCGCCCGGCCCGCGTCGGTGGGTGGCAGCAGAAACGTGGTTTCCGACAGGTGCGTCCAGTTGGCAAAGCGCTGCATCTGCGCATCGCTCAAGCCCGCGCCGTCCAGCACCACCGCCAGCGGGTTGCCCTGGTAGGGGGTGGGTGTGAAAACGTCGACTTGCTGGAAGGGGCGGGTATGCGGAGTCATGGTGAGTCGGGTCAATGCGGGTATTCAAGCGCGGCGCAACAGGCTGAACGCCCCCCCAGGGATACCGTGGAACTGGCTTTGCCAGGCCACTGGTATCGCCCCCTGCATGGGGGTTGGAGAAAGATGCGAAGCACTGCAGCCTGGGGGGGAGCCTTATTTCATCGCGTCTGCGAGGGCTTTGATGCCGATGTTGATCTGCTCCACGCTGGCGGTCACGAACGACAGGCGGATGGTGTGCGGATCGGCGTTGTCGGCATAGAAAGCGGTGCCGGGCACGAAGGCCACGCCCTTGTCCACCGCCTTGGGCAGCAGGTCCACGGCGTGCACGCCTTCGGGCAAGCGGGCCCACAGGAACATGCCGCCGTCGGGGGTGTTCCATGTCACGCCCGCAGGCATTTCGCGGGTCAACGCGGCCAGCATGGCATCGCGCTGGGCTTTGTACAGTGTGCGGATGGTGGGTACGTGGCGGGCCAGGAAGTTATCTTGCATCACCGCCACCACCATGCGCTGGTTGAAGCTGGGGCTGTGCAGGTCGGCGGCCTGCTTGGCTTGCAGCAGTTTGGGCATCATGGCCTTGGGGGCGATCACGTAGCCCAGGCGCAGGCCGGGGGCCAGCACCTTGGAGAACGAGCCCATGTAGATGCAGCCGTCGGGGTTGCGGCCAGTCAGCGGTGGCGGTGGTGGCGCGTCAAACCACAGGTCACCGTAGGGGTTGTCTTCCACCAGCGGCAGGCCCAGGGCGGCGGCGCGTTCGATCAGCGCGGCACGGCGGGCTTCGGGCATGGTGCGACCGGTGGGATTCTGAAAGTTGGACATCACATACAAAAAGCGCCCTCCGGCGGCTTTGCGGGCCAAGTCGTCCAGGTCCACGCCCTGGTCGTCGCAGTCCACGCCCACCACGGCCGGTTCCATCGGTGCAAAGGCCTGCAGCGCGCCCAGGTAGGTGGGTGTTTCCACCAGCACTTTGCTATCCTTGTCGATCAGTACCTTGCCGATCAGGTCCAGCGCCTGCTGCGAGCCGGTGGTGATCAGCACCTGGGCGGGTTCTACGTTCCAGGGCAGGCCCGCGGCCACGATCTCGCGCAGCGGGCCGTAGCCTTCGCTGGCGGCGTACTGCAGCGCGCCCTTGCCGTCTTCGTGCAGCACCTTTTCGCAGGCCGCCGCAAATTCGGCCACCGGAAAGGTCTTGGGCGAGGGCAGGCCGCCCGCAAAACTGATGATGCCAGGGCGCTCGGTGACCTTGAGGATTTCGCGGATCACCGACGAGTTCATTTTTTCGGTACGGGCGGCGAGGGTCCAGGGGTTGGATGGGTTGCTCATGGGGACTTTGTGCAATTAGGGTGGAGTTGGATTGTCAGCTAAGCGAGCATCGGTGCGAGCGAAGCTACCAGTAAAACCGCCATCACGCTGTTAAAAATTCGGCGGTAGCGCGGAATGCGCAGCCAGTGGCGCAGGCGGCTGCCGCACAGCGCCCACAGACTGATGGCCGGGATGCCGACAACGGCAAACCACGCCGCCGCACCCACCACCAGCGCACTGCCACTGTGGGCGGGCACATAGCTGCTGAACGCGCCCACGGCCATCACCCAGGCCTTGGGGTTGACCCACTGGAAGCCCGCCGCGCCCCAGAAACCCAGCGGGTGGGCAGCCTCGGCATCTTTCGGTGCCCCGGCGATGGCCACGCCCCAGGCCAAGTACAGCAAATAAGCCGCGCCTAGCCACTTCAGCACCAGATAGAGCTGAGGCACCTGCGCAAACAGCAAGCCCAGCCCCAGGCCCACCGAGGCCAGCAGAATAAAGAACCCCGTGGAAATGCCCGCCATGTGCGGCAGCGTGGCGCGAAAGCCGTGGTTCACGCCCGAGGCCAGCAGCATCAGGTTGTTCGGGCCGGGGGTGATGGAGCTGACGAAGGCAAACAGCGTCAGCGCGGCGAAGAGTTGGGTATCCATACTGGCTCCTGAAAATCAACGAACGGGCATGCGCTTGCCGATGAAGACGGTGGCAATCACCGCCAGGCTAAAGCCCAGCGTCACCACATCCAGCGTTTCGCCCAGAAGTGGGATGGAAATCAGCATGCTCAAAAACGGCTGCACCAGCTGCACCTGGCTGACGCGCACGGTGCCGCCCAGCGCCAGCCCCCGGTACCAGGCAAAAAAGCCCAGCCACTGCGAAAACACCGCCAGGTAGGCAAAACCGGCCCAAGCGTGGACCGACACCGCCTGCTCGGGTTGCGTCCACAGTGCCACAGGCAAAGTGATGGGCAGGGCCAGTACCAGCACCCAGCAAATCACCTGCTCGCCGGGCATGCGCTGCGCCAAGCGCCCGCCAAAACCGTAGCCCACGGCGCCCAGCAGCATGGCCAGCAGCAGCAGGCCGTCGGCGGCCTGGATATGCAGCCCGGCTTGCCCCGAATGCAGCATGGCAAACGTCACCACCATCCCGCTGCCCAGCACGGCGCACAGCCAAAAGCCGGTGGACGGGCGTTGGCGGTGCATCAGCGCGCCCATCACCGCCGTGGCCAGCGGCAGTACACCAACGATCACACTGGCGTGGACCGCCTCCACATGGCGCATGGCGATGGAGGTGAGCAGGGGGAAGCCAAACACCACACCCGCCATGGTCAGCAGCAGCGGCATCCAGTCCTGCCGCTGCGGCCAGGGCGCACGGGTGGCCCATAAGAACAGCGCCGACAAGCCGCCCGCCAGCGTCGCACGGCCCATGGCCACAAACACCCCGGACATCTGCGGCACCTCGGGCGTGCCCACGGCCATGCGCGTCATCGGCAGGGTCAGCGCAAAAATCACCACGCCCAGCAGACCCAGCCAGAGGCCACGGCGTTCGGCGCTGCGGTGCGAGGGCGGCGGCAGGGGGAGGGTGGCAGTGTGGGTGTGCATGGTGATATCCAATGTAGTGGCAATATCAGCACACTGGCAGTACACTTTAACGACTCAGTTTGTGAACTGTATTGCCCATTAGGCCAGCACACAGGACGTACCACCATGTTGATGAAAACCGCAGACCAAACGCTGACCGAGCAGCTCGCCAGCCATTTCGCCGAGCGCATCCGCAGCCGCTTGCTGGCCGCCGGTGCGCGCCTGCCCTCGGTGCGCCAGTGCGCCCAGCAGCACCAGGTCAGCGCTTCTACCGTGGTGGCGGCCTACGACCGGCTGCTGGCGCTGGGCCTGGTAGAGGCGCGCAAGAACCGCGGCTTTTATGTGCGAGACTTTATACAAAATGGGGCTCCAGCGCAGGATATGCATACGCGAGAAGCTACACATTCCATAGCAAGCCCGCCCCGCCGCCCCATCGACGCTACCGCCCTGATGCGCGGCATGTTCCAGGGCGACAGCGACACCCCCCAACCCGGAATGGGTGTGCTGCCACCTGACTGGCTGGCCAACAGCTTCATGCCCGCCGCGGTGCGCCGGGTGGCGGCAGGCACGGCCGATTTCTCGCGCCGCTATGGCGACCCGGCGGGCGACCTCGGCCTGCGCCAAAGCCTGTCGAAAAAGCTGCTCGGCCTGCACGTACCGGCCGGGCCCGAGCAGATCATCACCACCGTGGGCGCCACCCACGCGCTGGACATCGCCAGCCGCACCCTGCTGCGCTCCGGTGACTGCGTGATGGTCGAAGAACCCGGATGGGCGGTGGAATTTGCCCGGCTGGAGGCCATGGGCATGCGCATCCTGCCCGTGCCGCGCAACGCCGACGGGCCGGATTTAGAGGTGATGGCCCGCTACTGCGAGGCGCACAGCCCGAAGCTGTTTGTCAGCGTGAGCGTGCTGCACAACCCCACCGGCTTCTGCCTCACCCCTGGCAGCGCGCACCGGGTGCTGACCCTGGCCAACGCCCACGACTTCTACATCCTGGAAGACGACACCTACAGCCACCTGGCCCCCGAACACGCCACCCGCCTGTCCGTGCTGGACGGCCTGCAGCGCACCCTGTACGCCAGCGGTTTCTCGAAAATCCTGGCCCCTGGCTGGCGTGTGGGTTTTCTGGCCGCCCCCACCGCCCTGGTGGACCGCCTCACCAACACCAAGCTGCTGGCCACATTGACCACCCCGTCCCTATTGGAAAAAGCCCTGGCCTGGTGCATCGACCAGGGCCAACTGCGCCGCCATTCGGAAGGCGTGCGCGCCCGCCTCGACCAGGCCCGCACCCGCAGCACCAAGCTGGCCCTGGCCGCAGGCTGCAGCTTCGCCTCCGAACCCGCAGGCCTGTTCGGCTGGGTCGAAACCGGCGTAGACACCGATGCCCTGGCCCAGCGCATGCTGGACGAGGGCTACATGCTGGCCCCCGGCGCCCTGTTCCACGCCAACCGCCAGCCCAGCAGCCTGATGCGCATCAACTTTGCGAATACGCAGGATGCGGCGTTTTGGAAAGTGTTTGCGCGGGTGCGGGGCTGAAGCGGGCGGCCTGTGCCGCGGGGCAGTAAGCCCCTATCTCTGCATTTACCGCGCGTAGTATGGTGGGGGTTGATCACTGCCCAAGCGTGCGCAAGGTCGTACAACCGTGTCTCCTTAATTCCCAAAGAATATCGATCCTATGCCGCCTGACTTCGCTTCCAGCTCTCAACACACCTGGGTGGCTACCTGGACCGCCAGTCCCCAGCCCGTCTGGCCCGCCAGCTTCCCGGTTCCCATCGGTCTACCGCGCCAGCTCTGGAACCAAACCCTGCGCCAGACCGCGCGCATCAGCATTGGCGGCGAGCGGGTTCGCATCGTCCTGTCCAATGCCTATGGTGACCGGCCGCTGGTGATTGGCGCAGCTGAACTCGCCTTGGCCCACAGCCCCTCGGCCACCGTGGCCGGATCGGGGCATGCGCTACGCTTCGATGGCCAGCGCGGCACGGTGATCCCTCCCGGAGCCATCGCCATCAGCGACACTTTGGCATGGCCTGTGGCACCGTTGACCAGCTTGTCGATCAGCCTGTACCTGCCCGAGATTACGCCTACCTCCACCATGCATTTCGATGCCCGCCAAACCGCCTGTATTGCCGCTGGCGACGTGGTTTCGCAGGTTGGGCTGACTACCGAGGCCAGCTTCACTTCGCGCCTATTCCTGAGTGCTGTGTGGGTCGATGCCCCGGCTGCGGCGCGCGCGGTGGTGGTGCTGAGCGATTCGATCGCCGATGGGGACGGCTCCACGCTCGACGCTAATCGGCGATGGCCCGATGGGTTGGCCGAACGTTTGCAGGCGGCAGGTGGAGCGCCAGTGGCGGTGCTGAACCAAGGTATTTCGGGCGGCCGGGTGCTTGCCGACGGCATGGGTTCCAGTGCGTTGGCGCGGTTTGATCGGGATGTGCTCGCGCAGCCAGGCGTTGACACCCTGATTCTGATGCTGGGCCTGAACGATATCGGTTGGCCAGGCGGCGTACTCGACCCGACCGGGGCGTTGCCCACCGTGGCAAGCCTGACCAGTGCCTACCGCCAGTTGATAGCCCGCGCCCGCGCCCATGGTTTGCGCGCCATCGGGGCAACTCTCACCCCTTTTGCCGGGGCCTTGTCCGACGGACCGTTTGCCTATTTTTATGACCCGGCCAAGGAGAGTTTGCGCGTTCAGGTCAACGCATGGATACGTGAGGCTGGCCATTTTGATGCGGTTATCGACTTCGACGCGGCCGTGCGCGATCCGCAGTCGCCGACCCGGCTACGGCCGGAATACGACTCGGGCGATCACCTCCATCTGCAAGACCGAGGCTATGCCGCCATGGCGGCGCACGTCGATCTGGCCTTGCTCCGGGCCGCTTGAGGTGAGTCTCGCCATCGCGGGAAAACCCCGATTAAATAAAAAAAGTAAACGATTACTATACAACCCATAGAGCAACGCACCTGCTGGGATTGAGGTGTTGTTAGCGGCCTGAATTGCAAGCATGGGGTAGGGAGGAAATATTCCTCCTCACTTTGATGTAAAAAAGTAAACGATTACTTTATTCCAGAAATGCATGTTTTGTGGGCTGGAACTTAAGCTGAAATGGGATGGTTCCTGCCCAGCCGCATCAAAACGGTAAAAGATGGATCTAAAAAAGTAAACGATTACTAAAACCGATTGTCAATTGAAGGGGATCTCTGATGAAGCGCTGGAAACTGGGTTATCAAACCAACTGCTGGGGCCCGATGGGGGGCGACGCTGTTGGCGTCACGTCTGCCACACGCCTGACCTACCGCACTTATGGCGACATGGGGCGCGCCATTGCCGACATCGCCGAGGCCGGCTTCGATGGTGTCGAGATGTTTGACGGCAACCTGCTCGACTACCAGCCAGCTGAATTGCGTCGCCTGCTGGACGCGGCCGGGGTGCAACTGGTAGCGTCTTACAGCGGTTGCAACTTCATCTTTCCCGATCTGTTGGAAGAGGAACTGGCGCGCATCGACCGGGTTTCGGCGGCCACCGCAGAAGCCGGTGGTAAATACATCGTGCTGGGCGGCGGAGCGCAGCGCGCCGCAGGTATCCGCGAAGGCGACTACGCCCTGCTGGGCGCGGCGCTGAACCAGGCCGCAGCCGTGGCCCGCAAGCATGGCATCAGCGCGCACTACCACCCGCACCTGAGCACCATTGTCGAAACCCCCGAGCAGGTGCGCAAGATCTTCGCGCAGACCGACATCGGTTTCTGCCCGGATACCGCCCACTTGGCTGCCGGTGGCGCTGACGTGCCGGCGCTGATCGAAGAGTTCTTCGACCGCATTACCTATGTGCACATGAAGGGATGGCAGCGCACGCCCTTCCGTTTCACGCCACTGGACCAGGGCGACCTCGACACGCGCGCCATCTTGGCCAAGCTTGAGGAACTGAATTTCGAGGGTTGGATCACGACCGAGCTTGACGAATGGTCCGAACCAGCGGCCGCAGCCCAGCGCACGCGCAAGTTTTTTCAAGACTTCGAGGCGACACAAAAAAATTAGGCCTGGACCTACAGGCACCCATCACAACAATAAAAGGAGACATTCATGCTACGTTCTATCCCCACCGTTTTTGCTGCGGCCCTGTCGGCCGTGCTCATCGGCCTTTCCACTTCTGCTGTAGCGGTAGACCCCGCAGCTGCGCTGGCGGTGTTGAAAGACAACGTGCAGAGTCTGGGCCCCCATGGCGAGAAGCCTGCACCGGCCTCGGTGGTGCAGCTCAGCGATGCCGAACTGGCCAAGATCAAGACGATGAATGCGACCGCGGCCATCGTCTTGCATTACAGCGGCAACGACTGGTCGCGCGCCCAGATTGCCGGTCTGAAGGACCAGTTTGCCAAGATGAACATCAAGGTGATTGCCGTTACCGATGCCGGTTTCAAGCCTGAAAAGCAGGTCGCCGACATCGAAACCGTGTTGACCCAGAAGCCTTCGATCATTGTCTCGATTCCGGCAGACCCGTCGGCCACGGCCTCGGCTTACAGGGCGGCGGCGGCCCAGGGCGTGAAGCTGGTTTTCATGGACAACGTGCCCAAGGGCATGCAGTCCGGCAAGGACTATGTCAGCGTTGTTTCGGCCGACAACTACGGCAATGGCGTGGCCGCTGCCCACCTGATGGCGCAAGCTCTGAAGAGCGAGGGTGAGATCGGTATCGTTTTTCACGCGGCAGATTTCTTCGTTACGCGCCAGCGCTACGACGCCTTCAAGAAGACCATCACCAGCGACTACCCAAAGATCAAGATCGTGGCCGAGCAGGGCATAGGCGGGCCCGACTTCACGGGGGATGCCGACAAGGCCGCCAGCGCGATGCTGACCTCGAACCGCAAGATCAAAGGCATCTGGGCGGTCTGGTCCGATCCTGCCGAAGGGGTACTCGCCGCGGCGCGCACCGCCGGGCGTGACGACCTGATCGTCACCACAGTTGATCTGGGTGAAACCGTCGCTATCGATATGGCGCGCGGCGGTTTCATCAAGGGCCTGGGTGCGCAGCGCCCCTACGACCAAGGCGTTACCGAGGCCTTGCTGGCTGGCTACGGACTGCTGGGCAAGGCTGCACCGGCCTACGTAGCCCTGCCGGCCTTGCCAGTGACCCGGCAGAACGTGCTGGAGGCCTGGCAAACCGTTTACCACGTGCCAGCCACAGAAAAAATCAAGAGCAGCCTGCGCTGAACTTGTTCTTAATTCGATCTTTTGGAGCGATCACAGTATGAAAGCAGTCTACTTACCTGGCAATAAAGAGGTGGTGGTGCGCGAGCTCGATCCCCCTCGGCCCGGCCACGGAGAGGTACAGATCGCCGTCAAGGCTTCCTGCATCTGCCGCAGCGATATGAGCCTGTATTACGGCAATGCGTTATTGGGGGATGCCGAGCCCGGCCGCTTTATTTGCGGCCATGAACCAGCCGGTTTCGTTGAAGAACTCGGTCCTGGGGTCTCGACGCTGAAGGTCGGCGACCGCGTGGCGGTGCACCTGGCGCTGGGGTGCGGCACCTGCCCGGCCTGCCGGCGCGGCATCTTTCACCTGTGCCCCACCTGGAAATGCATTGGCTTTACGGCCCACGGTGGCAATGCCAACTACATGGTGGTACCTGAGCGCAATTGCCTGCGCATTCCGGACGCGATGAGCTTCGTCGCTGCGGCGATTTCGACCGATGCTTTTGGAACCCTTTACAGCGCTTGCAAAAAGCTCGAACTGTCGGGCGCTAGCACCCTGGGTATCTGGGGCATGGGACCGATGGGTTCGAGCGGCATTCTGGCGGCAAAGGCGCTGGGTGCGCGGGTCGTTGCCCTCGACCCCATCGCCGAGCGCCGCGAGTTTGCACTCAAGCTGGGTGCCGACTTAGCCCTAGATCCGACCGACGTTGGCGTGCTGGACTCGATCAAAGAGTTCAGCCACGGCGACGGGCTGAGTGCGGCCATTGACTGTTCGGGCAATGCGGGGGCGCAGAACATGGCGCTCGACGCCGTGCGGCCCTTTGGCAAGGTGGCCTTCATCGGCGAGTCCAAGGAGACCACCATCCGCCCCAGCGAACAACTGATCCGCAAGCAGATTACCTTGATGGGTTCTTGGTACTTTGGCATCGCCGAATACGCCGAGTTCGCCGACTTGTTGATCTCCAAAAAGATCGACCTGGAGCAACTAGCCACGCATACCTTCAGCCTAGATGAGGCACCACAGGCCTTCAGTCTGTTCGACCAACGCAAGACCGAAAAAGCCGTTTTTGTCATGTGATATCTCCCAAGGCGCCGGGCACCACCCAGCGCCGCTCACCCTGCAACCACCTAGCCTCACCTTTGGATTTCCCCATGAAAACATTTTCTGTCTCCCGCCTCGGCGCCGCACTGTGCACCGCTGGTTTCGTCATGGCGCTGGGCATCACTGCGCCAGCTCTGGCCTATGACCCCGCTGGCGCGTTGAAAGAAGTGGCCACGATGCTGCCACCCGCTGGACCGGGTGGCGAAAAGCCGGTCCCGGCGTCTGAGATCAAGCTGTCTGCGGCCGAGATCGACCAGGTCAAAGCCAAGAAGGCCAAGGCTGCTATCGTCATGCACTACGGCGGCAACGACTGGTCGCGGGCCCAGGTCGAGGGGCTCAAAGCCCAGTTCAAGTTGATGGGCATCGAAGTCATTGCTGTCACCGATGCTGGCTTTAAGTCTGAGAAACAGGTAGCCGATATTGAGACGGTGTTAGTGCAAAAACCCGACATCATTGTCTCGGTCCCAACCGATCCGGTGGCTACCCGGGCTGCGTATCAAAAGGCGGCCAAGCAGGGCGTGAAGATCATCTTCATGGGCAATGACCCCAAGGGCCTGGAGGCGGGCGTTGACTATTTCAGCAATGTCTCCCCCAACGACTACGGCAACGGCGTGGCGTCTGCGCACCTGATGGCGCAGGCCCTGGGCCCGAATGGCGGCGAGATCGGCATGGTGTTCCACGCTGCGACCGACTTCTTCCAAACGCGCCAGCGCTACATCGGCTTTAAAAAGGTAATGGCCGACTTTTACCCGAACATCAAGATCGTTGCCGAGCAAGGTATCGGCGGCCCGGACTTTGTGGGTGATGCTGAGAAAGCTGCTGGAGCCATGTTGACCTCGAATCGCAAGCTCAAAGGCATTTGGGCAGTGTGGGATGTGCCAGCCGAAGGCGTGATCGCGGCCGCCCGTGCGGCTGGTCGCGATGATTTGATCATCACTACCGTTGACTTGGGCCAGAACGTCGCCATCGACATGGCGCGCGGCGGGTTTGTCAAGGGCGTTTCGGCACAGCGTCCTTACGACCAGGGCGTGACTGAGGCCTTGCTTGGTGGATATGCGCTGCTGGGCAAGAAGGCTCCGACTTTTGTCGCCTGGCCAATCATTCCTACTACCAAAGCCAATGTGCTGGATTCGTGGAAGCAGGTCTACCACGTGGACGCGCCAGACAACATCCGCAAAAGCATGAAGTAAGCCTAACCAACGTTTTGCACGGGGATGCGCGAGTTGCCGTCCCTGGCCCACACTTTAAGTAAGGAAATAACCATGACTAAAAACCTCAATGTCGCCATGATTGGTGGCGGCTTTATGGGCAAAGCCCACGCTCTAGCCTATGCCGCGATGCCCATGTTTTTTTGGCCCGCGCCTGCCATCCCTGTACGCAAGGTGGTGGTTGACATCAACCCGGCAGCGGCCGAAATCGCCCGCCAGCGCTTTGGCTTCGAAGAAGCATCGAGCGACTGGCGCGCGGTGATCGCCCGTCCAGACATCGACATTGTTGACATCGTCACTCCCAACGACAGCCACGCTGAGATCGCGATTGCCGCAGCCCAAGCCGGCAAGCACATCATTTGCGAAAAGCCGCTGGCGCGTACCGCGCCCGAAAGCAAAAGCATGCTCGACGCCGTCAATGCCGCCGGCGTGATCCATATGGTGGCTTTTAACTACCGCCGCACCCCGGCCGTGGCGCTGGCGCATAAGTTCATCACCGAGGGCCGTATCGGCAAGATACTGAACTTCCGCGGTACCTACCTACAGGATTGGAGCGCGGACCCCGATTCGCCATTGTCCTGGCGCTTCAACAAGACGATCGCTGGCTCCGGCGCGGTGGGAGACATCGGTACGCACGTGGTTGACCTGGCGCGCTACCTCGTGGGCGACATCAGCGCGGTTAACGCCATGACGCATACCTACGTTAAGACCCGGCCGCTGCAAAGTGGTGGCGTGGACAAGCTTGGCGCTGCCGACAAGAACGCTAGCGGCCCGCGCGGCGCGGTCGATGTCGACGACGAGATGCTGACCATGCTGCGCTTCGCCAACGGCGCGGTGGGCTCGATCGAAGCCACTCGCAATGCTTACGGCCGGAATAACTTCTTAACCTTCGAGATCCATGGCGAACGCGGCTCCATCGTCTTCAATTACGAACGCCGTGACGAATTGCAGGTGGTGTTTGCCGACGATGCGGCCGATGTACGCGGCTTCCGCACTATCTACACCGGCCCGGCGCATCCTTACGGCGATGGCCTGTGGCCGATCCCTGGTCTGGGCATTGGCTACACCGAGACCAAGATTGTCGAATGCTATGACTTGTGCAAGGCCATCGTTAGCGGCCAGCAACCATCGCCCAACTTCGACGACGGTTACCGCGTCGAGCTGATCGCCGAGGCCATCCTGCACTCTGGCCAAACCGGCCTGTGGACCGAGATCGCAGCATGAACGCCAGTGCCCCGAATGCCGTTGCGGTGCGCATGACCGGCGTGTCCAAGTCGTTCGGAGGCATCCGGGCGCTGGACAACGTCGATCTGAGCTTCCACAAGGGCCAGATCCATGCGTTGCTGGGCGGCAATGGGGCTGGCAAGTCGACCCTCTTGAAGATTCTCAATGGCGTCTACACGCCCGACGCGGGCAGCAAGATCGAGGTCGGTGGGGCGTTGCTGGTTGAAAACACGCCCGAGGCTGCACGCAAGGCAGGCATCGCGATGATCTTCCAGGAGATGAGCCTGGTGCCCACGCTGAGCGTGGCGCAAAACATCTTTCTGACCCGCGAGCGGCGCGACGGCCTGGGCCTGATCGACGACGGCGAGGCCGAGCGCCAGGCGCGCGAACTGTTCGGCGAGCTCGGGATCGACATCGATCCACGTTTATTGGTGTCCGAACTCAGCGCTGGCCAGCAGCAGCTTACCGAGATCATCAAGGCGATGTCACAGCAGCCGAGCATCCTGATCCTCGACGAGCCGACCACGGCACTGTCGTCGACCGAGACCGACCGGCTGTTCGATTTCGTGGTGCGGCTCAAGACCAAGGGCGTGGCAATCGTCTACGTGTCGCACCGCATGGACGAAATCTTCAAGATTGCCGACGTAGCCACCATCCTGCGCGACGGCCGGCATGTGATGACGGCGCCGATCGGCGCGTTCACGCTGCAGTCGATGATTGAGCACATCGTCGGAAGTAGCGCGGCCGGCTTCCACGACTTTGACCGGCAGACAGCGCTGGGCGAACCGCTGATCGAGCTGCGCGGCGTGTCTGGTACCCGGCGGCCGCAGAACACTGTCAACCTGGTGGTCCACCGCGGCGAGGTGGTCGGCGTCGCCGGCCTGTTGGGCAGTGGCCGCAGCTCCATGGTCAGAGTGCTGTGCGGCATCGATCCTCTGGCTGCCGGCGAGATCCGCATCAAAGGCAAGGCGGTGTCGATTAAGAGCCCGCGCGACGCGATCCGCCATGGCATCGCACTGATCCCCGAGGACCGTCGGCGCCAGGGCTTCGTGGCAGCGCACAGCGTGGCTGAGAACATCCATCTGCCGGTACTCGACAAGCTCAGCAAGTTTTCGTGGATGCTGAGCGACAAGGCTAAACAACATGCCGACGGATTGATCAAGCGGCTGCGCGTGAAGACCGCTTCGGCTGACAGTGCCGTCAGCACGCTGTCGGGCGGCAATGCGCAGAAGGTGGTGATAGCCAAATGGCTAGGCAACAACCCGGACGTGCTGGTGCTCGACGAGCCCACAGCGGGCATCGACATTGGTAGCAAGGGCGAAATCGTGGCATTGGTCCGCGAGCTGGCCCGGCAAGGCAAGGCGGTGCTGATTCTTTCGTCCGAGCTCGCCGAGCTGCTGGCTGCAAGCGACCGCATCGTGGTCATGTCCAACGGCCAACTGGTGCGCGATATTCCCGGCAGCGAGCTTGAGGCAGTGATGGCCCCTGCCAGCCAGCCGGCCGAGCGCCAATTGCTGGCCGAGCGCTATCTACAGATGGCGCTGCAAAACCGGGCGCAGCAATATACCAAGACACTCAGCACCGGCCCGCACGGAGAGCCCCCGGAACTGTCGGTGAATGTCAAACTCAGCGACGAGGAGCTGGCCCGGATCCGGGCGATGCAGGCCCGGGCGGCGATCGTGATGCATTACGCGGGAAACGACTGGTCGCGTGCCCAGGTCGAGGGGCTGAAAGCCCAGTTTGCCGTCATGGGGATCGAAGTGGTCGCGGTGAGCGACGCGGGCTTCCAGGCCGAGCAGCAGGTCAAGGATATTGAGGCCGCACTGGCGCTCGATCCGCAGATCATTATCTCGATCCCGACCGACCCGGTGGCGACGGCGGCAGCCTACCGCCGGGCTGCCGAGCGCGGCGTCCAACTGGTCTATATGGACAACGTGCCCGCCGGGCATGTGGCCGGGCGGGACTATGTCAGCGTCGTTTCGTCCGATAACCACGGCAACGGGGTCGCCTCGGCACAGCTGATGGCCAAGGCGTTGGAGGGCCAGGGCGAGATCGGGCTTGTGTTCCACGCGGCCGAGTTTTCCGTGACACGCCAGCGCCACGAAGCCTTCAAACAGACCATGGCCCAGCAGCATTCCGGCATCCGCATCGTCGCCGAGCAGGGTATTTCCGGTCCCGACTTTGCGGCGCAGGCGCGGCAGGCAGCGCAGGCCATGTTTGCCGCGCACCCGCAGCTCAAGGGCATCTGGGCGGTTTGGGATGTGCCGGCGCAAGGTGTGATCGAAGCGGCCTGTGCTGCAGCTCGCCCGGACCTGGTGGTCACCACCATCGACCTGGGCCAGCAGGTGGCTACCGACATGGCACGCGGCGGCAATGTGCGCGGCGTGGCTGCCCAGCGCGTCTACGACCAGGGCGTGACCGAGGCTTTGCTGGCGGGCTATGGCCTGCTAGGCAAGGCGGCACCGGCCTTTGTTGTACTGCCGGCTTTGTCGGTAGACAAGGAAAACCTGGGCGACGCCTGGCAAATCGTTTATCGCCAGAGCGCCCTAAATTTTGAACCCAGCACACCGCAAGGAGAATTTCCATGACCACTTCCACGCTGGCCGCGCGGCCTTCCCCGTTCGCGCTGTTCACCACCTCTTGGCGCAAATACGTCATCTATCTTGGCTTTGTCGCGATCTTCGTAATCTTCTCGTTCACGCTGTTCGACAAGGGCTTTCTGGATCCGAACAATCTGCTCAACATCATTCGCCAGACGGCGATGATCGCGGTAATGGCGGTGGCTATGACCTTTGTGCTTTGCGCCGGTGAGATTGACTTGTCGATCGGCGCGGTGGCTGGTTTGGCCACGGTGACCACGGCCATGGCGATTGACGCTGCCGGGCCGTTGGTGGGAGTTTGCGCCGGTCTGGCTACCGGGCTGGTGGTCGGTCTTTGCAACGGCCTGCTGACGACCCGGATCGGTATTCCTTCCTTCCTGACCACGCTGGCCATGCTGGGTGTTGCCAAGGGCATTGCCATGTGGGTCAGCGGCACGGCGGCCATCCCGATCCTTTCGCCTGGCTATTCCTACCTTTTTGGTGGTGGCAATATCGGCCCGGTACCGACGCTACTGGTGTGGATGTTGCTGTTCGGCGTGTTCGGCCACCTGGCGCTGCGGCGCACCGGTTTTGGTCGTCGCGTGCTGGCCACCGGCGGCAACGAAACTGCAGCCCGCTACAGCGGCGTCGACACCCGTTCGATCAAGATGCGGGTGCTGATGCTGTCCAGCATGTCGGCAGCCGTCGCTGGCATGTTGTATGCGGGCCGCCTGCAGTCGGGGCGCTTCCAGCTCGGCGAAGGCGATGAACTGTCGGTAATCGCCGCCGCCGTGCTAGGCGGCACCAGCCTGTTCGGCGGTGCCGGTACGGTGGTTGGCACAATCATGGGCGCGCTGATGATAGGCATGATCAACAACGGCCTGATCTTGATGGGGCTGGAGTTCAGCCAGCAGTTGATCGCCAGGGGCATCATCATTATTCTCGCGGTTGCCCTGAGCCAGCAAAAACGTTAAATCCAAACATAAGGTCAAACCCAACATGAAACCAGGTTGCACCATCATCGGTAACGTCCACGGACGGCCGGAAAAGCGAGATGAATTGCTAGCACTGCTGCAGTCTTTCATCGTCCCCACGCGGGCCGAGGAGGGTTGCATCGAGTACCAGTTGCACGTCAGCGCCGAGGACCCCAACGCCTTCATGTTCTACGAGAACTGGGCCAGCCGCGCGATTCTGGAACAGCACATCGCTATGCCCTACATCCAGCCGCTCATCGCGCGGCAAGACGAGCTGCTGTCGCGCCCGGTGGAGATCGTCCACTACGAGATGCTCGCGCCTTTGCAGTCGGCGCGCTTGCGGGAGTGAGGATGCTGTTGCATTTACGTCAGTATTTGGCCCTGGCCAGATTGCGGGGAGTCTGAGGTGTCCATCATCGAGATTGCCAAACGGGCCGGTGTGTCCACCGCGACCGTGTCCCGGGTCGTGAACAACAACTACAGCGTGCGTCCGAAAACCCGTGAAAAGGTCGAGGGCGTGATCGCCGAGATGGGTTACCGGGCCAATTTTCTAGGCCGGAATCTGCGCACCGCGCAGAGCCGGTTGTTGTTGACCATGGTGCCCGACTTCGGTAACCCCTTTTATGCCGAGATTGTGCGTGGCATCGACGGCGTGGCGCGTGCGGAGGGCTACCACCTTTTGCTATGCGACACCAGTTCGGGCGTGGGGGCTGACCGCACCTATTTCGATCTGCTGCGCAACCGCATGGCCGATGGCGCGATCTGTCTCGACCCTGCCACCATCCAGCAAGAGCTTAGCCGCGAAAACGGTGAACTGTGCTGGGTGGCTTGTTGCGAGTTCGATCCCGTGGGGGCGGTGCCATTTGTCGGCATTGACAATGCCCGCGCGGCCTTCGACGCGGTGAGCTATTTGGTCCAGCGGGGCTGCCGCAGCATTGCTTTGCTCAACAGCGACACGCGTTTCCTGTATTCGCAGCAACGCCACAAGGGCTATTTGGATGCACTGCACTCTGCCGGACTGGCACCGCCTGCCGGGGGGGTGATCACAACCCAAGGTCTAACCTACGACCATGGCCGCGACGCCATCGCCGACATGTTGGCCGCTGGCCTGCGCCCGGATGCGGTTTTTGCCGTCTCCGATACCCTCGCCATTGGCGCCATGCAAGGCTTGCGCAACGCCGGACTGTCGGTGCCGGACGATGTGGCGGTGGTCGGCTTCGACAACATCGAGCTCTGCACGATGGTGCAGCCCAAGCTGACCACCGTGGCCCAGCCCATGCATCAGCTGGGTGAAACCGCTGCCAAGCTGCTGTTGCAGCGCATGCGCAATCCAGACGCTGCCATCGAAGGCATTGTTCTCGAACACAAACTGCATTTCCGTGGCTCAGCCTGACCCACATACCGCGTTTAGACACCATGAAAACACTCCAAGGTCCTGCCATCTTTCTCGCCCAGTTTCAAGGTGAAACGGCGCCCTTCGATACCTTGCCCAACCTGGCGCGCTGGGCGGCGGACCTGGGTTACAAAGGCATTCAGCTGCCTACCGACTCCGGCTTGATCGATCTGAAACAGGCGGCCCAGAGCCAGACTTACTGCGATGAATTGCGGGGCCAGGTGGCGGAGTTTGGCCTGCAGATCACCGAGCTATCGACCCATCTGCAAGGGCAGCTGCTGGCCGTGCACCCGGCCTACGACCCTTTGTTTGACGGCTTCGCGCCCGCTGCGCTGCGCGGCAATCCTGCAGCGCGCCAGGCATGGGCCGGTGAGCAACTGCTGCTGGCTGCACAGGCCTCGAAACGGCTGGGCCTGCGCGCCCACGCCACCTTTTCCGGCTCGCTGGCTTGGCCGTATTTATATCCTTGGCCGCAGCGCCCCCCCGGTTTGGTTGAACAGGCATTTGCCGAACTGGCGCGGCGTTGGCGCCCGGTGCTCGATGCGTTTGACGCGGCCGGGGTGGATGTGTGCTACGAGCTGCATCCAGGCGAAGACCTGCACGACGGCGTCAGCTTCGAGCGTTTTCTTGAGGCCGTCGACAACCACCCGCGTGCCAACATTCTTTACGACCCTAGCCATTTCGTGCTGCAGCAACTCGACTACCTGGCCTTTATCGACATCTACCATGCGCGCATCAAAGCTTTCCACGTTAAGGACGCCGAGTTCCGGCCGGACGGCCGCCAGGGGATGTACGGCGGCTACCAGAGCTGGCTGGAGCGCGCTGGGCGCTTCCGCTCGTTGGGCGATGGGCAGGTGGACTTCGGCGCGATCTTCTCCAAGCTGGCGCAGTACAACTACGCGGGCTGGGCCGTGCTGGAATGGGAGTGCTGCCTCAAACACCCTGAGGATGGGGCCCGCGAAGGCGCTGAATTTATCCGCCGCCACACCATCCGCGTGGCCGAGCGGGCGTTCGATGACTTCGCCGCCAGCGGTGCCGACCCGCAGATGCTGGCCCAAGTGCTGGGCCTGGGCCTGGGCCCAGCCGTGAATCCTTGATGGAAGCCAACATGCAAAGACGCATACGTATCGGCCTGGTCGGCGGTGGCCAAGGCAGTTTCATCGCCGCGGCACACCGTGCCGCGGCCCGCCTGGACGATGGCTACGAACTGGTCGCCGGGGCCTTGTCGTCCGACCCGCAGCGCGCATTGGCCAGTGGGTTGGATTTGCGGCTAGCCCCCGAACGCTGTTATGCCGACTACGCCGAAATGGCCCGACGCGAGGCCCAGCGACCCGATGGTATCGACGCGGTCGTCATCGTCACGCCAAACCATTTGCACTTCCCGGTGGCGCAAGCCTTCCTGGAGCAGGGCATCCATGTCATCTGCGACAAGCCGATGACGACGCGGCTCGACCATGCGGACGTGCTGCTGGAGCTGGCCGAGCGCCAGGGCCTGCTGTTCATGGTGACGCACACCTATTCAGGCTATCCGCTGGTGCGCCATGCCCGTGAACTGGTGCGCAACGGCGCGCTGGGCGAAATCCGCGTGGTGCAGGTCGAGTACGCCCAGGACTGGCTGGCCGAACCGCTGGAACTGACCGGCCAGAAACAGGCCGAGTGGCGCGCCGATCCGCAGCGTGCGGGGCCGGCCGGCGCTTTGGGTGACATCGGTACGCATGCCTTTCACCTGGCCGGCTTTGTCACTGGGTTGGAGGTCGACCAGCTCGCGGCCGAATTGACGACCTTCGTTGCTGGCCGTGCGCTGGACGACCATGTGCAGGTCATGCTGCGCTACCAGGGCGGCGCGCGCGGCATGCTATGGGCCAGCCAAGTGGCCACCGGTAGCGCCAACCGGCTGCAACTTCGGGTCTACGGTAGCCGTGCGGCCATCCATTTCGATCAGGAGAGTCCCGACCAGCTGCTATTTACGCGCCTGGGCGAGGCAACTCAGATCGTGCGCCGTGGTGCCACGCCCGCTGGCGGCGATGCGGCCTTGGCCACGCGGCTGCCTGCCGGCCACCCGGAGGGCTATTTTGAAGCCTTTGCGCAGCTCTACCGCGACTTTTCGCTCACCTGGCAGGCCCGCGCCGTAGGCCAGCCCTTTGACGCTGCGCACCACCCCATGCCCACCGTGCGAGACGGACGTCAAGGCATGGCTTTTATCGATGCCGTGCTGCGCAGCCACCAGGGTGGCAGCAGTTGGGTTGCCCTGTCTTGACCGACACACTATTGGAGAAAACTATGTTCCGTTATACAGCCGAAATCCTGCCTTACCATGACCACCCGCTCGAAGCTGCGCTGGCCGAATTGGCCAAGTTGAACTACCGCGAAGTCAACCTTTGGTCCAGCGCCGCGCCGCTGGCCCACCATGTCAACCCGGGTGACGATGTTGGGGCCATCAAGGCCCTGCTGGAGAAGTACCGCCTGAAGCCTTGCGGCCTGACCATGTACGGTAAGAACCAGGCTGAGATGCTGGAGCGGATCGACTTTGCTGCCGAATTAGGTATCGACACCGTGATCTTCGATTGCGAAGCGAACTACAGCGACTTTGTCGCCAAGTTCCTTCCACCGCTGGTCGAGCGGGCCGAGCGACGCGGTGTGCGCATTGCCGTGGAAAACCACCTGACCGTGCCGTTCTCGGCCGATTTCGAGGCGGGCGGCAACGAGGAAAAGCGCTGGGACGAAGGGGTGGACAGCTTGGCACAGATCAAGCGTTTGGTGACCGACATCGACCACCCTAATCTTGGCATTTGCCTGGCACCGCCGCACCTGTGGGTAATGGGCGAAACCATCAGCCAGGCCATCACTTTCCTGGCCGAGCGCAAGCGTCTGTATTACTACTACATCTGGGACGTCGACCGCGCCTACCGCCGGGGTGTCGACGGCCTGAACTTTGGCCCAGGCGAAAAACAATTGCCCCGCGCGGACGGAACTCTTGACCACGCCGTGCCGCTGGCTGAGCTCAAGCGCGTGGGCTACACCGGCGCGGCCAGCATCAAGTGCCACGGCACGCACGGCTGGTCGCTCGACTACATCAGCGCGCAGTTGAACGCCTCCGACACTTACATTCGCGACTGCATGCAACGCATCGGCTGAGGCGCTACTGGGCGCATCGGGTGCTGATGCTGTAGTGGCCGGGTGCGCCTAGAGCTTTTAAACCACCAGGGTTCTCAACAGCGCCCGGTTAATCTCGTCCAGCCCCATCCCGTGCTCGTGGCAGAGGGCGCGGATGGCGGCACCGTTGTCGGTTTCCAGCGCGCTGGCGATGTGCAGCAGTGGGGCGTAGGGACCGGTGTTGCGCACGGTGGCGTTGTAGATGCGGCTGCTCAGGGGCACGCGGTGCAGGGCGCTGCCCAGGGGTTCGCCCATCAGCACGTCGATTTGCGAGAACAGGCCGCAGAGGTAGATTTCGCGGGCCAGTTGGTGTTCGGCCCCGGAGTCCATCAGGTTTTCCATCAGCCGGGCGCGCAGCACCATGGCGGCTTTGACGGGCAGCAGGTTGAGGTCGCGCGAGGCCTGGGGCATTTGCTCGACCAACCAGCGCTTGAGCTGGCTGGTGCCTAGCAGCATCAGGCCGTGGCGCAGCGATTCGACCTCGTTACGCAAGCCCACGGCGGCCGAGTTGGCGTAGGCCAGGAAGCGGAAGGTTAGGATGGGTTCCATGCCCAGCAGGGCTTCAATTTTTTCCACCGACAGGTCTGCGTCCACCGCCTGTACCAGTTGCACCATGGCCCGGTAGTCGGGGGCGGTGGCCTGGCGCTGCAGGGCGTGCAGGATGTCTTCGTCGGGCCAGCCCAGCAGGGCGGTGGCGTGCTGCTGGTCCAGGCAGTGCTCCATCAGCAAGCGGCTGGCAATGCCCTCGTACAGCATGCCGGGCTGTACCGGGCTGGGTCCACCCGGCGTACCGGCACGGGCGCGGGCGGCGGCTTGCAGGGCGGCCAGTGCGGCTTGCGGCGACAGGCGCAGCAGGCGGGTGAAAAAACAGGCGGCCAGCTCGGGGCTGGGGGGATGGTCGGATTCGGCCCGCCACACCAGGCGCAGGCCGCGCTGGTGGGCGCGTTGCACCCGCTGGGGCATGGCGTGGCTGCCCATCCATTCGCTACGGACTTCGATCCAGTAGGGCGGGGCGTTGTGCTGGGGCGCATGGTCCAGCAGATCCCGCAGCAACGCAGGGGACTTGACCGACAGCAGCAGGGGGGGCGCGCCGGTTTTGCCCTGCTCTTGCAGTGCGCCGAGCAGGCGCTCGGCATCGATGCTGGCATCGGCCCGGCCTTCGATGAACAACTGCACTGCCGCCAGGCTGCGCACAGCGTTCCACAGCGGGCGGTAGCCCAGGGTAATACTGCCGAGGACGGACGTGGCCATGGTGGACGCGGAGTGTGCGGGCTTAGCTGATGTAGTTGAACAACGACAGCTTCTGGATCGAGGCGTAGGACTTCAGCGCGGCCTGGTAGGCGGTTTGCTGGTTGCTTTGGTCGGCGGCGGCAGCAATCATGTCGATGTCTTCGGCGTTGGATTTGTCGGTTTTGGCCTGGATGGTGTTGCCGGACTGGGTGTCGGTGATGCGGTCGGCGCGGGTCAGCAGGTCGCCCGCCTTGCCCCGGCTGGCACTGATCTTTTCCATGCTGGTGTCGATCTGGGCCAGCGAAATCGCCTGCTCCTGGTTGAAGTTGGCATCCGTGCTGTTGGCCCCTACGGTGGTGGAGCCCACGGCGTACATGCTGCGTATGCTGCGGTCGAGCACGTCAAAAATACTCGGCCGGTTGGCGGCATTGGCAGCGTTGGGGTTGGTGGCGGGGTTGGTGTCCAGCACGTCCAGGGTGTTCAGGGTGTCGCCGTTGCCCGGCACACCACGGACCACCATCGAGATGCCGCCCATCACGATAGACTGGCCCGCCGTGTAGGGTAGTGCTGCCGACGTGGTATTGGTGGTGTTGTTGGTCACCGTGTAGGTGGTTGCACCGGTCGCCGGGGCCACGGGTGCGGTGAAGGTCACGGTAAATTTGCTGCCTTGGGTGGCCATCAGCGAGGCATTGGTGACCACGCCGATGTCGCTAAATGCCTTGCCGGTGTTGGTGCTGCCCAGGCTGATGCTGAACACACCGTTGCCCTGGGGCACGTCCATCCAGGCGGCGCGGCCGTCCAGTGTGAACGGTATCGCTACCGTGCTGGCAGCGGTTTGGCCGGGCAGGCCGTTGTAGTTGTAGTCGGGGTCGGGGGCCACGCCGTCGGCACTGGTTTCAAACGGCGATGCGGTGCTGCCCAGCCCGTTGAACAGCGGCATGCCGTTGCTGTCTTTTTTGTTGGCCAGGGTCAGCAACTCGTCGCGGATACTGACCAACTGCTTGGCAATGGTGTCGCGCTCTACCGGGCTGTTGGCACCGTTGCCCGCCTGGACCACCAGGGTGCGGAACTGGGTCAGCAGGTCAGTGGTATGGCCCAGGGTGGATTCGGCCTGGGTGATGGAGCTGACCTGGCTGTCTAGCGCGCGCTGCTCGGTCTTGATGCGGTCGATGCGGGTGTTGGCGCGTTCGGCCTGGGCTGCGCCGGTCGGGTCGTCGCTGGAGCGCAGGATTTTTTTGCCCGAGGTCATATTTTCTTGCAGCGCAGACATGGTGGCGTACCGGTTGGTCAGATTGCGTAGCGCGTTGTCGTAGCCGGTGGCACTGGCCAGGCGGGTAAATGAATTGCTCATGGTCTTCTCCTCGCCTATCGGCCCACGCTGGCCATCAGGCTGTCAAAAATGGTTTGGGCAATCTGGACCATCTTGGCCGATGCCTGGTAGGCCTGCTGGTACTGCAGCAACTTGGCGGCTTCTTCGTCCAGGTTCACGCCCGATACCCCGGTGCGCGAGGTTTCCAGGTTGTCGGCAATCGACTTGGACACGTTGGCGGTGTATTGCACGCTTTGTACTTTCACGCCCACCTGCGACATCAGCGCGGCATAGCCGTCGGACAGGCTGGAGCCGTCGAACAGGGCCACATCGCGCAGGTTCAGCAGGGCCGCAGCATTACCGGCATTGAGCTTGACGTAGCTGGGATTGGCCGGGCCCAGGGTGATCTTGTCGCCGTTCTGGGCTGCGCCCGACAGGGTCAGCGACCAGCCGGACGACAGGTTGGTGGAGTCAAACGCAATTGGCGTCCCGGGGCTGTAGGTGTAGACCGTGGCCCCGGTGTCGCTGCGCGTATACGTGTTGGAGCCGGTGAAGTTCAGCGTGATGTTGGCCGGAATGGGGACCGACTTGGCAGCCAGATTGGCCACGGCCAGACTACCGGTATTGGCGGTGCCCATGGCGGCCTGCACCGGGCTGGATACGGCCAGTTGGCGAGGCGAGCCAAAGGCGGTGGTGATTTTGCTGGCGGCCGTGCGGTAGGGCTGGAGCAAAAAGCTGTCGCCCGTGGCCGGGGTACCGCCCACGGCAATCGCCAGGCCATCGTAGCTGCCGGTGGTCGGGTCGGGTAAGACCGTGGTGTTGTCCGACAGGCGCTGCACAGTAAATGCCGTGGCCGAGGTGAAGGTGACTTTGTAGTCCGAGGCGGCCAGCTTGGCCACGGTGGGCGCATCCACGCCGACGTTTACCGTGCCGCTGCCGGTGTTGAAGCTGGCGGCTGCGCCGATGGGCATGCTGACCGGGCTGAACAGGTTGCCTCCGGCATTGCCGTCCAGGTCCAGCCCCAGCTTGTGCTGGGCATTGACCACCGTGGTGATGCTGGTGGCGATGCGGCCCAGCAGGTTGGCCCCTTCGGCCAGGTCCTTGTTCTGGAACTTCAGCATTCCGGTGATCGAGCCGCCGCCCATCATGTCTTCGGACAGCACCACGGTCTGGGTGCCGAAGACCATGGCGATCTGGCTTTGCGATGCGTCCTGGGGGTTGGACTGCACCTGCAAGGCCGTGGCCTTGGTGCCCAGCACCAGGGGCTGGCTGCTGGCGGCAAATATGGTCACCGTGCCGTCGTCGGCATCCACCTGGGAGGTCTGGATGTACTGGTTGAGCTGGCTGATCAGGTTGTCGCGCTTGTCCAGCAGGTCGTTGGGCGACTGGCCGTTGCCCCTGGCGAGCTGGATCTGTCCGTTGACTGCGGCCAGGTTGGTGGTGATGGTGTTTACCGCCGCCGCCGCGTTTTGCAGCTCGGTGGTCAGGCCGGTCTGCAGGTTGGTCAGCTGGGTGGCGGCATTGTTGAAGCGGGCGGCGGCCTCGTCGGCACGGGTCAACACCACGGTGCGGGCGGTCAGGTCGGTGGGCGCGCTGGCCACGTCGGAGAACGCGTTCATCATGTCGGTCACCGCTGCGCCCAGGCCGTTGGTGCCGCCTTTGAAGATATCTTCCAGCTGCAGCAGCTTGTTGGCGCGGGTGACGTCCGAGGCCGACACCGATTTGGACAGCGCCGCCTGGCGGGTCAGGTATTCGTCGTGGTTGCGCTGGATGGTCTGGATGTCCACGCCCTTGCCGATGTAGCCGCCACCGGTGAACTGGCCTTCCACGGTCTGCAGCACCACGTTCTGGCGCGAATAGCCCACCGTGCTGGAGTTGGCAATATTGTTGCCAATGGTTTGCAGAGCCACTTCGTTGGCCACCAGGGCCCGTGCGCCGACGTTGAGGAGGTTGCTCATGGCGTGACTCTGTAGGGGGCTTTAGGCGTAAGCCCGGCGCAATTGCTGCGTTACGGTAATGGCCCGGTTCAGCTTGGCGGCGTAATCGGGGTCGGTGGCGTAGCCCGCGCGTTTGAGCTCGGTGGCATAGGCCTGGGAGGAGCCGGTTTGCTGCCGCGCCTGGGCATAGCGCGGGCTGTTGTTGATCAGATTCGCGTAGTCGTTGAACGAGTCCTGGTAGGAGTCGTAGGCGCGGAACTTGGCGCTGACCTTGCGGGTTTCACCGTTCACCACTTCGTGCGTGGTGACGGTGGTGGTCTTGCCGGTCCAGCCACTCCCCGCCTTGATGCCGAACAGGTTGAACGAGGTGCTGCCGTCGGAGTTCTTGATTTCTTTGCGGCCCCAGCCGGTTTCGTGCCCGGCTTGGCCCAGCATGTAGCTGGCAGGGATGCCGGTGGCCCGCTCTACGGCGGTGGCGGCGGTGTTGTGCTGCTCGACAAAATCGGTCTGGCTGACGCTGGCCGGTTTGCCCTTCGGGGCACCCAGCGGGGTGACCATCTTGGGGGTGCTACTGGTATCGGCCGGAACGGTCTGGCGCGTCAACTGCCGCTCTATGGCGGCCGACAAACCGCCAGGCTGGCCCGACATGGTGACCGACAGCTGCTGGTCCAGCAGGTCGCTGCCCAGGTCGCCCTGGGGGCTGTCGAACAGGCCGGATTTGGTGGTGGCCTCGCGCATGCTTTTGATCAGCTCGCGCATGAACAGCGATTCCAGCTGTTTGGCGGTTTCTTTGATGGCACCCGCGCCGTCTTTGCCCGCCTGCATCTTCAGCGCATTCAGCGACTGGGCATCGGCGGCCAGCGCATTGCTGGAGACTTGCGAAGTTTGGGTCAGTGCCATCAGATCACCTCCAGTTCAGCATTCAGGGCGCCCGCGGCCTTGATGGCTTGCAGGATGGCCAGCAGATCTTGCGGCGTGGCACCCAGGGCGTTCAGGGCGCGCACCACGTCGGCCAACTGGGGCGCAGGCGGCACCTGGATAAGGATGCCGGGTTCTTGCTTGATCTGGATATTGCTCTTTTCGGTGACCACCGTCTGTCCTTGCGACAAGGCGTTGGGTTGGCTTACCGAGGGCGTGGTGCTGATGCTGATGGACAAATTGCCGTGCGCAATGGCGCAGGGGCCGAGCGTGACCGACTGGTTCAGCACGATGGAGCCGGTGCGCGAGTTGATTACCACCTTGGCCGCCGGGGCCGAGGATTCCATGGTCAGCTCTTCCAGGTCGGCCAGAAAGTTGACGCGGGCGTTCGGGTCGTTCGGCGCGCGCACCCGCACGGTGCGGCCATCCATGGCGTTGGCCAGGCCGCTGCCCATGCGGTTGTTGACGGCGGCGGCTACGCGGCGGGCGGTCTGGAAGTCGCTGGAGTTCAGGTCCAGGGTGATGAAGTCGCCGTCTTGCAGCGGCGTGGGCACGCTGCGCTCTACCTGCGCACCGCCAGGAATGCGGCCTGCGCTGAGGTGGTTGATCTGTACTTTGCTGCCCCCGGCGGCGGCACCGGCACCGGCTACCACCATATTGCCCTGGGCCATGGCGTAGATTTCGCCGTCGGCCCCGCGCAGCGGCGTGGCGATCAGCAGGCCGCCCTTGAGCGACTTGGAATTACCCATGCTGGCCACGTTGATGTCAATCGTCTGGCCCGGCTGGGCAAAGGCGGGCAGTTGTGCGGTGACGATCACCGCCGCCACGTTTTTCAGCTGCAGCGACGATGCCAGGCTGGCGGGTAGGGTAATGCCCATCTGCTGCAGGTAGCTGGACAGGCTTTGCGAGGTGTAGGGCATCTGGGTGGTCTGGTCACCCGTGCCGTCCAGCCCCACCACCAGCCCGTAGCCGGTCAACTGGTTGCTACGCACGCCCTGGATGGACGCAACTTCCTTGATGCGCAGCGCCTGCGCGGGCAGGGCCACCAGCAATGCCATGCACAGCCCCAAGCCCCATGTCGCGGCACGGCGCATTGGCAGAAGGCGGGAAAATGGCATGGCGAACACCTGTTCTACGTCTGGTTCGGTCGAAATGGCGAAACCTTTAGCATTATTTTGCGGTGCGTCTGCGTGTTGGAACGGCGGAAAAGGCGGCACTTTCCGGTCAATTGGCTTTGCTATTATTTAGATAGCACTAAGTGTAGGTGAAATATGCGCCAGAGGCCGATTTGGCTTAAAAATACAGCCAGGGCAGCCCCCCACCCCAGCCCTTCCTGGAAGGGGAGGAAGCAAGACAAGGCGCAATAAACACCCCTGTCCCCTGCCCGCCCCAGGGCAAGCGCAGCAAAGCCCCTTCCAGAACTGCGCAGGACTGGCTCCGCCAGACTGCTGCAGTTGCCCCCTGCAATGGGGTTGGCGCTGCCACACGCAGTGGGCAAGCCCGGGGGTGTACCTAAAACGGCATCACGTTCATAAAGAAGCGCCCCAGCCAGCCCATGGCTTGGGCTTCGCCCTGTTGGCCGCGTCCCTTGGACTCGATACGCGCGTTCGCCACCTGGGTGGAGGCGACGATGCTGCCCGGTTGCACCGCGCGCGGGTCTACCGTGCCCGAGAAGCGCAGCACGTCCACGTTCTGGTTCACGCCGATCTGCTTTTCGCCGGTGACCACCAGGTGGCCGTTGGGTAGCACTTCGACCACGGTGACGGTGATGGCCCCCGAAAAAGTGTTGGCGCTTTCGGTGCCACCCTTGCCTGAAAAGTCGTTGCTGGAGGTGGCACCGATGCCAAACTTGTCGAGTAAAGGGGCTTTCAGGAAGGGAATACCGGTGATGCCCGCCGCCTCGGCGGCGGTGCGGTTCACAGTGCTGGTCGATTTTTGGCTGGCGCTGACGTTTTCCACGATCTGGATGGTCAGGTTGTCGCCCACCAAGCGCGGGCGGCGGTCTTCAAACACCGGGCGGTAGGCGGCCGATGCAAACAGGCTGCCGGTGGGGCGGGCGTTGGTGGCCACCACGGCAGGCGGCAATTGCCGGGGCCCGGTGGATTCGGCGAAATCCACCTTGGGCGCGGGTGCCAGGGTTTCGCAGCCACTGAGCAGGCCCAGGAGGCAAAGCCCTGTGAACGCAGTGAGGACGGCGCGCATGGTGAATCTCCTACAGCTGGGCCAGCTTTTGCAGCATCTGGTCCGAGGTCTGCACGGCCTTGGAATTCATCTCGTAGGCGCGCTGGGTCTGGATCATGGTCACCAGCTCCTGCACCACGTTGACATTGCTGGTTTCCACAAAACCCTGGCGCACCACGCCCATGCCGCTCACGCCCGGCGTGCCGGTGGTGGGCTGGCCCGAGGCGGCGGTTTCGGCGTACAGGTTGCTGCCCTTGGGCTCCAGGCCGGCCGGGTTGATGAAGTTGGCCATGGCGATATTGCCCGCCGGTTGGGGCGTGGCGTTGCCGGGCAGCATCACGGTGACCGTACCGTCGGTGCTGATGGTGACGCTTTGGGCGGTGACCGGAATGGTCACGCCGCTGGCTACCGTGAGGCCTTCGGCCGTGACCAGACGGCCCTGTGAATCCACCTGGAACGAGCCGTCGCGGGTGTAGCCGATGGAGCCATCGGTCTGGTTGATCTGGAAGAAGCCATTGCCGTTGATGGCCACGTCCAGCGTGTTGCCGGTTTGCTGCAGGCTGCCCTGGGCAAACGAGCGGGTGGTGGACACGGTGCGCACGCCCAGGCCCAGGTGCAAGCCGGTAGGCAGCTGGTTTTGCTCGGTGCTGTTGGCCCCGACCTGGCGCAGGTTTTGGTAGATCAAATCCTCAAACACCGCATTGGCACGCTTGTAGCCGGTGGTGGAGACGTTGGCCAGATTGTGCGAGATCACGTCCAGCTGGGTTTGCTGGGCTTCCATGCCGGTCTTGGCGATCCAGAGTGAATTAATCATGGGGGCTCCTAAATTTAGCCTTGAACGTTCAGCAACTGGCTGGCGCTTTTGTCATTGGTTTCGGCGGTTTGCAGCAGGCGCATCTGCGTCTCGAATTGGCGCGCGGTCTGGATCATGCCCACCATGGTTTCCACGGCGTTAACGTTGGAGCCTTCGACCGCCCCGGCCAGCAGTTTGGCGTTGGCATCACTGGGCAGCGGGTCGCCGGTGGCCCCGCGGAACAGGCCGTCGTCGCCGCGCTTGATGGGGTTGTCGGCATCGGGGGTGACCATCTTCAGTCGTCCCAGGCTGCTGGAGGCCTGGCCGGCCACCTTGGCGCTGATGGTGCCGTCGTTGCCCAGGGTGATGTCGGCTCCGGCTGGCACGTCGATGGGCGCGCCGCCGTCCGACAGCACCGGCAGACCGGTGGGCGTGACCAGGGTGTTGGTACTGGAAATTTCAAAAATGCCGCTGCGGGTATAGGCCTCGGTACCGTCTAAACCCTGCACGGCAAACCAGGCATTGCCCTGGGCCATGGCATCCAGGTTGCGACCGGTACGTTGCACCGGGCCGGGGGTTTCGGAGTGGCCGGAGGTGGTTTCCAGTGCAAACACCCGGGTGCTGGAGCCGGGGCCGTTCAGCGGCACCGAGCGGTAGGTGGCCAGCTCGGCCCGAAAGCCATTGGTGGACACGTTGGCCAGGTTGTTGGCCAGCACGGCCTGCCGATTGGCCGCCGTGTTGGCCCCCGTCATCGCGGTGTAAATGATGTGGTCCATGGCGGCGGCCTAGCGGATTAGCGCAGGTTGACCAGGGTGGACATCACCTGGTCTTGGGTTTTGATGGTCTGGGCATTGGCCTGGTAGGCGCGCTGGGCGGTCATCATATTGACCAGCTCTTTGGTCAGATCGACGTTGGAGTCTTCCAGTGCACCCGCACGCAGCCCGCCCAGGTTGCCGCTGCCCGGTACGCCTTTGGCCGAGGGGTCGCCGCTGGACGGGGTGGACAGCCAGACGTTGCCGCCAATCGGTGCCAAGCCCTGCACATTGGTAAAAGTGGCCAGCTGGATCTGCCCGGCCGCCAGCGACTTGCCGTTGGAGTAGGTGCCCTGGATGATGCCGGTCTCGTCGATGCTGATGGCCGTCAGGGTTCCCGGTGCCTGGCCGTCCTGGGTGGCTTTGGAGATCGAGAACTTGGAGCCGTACTGGGTGGCACTCACCACGTTCAGGTTGACGCTGAAGGTGCTGGCCGGGTTGGTGGGCGAGGGCAGGGTCAGGCTACCGATGGTGGCTGCGGGCGTGCTGCCGGTGCCGGTGAAGGCTAGGCCGGTTTTGGTAAGCGTCGGAGTGGCTCCGTTCACGCTGGAATACACATCCCAGGTGTTGACCGCGGTTTTGGTGAAATAGACGCTGACTGGCACGCCGACACCTTGCGCATCGTAGGCGGTGACCGAGGTGCCGTAGGTTGCCAGCACCGGCACGAGCGCCGCCGGTGCGGTACCGGTGGCCACGGCGGCCTGGGCATCCAGGTTGAAGCTCAGGTCCAGCTTGGTGGTTTGCACCGCAGGGATTTCGCCGCCTGTGGGCAGGGTCAGCGGGCCGACCGCACCGCCGGTGGGGATCGAGCCGTCGGCGGCGGCGGTGATGCCCATCAGGTGGGCGCCGGTGTTGGTGATGATCTCGCCACCCTTGTTGAGTTTGAAGGCGCCGTCGCGGCTGTAGGCGGTGGTGCCGTTGGGCTGTTGGACCTGGAAGAAGCCGTTGCCGTTGACGGCCACGTCCAGAGAGTTGCCGGTGATGCTGATATTGCCCTGGGTGAACTGCTGTGACACAGTCTGCACCTCGACACCGATACCCGCGCTGATGCCGCCCGAGCTGCCCAACGACGAGGCGTACAGCTCGGCAAACTCGGCGCGCGAGGCCTTCATGCCGGTGGTGTTGGCATTGGCGATGTTGTGGCCAATCACATCCAGGTTTTGGCTGGAGGCGTTCAGACCGGAGAGACCTTGTTGAAAGCTCATGGATGGCTCCTAAAAATTCGGTGGCAAATACGGCGGTGGGGGAGGGGCTACAAAATGGCTTTGATGGCGCTGTAAGCCACCGAGTCGCCGTTTTGCAACTGCAGATTGAGGACATTGTTTTCGTTGCTGACCGACACCACCTTGTTACGCTCCAGCGCCGTGGTGGCCACGGTACTGCCGCCCTTGGTGGCGACCACCTTGAAGTCCAGGTTGCCCGAGTTGGTGTATTTGGACGCATCCCAGGTGAATGCCTGGCGTCCCGCCTCTTGCGCGCCCATGTCCACCGTGCCCAGCAGGGTGCCACCGGCGGTGCGCACTTCGACCTTTACCGCATCGGCTGCACTGCTCAGGTCAAAAGAGCCCTTGCCCACGCCGTCGGTGATGCTCAGGGTGGAGCCCTCGGTGAGTACTTCGCGGCCGATGGTGGAGCTACCCTGCAAGGACTGCAGGGCCGCAATTTGCGTGGCCATGCTCTTCATGGTGTCGTTCAGCGTCTGGATACCCGATACGGTGTTGATCTGCGCAAGCTGGCTGGTCATTTGCGCGTTGTCCATCGGATTCATCGGGTCCTGGTTGTTCAACTGGGCTACCAGCAACTTCAGGAAACGGTCTTGCGAGGCTTCCGCCGTCGTGCTGTTGGTGGTGGTTTTGGTCAGCGAACTGCTGGCAGCGTTGAGGGCGGTGACATCCAAGGCCATGGGGTGCTTTCAGTAAATTTATTGGCCCATTTGCAGCGTTTTCAGCAGCAAGGTTTTGGCGGTGTTCATCACTTCTACGTTGTTCTGGTAGGAGCGCGAGGCGGAAATCATGTTCACCATTTCATCCACCGCGTTGACGTTTGAATGGGTGACGTAGCCATCGGCATCGGCCGACGGGCTGGTGGGATCGAGCACTTTGCGGCCCGGTTGCTGGCTTTCGGTGATTTCTTTCACGCGCACCCCCGCAGCGCTCTCGGCCCCCAGCAGCGTGGTCTGAAACACCACCTGGCGGGCCTTGTAGGCATTGCCATCGGGCCCGGCGACGGCATCCACGTTGGCCAGGTTGCTGGCCACCACGTTCAGGCGCTGCGACTGGGCGCTGATGGCGCTGCCAGAGACCCCAAAGATCGAAAACATGGACATGGTGGGCTTTCCTGTATGCCGGTTACTGGCCGGTGATGGCGCTGAGCATGGTTTTGGCCGAGCCGTTGATAAAGCGCAGGGTGGCTTCGTAGCGCACCGCGTTATCGACAAAGTTGGCCCGTTCGCGGTCCAGGTCCACGGTGTTGTTGTCCATATTGGGCTGGCTCTGCACGCTGTAACCGCGCTTTTGGGCATCGCCCAGGCTGCTGCTGTCCAGGTCGGGCAAATTCATGTGCCGGTTATCGGTCTTGTTGCCGGCGATCAGACCCTGGCTGGCAGTGGCGGCGCTCATGGCTTCCTTGAAATTGAAGTCGCGCGCCACATAGCCGGGGGTATCCACGTTGGCGATATTGCTGGCGATGGTGCGCTGGCGTTCGGCGCGCAGCACCAAAGCCTTGCTTTGAAAGTCCACCGAACCGACCATTTTGTCCAACATGCGACACCCCGCTTGGTAATCAATGGCGAAACCTCCGGTGCCATCCCGGATCTCGCTTGGGCAAATTATGGAAAAACTTGAGTCTTTTGAGCCCCGGAAGAAGCGGGTGATTGCGGCGCAGTTCGCGGCTTTGCCGCAGGTGTTCTGGCCTTAGTCTTGGCAAGAATTTGGAGGTTCTATGCCCGTATTGCTACGAAACATGGTTTGCGCTGCCGCCGTGCTGTGCGCGCTGCCAGCGTATGCCCAGGCTGAGGCCGACATGCAGGCCAATATGGTGGCTAATAGCCAGCGCTGGCTGGAGTCTGCCGTGGTGCAGGCTCCGTCTGTGCAGGGCCAGGCGCTGCGCATGGAGGTGTCGGTGGGCGCGCTGGACCCGCGCTTGCAACTGGCTGCCTGTAGCAAGGTGGAGCCGTACATGCCAGCGGGCACCCGTTTGTGGGGCAAAAGCCGGTTGGGCCTGCGCTGTTTGGCGGGTACTACCCGATGGAATGTGTTTATGCCGGTGACCGTCAAGGCGATGGGCCGGGCCTGGGTGGCCAAAACCAATGTGATGACCGGTGCCGTGCTGACGGCGGACGACGCGATGGAGGCCGAAGTCGATTGGGCCGAAGACGCGTCGCCCGTGGTGGCCAACGCCGAGCAGTGGATCGGCCAGGTGGCGGCCCGCTCCTGGGTGGCCGGGCAAACCGTGCGCCAGGCGATGGTCAAGCCAGCCCAGGTGTTCCAGGCCGGTACCCAGATCCGGGTGCTGGCCCAGGGCGTGGGTTTCCAGGTGCTGTCTGACGGGCAGGCCATCACCTCCGGGGTGGTGGGCCAGCCCGCCAAGGTGCGGCTGGATAGTGGCCGGGTGATGTCCGGAGTGGTGCAGGATGCCCGCACCATTGTGGTCGAGATGTAACAACTGGTTTTTCTCACACCATCTAGCCTAATTAGATTTAAGAAAATGAAGAATCGGCCGAAACCATTGCTACGATGCCTTAACGTCAAGGCTGTTGGAGAGCGTGATGAAAATTGGACAAGGGATAGATGTAACGGCCGCAGTGAATGCCGCCGTACTCAAGAAAGCCGATCAGGACAAGGAAGCTGCGCCCGCAAGCATGGCGCAGAAGGGTGCGCGCGCCATTCCCGCGGCCGGTGCACAGGTGTCTGTATCCACTCTGGCCCGCACGTTGGAGCAGAACGACCGGGCTGTGGGCACCGACTTCGACAGCAAGAAAGTGGCCGACATCAAGGAGGCTATCAAGAACGGCACGTTCAAGATCAACCCCGAAGCGATTGCCGACAAAATGCTCGACAACGCGCAAGAGATGCTCAGCGTCAC
The DNA here is from genome assembly GCF_056521385.1 of Rhodoferax sp. RT5P35. Taxonomy (NCBI): domain Bacteria; kingdom Pseudomonadati; phylum Pseudomonadota; class Betaproteobacteria; order Burkholderiales; family Comamonadaceae; genus Rhodoferax; species Rhodoferax sp. RT5P35. The sequence goes on along the minus strand of NZ_JBWMAX010000004.1, from coordinate 69,057 downwards.
ACGCAAATAAACGTTTCCTCGCCCTTCCCGCTCGTTCCAGCGTAGGACTACCGACCATGACGGCCCGACCAACACCCCATGGCATGGAGGCCAGTCTGCTGCGCGTAGAGCAATTGCTCAAAGAAGTGTCTGCCGCCCTGATCGCGGGCGAACCCCTTGTTTTGGAGGCCGCCAGCACCGCGCTGCGCCAAGCCATGGCCGACATGGCGGTATGGGGCCGCACCCCTGCTGGCATGCAGCCGCTGAATGCTGACATGCGCAGCCGGCTCGAAAAAGTCTCTCTTACCCTGTCCCAGCAACGGTCCAACCTGGCCCGCCGCGCCGTGGTGGTAGACCGGGCATTGGCCACCGTGCTTCCCCAAGCCCAACCCTCCGCCACCTATTCCGGCGGCAAAACCGGCACCTACCGCGGCGGTGCAGCCCGCATCTACGCTGCAGCCGCAAATTAGATTTGCTATCTAATCTATAGCTACTAGCGTAGGTAAAATATGCGCTAGCGGCCTAAAAGGCTCAAATTCAAGATTGAGGCACCCCTTTCAGAAACGCCGCAGAACTGGCTTTGCCAGGTTGCTGGTGTTGCCCCCTGCAAGGGAGTTGGCGCTGCCACCTGAGTTCTCGGCTTTGCAAGCCGATTCCGGGGCAGTGGGCAAGCCTGGGGGTGTTCAGTGGCTTCTCATCTTGGCCCGCAGCCGGGCGATGGACTGGCTGTGCAACTGGCAGACGCGGGACTCGGTAATCTCCAGCACCGCCGCAATCTCTTTCAGATTCATGTCGTTTTCGTAGTACATGCTCATGATGTACTGCTCCCGGTCAGGCAGGGTCTTGATGGCATCCACCAGTGACGCCCGCAGGCGGTGGTCGCGCAGCAGGTTGACCGGGTCGGCGGCTTCGTCGGCCACATGCCGGTCTAAAAAGCCCGCACCATCGTCGGCACCGCCGTTCATGTCTTCCAGGTAGACCAGCTGCGTACCACGGACCTTGCCCAAGAGCTCCTGGTAGTCGTGCAGGGTCATTTCCAGCTCGATGGCGATTTCGGACTCCAGCGGGCTGCGGCCCAGCTTTTGCTCCAGCCGCTGCACGGCGCGCTCGATCTCTTTCTGGCTCTTGCGCGAGCCGCGCGACATCCAGTCGCCCTCGCGCAGCTCGTCGATCATGGCCCCGCGGATGCGTTGGGTGGCAAAGGTCTCAAACTGCACGCCCTGGGCTACTTCGTAGCGGGTCAGGGCCTCCGACAGGCCAATCATTCCCACCTGGATCAGGTCGTCCAGCTCAATGTTGGGCGGCAGCTTGGCGATCATGTGGTGCGCCAGCCGACGCACCAGCGGCACATACTGGCGCAGCATGTGCTCACGGTCCAGGTGGCCTTTGGCGGTGTACATCAGTGGCTCCCGACCCCATGGACCATGGGAATGGCGCTGGCCATCAGGCGCAGGGCGATTGGGTGCGCATCGTCCCAACGCGCAGTTTTTTGCGGGAATGAGCGCACGGTCATGAAGTCGGTCTGGCAGTCCAGGTGCAGGTGGGCGCAGTTTTGCAGTGCCCGCCCAGTGGATTTGGCCAGCAGCTCGGCATTTTTGAAGGGCGCGGTGACCACCGAGGCAATCAGCGGTACCAGCCGGGCCTGCAGCAGCAATTTTTTAAAATTTTGGTAAGCACCGAGGATGGAGGCGCGGCGCGGCGTGACTGCCAGCAAGGGGCGCACCTGTGTGCCCGGCAGCAAAGTGGCCAGCAGCTGGGCATCGGCATACACCACGACCAGATCGCAGCTGCGGAACAGGTGGCTGAGGGCTTGGAGGGGTGGAGTGGACATGGGGGAGTCTTGGCGGGTCAGCATCGCCAGGCGGCTTAGCCCCAAACGGGCGGGCACGGTGTGCCAAGGGGGCGCTTCATGGCTTGCATCATCGGCGGCATCTTCTGACCAGTGTGCGTGGTCCAACAGATTCTGTAAACCTGGATTGTCTTCCGTTTCTGCCGAGGTTGCGTCCAGTACGGTGATGCGCAGGCTAAAACTTTGCAGGGCCGCGCAGATTTGCCAGAGTAGCGGCAACTCGGTGGCGGTGTCGCCCCTGGTCACCATGGCAATCACGCTCCAGGCGGCTTGCGGCGCGATGCGGCGCAGGCTGGCTCCCTGGTCGGCACTGGTGTCAAGCATGCGCCCGTTCCTGGCGGCTGGCATCCATGGGTGCCGGGGTAAAGAAGAAGTTCAAGTCGGCGGCCTTGGGGTCAAACGCCGACTTGGTGGTGGAGCGCATCGAGGCCCGCACCAGCTTCTTGGCATCGGCGGGTTCCCAATCTTCGGGCACGCGCTGGCCATTGCATACGCCGCGCAGCACCAGTTGGTGGCGGATGATGGCATCCAGCGCCGGTCCGAGCTTGGCGGCTTCGTCGATTTTGGACAGGATGGCCTGCTGCACGCCCCGGGTTTTGAACGAGGTCAGCACCTCGTCCATGGTGTCGCCGTGGCTACCTGCATTGAGCACCAGCAGGCGGTTCACACCGGGCAGGTCCAGCACATCCATCATGTCGCGCTTGCGCGGGTCCTTGGGGGCAATGCCGGTGGTGTCGATCAGCACCATGCGTTTGTTGCCCAGCAGGCCCAGCAGGTCTTGCAAAGCGGCGCGGTCATGGGCCAGGTGGGCCACCACGCCCAGCATGCGGCCAAAGGCGCGCAGTTGTTCGTGGGCGGCCACGCGGTAGGTGTCCAGCGTGATCAGGCCGACGCTGTTGGGTCCGTGTACCCTGGCGCAATGTGCGGCCAGCTTGGCGGCGGTGGTGGTTTTGCCCACGCCGGTGGCACCCACCAGCGCGAACACACCGCCTTGCTCGAAGATCGGCTTGCTACCGGCATCGGTGCGCAGGTTTTGCTCCAGCACGCCCATCAGCCAGCGGATGGCTTCGGCCGGCGTGGCATCTTCGGGCAGGCGCTCCATCACGGCGCGGGCCAGGTCGGGCGAATACCCGGCGCGGATCAGCTTGAGCATCAGGTTGGACTGGATCGGGTCCTGCTTGGTCTTGCCCAGCCAGGCCATGGTGTTGAAGCGCTCTTCAATCATGTCCTTCATGGCCTGCAGCTCGTCCACGATGCCCTTGGAATTGATGGTGGCGGCAGCCGGAGCGGGCTTGGCACGGGCCACGGGCGGCGCGAACGGAACGGCATGCACGGCGGGCTTGGGGCGCTGGGGGGGCGGGGCCATGGGTGTAGGTGCAGCCTGCACCGAGGCCGGGGCCGACGTTTTCTGCGGAAAGATCTCGTCACGCAGGTCGGGGCTGCTTTCGTGGCGGCGGCGCAGCATGCGTTCGCGCACGTAGTCCTGGAACGACAGTGTGCTCATGGCCAGTTGCTCGGTGTCTTCTTCCACCGGGACTTGCGCCATGGCGATGGTGGCGGCCGAGGCGGGGGCCGGTGCCACGCTGGGTCGGTCGAGCGACGACAAGGCATCTTCTGCGGTGGCCACCACTTCCACGCCATTGGGTGTGGGGCGGTTGGACAGAATCAGCGTCCCCTCACCAAAGACCGCACGGGCCTTGGCCAAAGCTTCGCGGGACGTGGCGGCGTGAAAGCGTTGGATGTTCATGTGAGTGCACCTTTGAGGATGGGGCCAATGCGGATGGTGTGGGTTTCAGGTATTTCGCTGTGCGCCAGTACCTGCAGCCGGGGGGCTACGCGGCGCACCAGCCGGGAAATGGCGTTACGGATCTGGTCGGGCACCAGCAGGCAGGCAGGCACGCCCAGCTCTTCTTGCTGCAGGGCCACATCGGCTACGTTACGGGTCAGCAGGTCGGCCACGCCAGGGTCCAGCGCCGGGCCCGCGGCATTGCCCAGGGCTTGCACCAGCATGCGCTCCAGGCTGGGCTCGATGGCAATCACGTTGAGTTCGCGGGTGGGGCCGTAAATTTGCTGCACGATGGCCGGGGCCAGGGCGATACGCACGCGCCGGGCCAGGTCGGCGGGGTCGGTGGTGGCCACGGCGTGCTCGGCCAGACATTCGACGATGGTGCAGATATCGCGGATGTGCACAGACTCTTCCAGCAACAGCTGTAAGACTTTCTGGAACGTGGCGATAGACACCATTTTGGGAACCACTTCTTCAATCAGTTTGGGGGCCAGTTTGCTGACATGCTCCACCAGTTGCTGCGTCTCGGTACGGCTCAGTAGCCGGGCCGCCTGCACTTGCATCAAGTGTGACAAATGTGTAGCCATCACGGTTTCCGAATCAACCACGGTAAAACCGGCCATTTGTGCCGCTTCCTTCTGGCGCTCGTCGATCCAGTGGGCGGGTAGGCCAAAAGCCGGGTCGGTGGTGGCCGTGCCGATCAGCGGGGTGGTGATGCCTCCGGGGTTGATGGCCAGGTACATGCCGGGGAAGGCCTCGCCTTCGCCCACCACCACGCCGCGCAGGGTGATGCGGTAGCCGCTGGGCTTGAGGTCCAGGTTGTCGCGCACGTGCACCGGTGGGGGTAAAAAGCCTACTTCCTGGGCAAATTTGCGGCGCACGCCCTTGATGCGGGTCAGCAGATCGCCGGGGCGGGTTTTGTCTACCAGGGTGATGAGGCGGTAGCCCAGCTCCAGCCCCAGCAGGTCCACTGGTTGCAGGTCGTCCCAGGTGGCTTCGCCGTCGGTGGGTGGCGGACCGACGATCAGGGTGGAATCCTGTGGCACGGGCCGGTGGGCAATGGCCCAGGCCATGTAGCCCAGCACCGCCGCCATCGACAAAAACACCACGTGCGGCATGTTGGGGATGACACCCATCACCGCCATGATGCCCGCCGTAATGCCCAGCACCTTGGGTGAGTCGAACAACTGGCCGATGATCTGCTTACCGATGTCGTCGTCCTTACCCACGCGCGACACCACCATGGCGGCGGCGATCGAGATCAGCAGGCCGGGGATTTGTGCCACGAGCGCATCGCCTACGGCCAGCAGAATGTAGGTGTCGGCGGCTTTGGCGGCGGTCAGATCGTGTTGCAGCACACCGATAGTGAAGCCGCCCACGATGTTAATGATCAGGATCAAAATGCCCGCAATCGCGTCGCCGCGCACAAACTTGGAGGCACCGTCCATGGAGCCGAAGAAGTCGGCTTCCTCGCCCACCTCGGCGCGGCGGCGCTTGGCTTCTTTTTCGTTGATCAAACCGGCGTTCAGGTCGGCATCCACCGCCATCTGCTTGCCGGGCATGGCATCCAGGGTGAAGCGGGCCGACACCTCGGCAATCCGCTCCGAACCCTTGGTCACCACCACAAAGTTGATGACCACCAGAATCGCGAAGACGATCAAGCCCACCGCAAAGTTGCCGCCGATCAGGAAGTGGCCAAAAGCCTCGATCACCGCACCCGCTGCGCCCGGGCCGGTGTGGCCTTCCAGCAGCACCACGCGGGTGGAGGCCACGTTGAGCGACAGGCGCATCAGCGTGGTAAGCAGCAGCACCGAAGGAAACGCGGCAAAGTCCAAAGGCCGCACCATATAGGCTGCCACCATCATCACCATCAGGGCCACGGCGATATTGATGGTGAAAAAGGTGTCCAGCAGCCACGCGGGCATGGGCAGGACCATCATGGCCAGAATGACCATCACCATCATCGGGGCCGATACGCCCTGCAGCATTTTGCGGTTGTTGTTGAACCACTGCTGTACGGACTGGAGCTGCGGGTTCATGGGCTTGCCTCAGCCAGAACGGTGTTGCCCAGCGGGTCGAGCTCGGGCGGCACATCGGGTTGCGGAAAGCTATCGGGCATCTGGCCCTCGCCGCGCATGGCGGCTTTCACGCGGTACACGTAGGCCAGTACCTGGGCCACGGCGGTGTACAGGGCAGACGGGATTTCGCCATTGATCTCGGCGTGTGCGTAAAGGGCACGTGCCAGCATGGGCGACTGGAATACGGGGATCTCATGGCTTTTGGCCACATCGCGGATTTTCATGGCCACCAGGTCGGCACCTTTGGCGATGACCTGCGGGGCACGCATGGTTTTTTCGTCGTATTTAAGAGCCACGGCAAAGTGGGTTGGGTTCATCAGCACAAAGTCGGCCTTGGGTACGGCGCTAACGCTGGTGCGCTGGGCGATCTCGCGGGCCCGGGCGCGCATCTTGCCCTTCATCTGCGGGTTACCGTCGGACTCCTTGTGCTCTTGTTTCACCTCCTGGTGCGACATTTTCAGGCGCGACTTCATCAGAAAGGTTTGCAGCGGTACGTCGATGGCCGCCACGGCAAACACCACCAGCAGCAGCAAGCTCATGCCCGAGGTGATCCAGTTCGCCACGTGCTGGATGGAGGCTGCGGACGGCTGCAACACCAGTTGCGCGACCGAACCCAGGCTGTTGGACACATACGTCCAGGCCACCGAGATCAATACGGTGGTGATGACCAGCAATTTGAGGATGTCGGTGGCCTGTTCTTTGGAAAACAAGCGGCCAAACCCCGAGATCGGGTTGATACGGCTGAAGTCCGGCATGATGGGTTTCAGGCTGGCGACCCAACCCCCCGATGCCACGGCACTGCCCACGGCCGCGGCCAACACAATCGCTGCAAACACGGTACTGGCCACCATACCGACCAGCACCACATCTTGAAGCCGGTCCAGCATGCTGCCGTTCTGCGCCAAGGTGGCTGCATCGAACGAGAGCTGTTGGCCCAAAACCAGCTTGAAATGTTCTAGAAAAGAGGGGGCCAGCAGCAGCACCGCCACAGACCCCGTGCCCAACACCGCCAAATGGGACAAGTCCTTGGAGCGTGATGCCTGCCCATCCTTGCGTGCTTGGTCTAGCTTGCGCTGGGTGGCGGGTAGGTCTTTGTCTTGGCTGGATGATTCCATGGCAATGGGGTTTTTGGTGACCCCATTGTCGGCACCGAGCCACTTGGCTAAAGCGGGATAAGCAGCACTTAGGCTGGCCTATTCCCGCCCCACAATTCGGCTAAAAACCCAGGCTGGCCAGCAAGTCATCCACCTGCGACTGGTCCGTGACTACATCAGTGCGGTTGCTGGCATCCACCACCGGACCCGACAAGCCTTCAGGGATTTTCGGCTGAATAACAGCGGCAGTGGGGGCGGTCTGGATCAGTAGTTCGATCAGCTGCTTTTCAATGGTCGAGGTGAGGTTGACCACCCGTGCAATGACCTGGCCCGTCAAATCGTGGAAATCTTGCGCCATCATGATTTCGGTCAGGTGCATGTCGATTTCTTTGCTGGCGCGCTCGACATCGGCCACGAAGTTGTATACAGCACCCGTGGCAACAGCTGCGACCGGGTCTTTGACGATGAGCGCGGCCAGTTTGCTGGTTTCGGCGGCGATGAAGTCGTGCTGGATTTTGGCCAGATCGACCCGGCTGAGTACTTTTTCAGCTGCCTCACCGGTCAGGCGGGCAATGTAGGTCAGACGGCTTTGCGCATCTGGCAACTCTTCGACGCTGTCTTTGAGCTTGTCGGTGTAGCCCAACTCGTTAAGGGAGTCGTGCAATTGACGGGTCAAAAGACCGAGCTTTTGGTGCACTGCTGGCTGGAGCTCTCCGTCAGCGGGTAGGGCTGCGGCGCTCATGCTGGGATCAGCCCGTTCTTTTTCAGGATGTGTATCAGCTTGTCTTCAAGCGTTGCCTTGGTGAACGGTTTCACGATATAGCCCGCCGCGCCACCCTGTGCAGCGGCTACGATGTCTTCCTTGCGGGCCTCGGCGGTCACCATCAGTACGGGCAGGTGTTTCAGCTTCTCGTCTCCCTTGACTTCGGCCAGAAGTTGGAATCCATTCATATTGGGCATGTTGATGTCGCTCACCACGAAATCAAAATGCAGGCCGCTGCGCAGCTTTTGCAGCGCAGCAAGGCCGTCTTCGGCTTCGTCCGCGTCAGGGTAACCAATCTCTTTGAGCAGGTTACGCACGATACGACGCATGGTGGAGAAGTCGTCCACGATTAAAAAACGCAGGTCATTTGCCACGGGTGACCCTTTCGATAAAGGTTGCTGAAATAAGGCGCATTTTGGAGGTTCTCGGCGATCTCATGGCTTTTCTACGCCACGTGCGGGTGGTTGAACGGAAGATTGCCCGGTACCAGACGCTGTTTCATTTGTTACAGAAGCCTCTATTGTGGCATTGCCCATGAGTCGTGCTTCGGCTTCTCGCGTCATGATCGTAATGCTGATGCGCCGATTGATGGGGGCCAGTGGGGTTTTTGTGTCCAGCAGGCTGCTTGCGGCCAGGCCCACTACACGGGCCATTTTTTCATCCGGCATGCCTGCGGCGACCAGTTCGCGGCGCGAGGCATTGGCCCGGTCGGCAGACAGCTCCCAGTTACTGTAGCCTCGCTCACCATTGCCGTAAGGCGTACTGTCGGTGTGTCCAGCCAGGCTGATGCGATTTTCCACCCCATTCAGGGCGCTGCCAATTTCCCGCAATATGTCGCGCATGTAAGGTTTGACCAAGGCGCTCCCACTGTCGAACATTGGGCGGTTTTGCTCGTCCACGATCTGGATCTGCAGTCCATCGGGCGTGGTTTCCATGCGGATTTGCGAGCGAAATTCGGCCAGCTTGGGGTTGCTGGTGATCAGAGCGTCGATCTTGTCGCGCAAGTTTTTGATGCGTGACGCATCTTGCTTGGCAATCTCGGCCTTGGCGGCCGCTTCTTCCATCTTCTTTTTGACCGGGTCGTCGCCAGTACCGCGCGTGCCTTGTCCTGCCGTCTTGGTCAGGTCCGAGCCGCCGCCCGACAATATGCTGTTGCTGGCCCCGGCACCGCTGCCGCCTTGCATAGCCACTTTGAGCGGCGTATTGAAAAAGTCGGACAGGCCTTTTTTGTCGCCTTCGGAGGTCGAGCCCAACAGCCACATGAGCAAAAAGAAGGCCATCATGGCCGTTACAAAGTCGGCGTAGGCGATCTTCCAGGCACCACCATGCACGGCATGGCCACCTTTTTTGATCTTCTTGACGATGATCGGTTGGAGTTTTTTGCCTTCCGTCGCCATATCAGTTAGCTAAAGAATTACTTTTTGCCACGCACATGGCCTTCCAGTTCGGCAAAACTGGGCCGATCCCCAGAGAACAGCACCTTGCGGCCAAATTCAATCGCGGTAGCGGGGTTGTAGCCTTGCATACTGGCTAGCAGCGTGGTCTTCATGCACTGCAGTTCCTTGGCACCGTCTTCGGTTTTTTGCTCCAGCAGACCGCCCAGCGGCTCCACCACACCATAGGCCAACAAAATCCCCAGAAAGGTACCCACCAGCGCCGATGCAATCATGCCGCCCAGCACAGAAGGCGGCTGGCCCACCGAGCCCATGGTGTTCACCACCCCCAGCACTGCCGCCACAATTCCGAAGGCGGGCAAGGCGCCAGCGAGCCGCGCAATAGCGGCAATCGGGGCATGGGCTTCGGCATGGTGGGTGTCGATCTCGCTGTCCATGAGCGACTCGATTTCGTGGGCATTCAGGTTGCCCGACACCATCATGCGCAGGTAGTCTGTCATGAACTCCACCACATGGTGGTCGCTGCCAACGGTCGGATATTTCTTGAAAATTTCGGAATTCTCCGGCGATTCCACATCACCTTCGATCGCCATCAGCCCCTCTTTGCGGGCTTTTTGCAAAATGTCGTACATCAAGGACAGCAACTCCATGTAGCGCGTCTTGGTGTACTTAGAGCCTTTGAGCGCCTGCGGCAGCAGGGCCATAGTGGCTTTGAGGACTTTGGGCTGATTGTTCACCGCAAATGCGCCCAGTGCGCCACCAAAAATGGTGATCAGCTCAAAAGGCAGGGCGTGCAGGATCACCGAAATGTTGCCACCGTGAAAGATGTACACACCGAAGATGCAACCCATGGAAACGGCATAGCCGATGAGAACAATCATGTCTGGATGGTGGCGGTCATTGTGGCGGTAAGAGAGAAATGCACGATTTATCCTGTGTGTAAATGTATCGGATTTGCAAGCTCTTGCACCAGAAGAAGAGCCCCAAAACAACGCTAAATCAGACTTTGCGCCGGCTGGGGGGTGGTTATCCTTATCTATTAGATACGCCCTGCGCCCAGGGCCGCAACACCATGACCGACGTGACCATCGACATTGCCTGCTCGCCAACTACCGACACCACCACGGTGGATGGTTTGCTGGTACAGGCCATCGAGGCCCATCGGGCCCTGGATTTTGCTGTCGCCGAGACCAACTACCGCGCCGTCTTGCAAGATGCACCTGAACATGCCGATGCACACCACAATCTGGGCGTGCTGCTGGCGGTGCAACTGCTGCGGCCCCTGGAGGCGCTGCCCCACTTTGAAGCGGCTTTGAATGCCGACGCTGAGCGGCCCCAGTTTTGGTTTAGCTACATCGACGGCTTGCTGCGTTGCCAACATTTTGAGTTGGCCCGCCAGGTGCTGCCGCTGGCGCAGGGGCTGTCCATGGCCATGGTGAATGCTTTGACGGAGCGTCTGCCGCGGGTGGCGGCTGAGCCCGTGCAGATCGCTGTTCCTCTGCCCATACAAGAGCCCAACCAGACGGAAAAACAGGCTCTGGTGGGCTACTTCCAGCAAAAAAACTATGAGCAAGGCGAGGCGCATGCTCGGGCGATGGTGTTGCGCTACCCCGAAAGTGGCTTCGCGTGGAAGGCCTTGGGCACCATGTTGCAGCCGCAGGGTAAAAAAGAAGAGGCGCTGGAGGCCAAGAAGCGCGCGGTGCACCTGCTGCCCGGTGATGCCGAGGGGCTGTGTAATCTAGGCCGGGCCCACTTTGAGCTGGGCCAAATTGCGGAGTCGATTGCCGTATTTCGCACTACTGTGGCGGTCAAGCCTGACTATGCCGAGGCATTCAACAACCTGGGCCTGGCTTTCAATGCCGATGGCCAGGTCCACGAAGCGCATACCTGTTTCAACCGTGCCATTGCCTTGCAGCCCGATTTTGCAGAAGCCTATAACAATTTGAGCGGCATTTTCAATGCCCACGGCTTGATTGACGAGGCCATGGATGCCCTGCAGCATGCGATTGCCGCCAAGCCTGACCACCGCGTGGCGTTCGATAACCTGTTATTTGTTATCAACTACCACCCCGATAAAAGTGCAGAAGCCATTTTTGCGCACTACCGGGACTACGACAGCCGCTTTGGCCAGCCGCACCGTGGCGAATGGGCGGCGCACACCAACCCACCCAGCGCAGGCCGCCGCCTCAAAGTAGGCTACGTCTCGCCCGACTTCAAACACCACGCCTGCAGCTTCTTCATGGAGCCCCTGCTGGCGCACCACGATGCCAGCCTGGTCGACGTCTACGCCTATGCGGAGTTAACCCAGGAAGACGCTGCCACCCAGCGCTACAAACGCTACGTCGAACACTGGGTGCCCACCCGCGGCATGAGCGATGCGGCACTGGCCCAGCGCATCCGTGCCGATGGCATCGACATCCTGGTTGATCTGGCCGGCCACACCGCCGGCAACCGTCTGGGCATGTTTGCCCGTAAACCGGCCCCCGTATCCATGAGCTGGATGGGCTACGGCTACACCACCGGCCTGCAAGCCATCGACTACTACCTCACCGATGCCGCCAGCGCCCCCGAGGGCTGCGAGAACGTCTTCTCCGAGCAGCCCTGGCGCTTGCCGGGCAGCTACACCGCCTACCGCGCCCCCGCCACGATGGGCGAGGTCAGCCCCTTACCTGCGCTGCAGCGTGGCTACGTCACGCTGGGCACCCTGACCCGCGGCGTGCGTATCAACCACCGCACCATCCGCGTGTGGTCGGCGATATTGCAGCGCCTGCCCACGGCCCACATCGTCATCGACAGCAGCTCGTTCAAAGATGCCACGGTGCAACAAGCCGCCATCGACAAATTCACGGCCCACGGCATCGCCACTGAGCGCCTGCACATCGGCTACAACAGCCCACCGTGGGACGTACTGCGCGGCATCGACATCGGGCTGGACTGCTTTCCGCACAATTCGGGTACCACGCTGTTTGAGACCCTGTACATGGGCCTGCCCTTTGTCAGCCTGGCGGGCCGCCCCAGCGTGGGCCGCATCGGCAGTGCCATCCTGCACGGCGTGGGCCACCCGGAGTGGATTGCCAACAGCGAAGAAGAGTACGTCGAAAAGGTACTCGCCTTGGCTGCTGACCTGCCTGCGCTGGCCCAAATGCGCGCAAGCCTGCGGGCGCAGATGCAGGCCAGTGCGCTGATGGACGAAGCGGGCTTTGCCAGGAAGGTGGAAGCCGCCTATGCGCAGATGTTTGAGGGTTGGGCTGCTCAGCCTGTGCCGCAACCCGTCGCCAAGGATGTCGTTCGTACGGCGCGCAACAGCCAGCCCAGCGCCGACGACATGAAGTTGCTGACCTCGTTTTTTGAATCGCGCGACTTTGCCGCAGGAACCCAGGCAGCCCGCGCGATGGTCCAGCAGTATCCCGCGCATGGTTTTGGCTGGAAGGCTTTGGGAGCCATGCTGCAGGCCGGAGGGCACGCGCAAGAGGCTCTGGAGGCCAAAAAACAAGCCGCCCTGCGTATGCCGCAAGATGCCGAGGCGGCGTGTAATTTGGGCCATTCATTGCAAGATTTGGGTCACTTTACCCAGGCCGAAGTGGCTCTGAAGCGGGCCTTGGTACTCCAACCCGCGTACCCCGAGGCCTTTAATAACCTGGCCATCACTTACCAAAAGATGGGCCGCCTGGATGCGTCGGAAGCCAACTTTCGTGCCGCTCTAGCGCTTAAGCCTGGCCATATTTCGATCTTCGACAACTTCTTGTTTACGCTCAATTACCACCCCGACCACTCGGCCGAGGTGATTTTTGAAAGTTACCAGGAGTACGAGCGCCGTTTTGGCACGCCGCACCGGGCTGACTGGCGGCCCCACAGCAATGACCGCACGCTGGGGCGGCGCCTTAAAGTGGGCTATGTGTCCCCCGACTTTCGCAGCCATTCCTGTACTTTCTTCATGGAACCCCTGCTCGCCCACCATGATGATGCCGCCGTGGAAGTCACGGCCTATGCGGACCTGGGCAAAGAAGATGCGGTCAGCCAGCGTTACCAAGGGTATGTGGACCATTGGGTACCGACGCGGGGCTTGTCGGACGCTGCCTTGGCCCAGCGCATCCGCGCCGATGGCATCGACATATTGGTCGATCTGGCGGGCCATACGGTAGGTAACCGCCTGGGGGTGTTTGCCCGCAAACCCGCGCCGGTATCCTTGAGCTGGATGGGCTACGGTTACACCACCGGTCTGCGCGCCATCGACTACTACCTGACCGATGCCACCAGTGTGCCGGTGGGCAGTGAGCACTTGTTTTCTGAAGAACCCTGGCGCTTGCCCGGCTGCTACACCGCTTACCGCCCTGGCTCTGGCATGGGCGATGTGAATACCTTGCCGGCTTTGTCGCGCGGCTATATCACCCTGGGCACCTTGACCCGGGGCGTACGCGTTAATTACCGCACGATCCGGGTCTGGGCCCGTATCTTGCAGCGCCTGTCCACGGCCCACATCGTGATAGACAGCCGGTCTTTCCAGGACCCGGCGGTGCAAGCCGACGCGGTGGCCAAGTTTGTTGCCTTGGGCATAGCGCCAGAGCGCTTGCATATTGGTTTTAACAGCCCACCGTGGGATGTTCTGCGCGGCATCGACATTGGGCTGGACTGCTTTCCGCACAACTCGGGCACCACCTTGTTCGAGACGCTATACATGGGCCTGCCCTATGTGACGTTGGCAGACCGTCCCAGTGTGGGCCGTATCGGCAGCGCGATACTGCACGGCCTAGGCCGCCCCGAGTGGATTGTCGAAACCGAAGAGGCGTATGTGGACATGGTGGTGGCTTTGGCATCGGATGTGCCTGCTTTGGCCCGCCTGCGCGCCACGCTGCGCCCGCAAATGCAGGCCAGCCCGTTGATGGACGAGTCCGGCTTTGCCCGCAAGGTGGAACAGGCCTATGGCCAGATGTTTACGCGCTGGGCCAGGGATGTGGCGATGGGGGAGGTCGAGGCCGCACCCTCTGTCGAGACCATGAACGCGTTGGTCGATTTGTTCCAGGACCAGGCCTTTGCCCAGGGCGAGCAGGCCGGCCGGGAACTGACGGTGCGCTACCCGCGGCACGGCTACAGCTGGAAGTTGCTGGGGTCGTTCTTGCACAAGCTGGGGCGCATGCCAGAAGCTTTGCAGGCCAAGCAGCGTGCGGTTGCCCTGCTGCCCTCGGACACCGAGGCGCTGTTCAACCTGGCGCTGGCCTACGAGCAGCAGGGGTGGATGCAGCAGGCGGAGCGTTGTTACCGCAGCGTGATTGCCTTGCAACCCGAAGATGCCGAGGCGCACCACAACCTGGGCAATGCCTTGTTTGGCCAGGGCCGCCGCCTTGAGGCACTGCCTTGCTACCGCGAGGCCTTACGCCTCAAGCCCGATTTCGCAGCCGCCCACATCGGTTTGGGGGGGCTTTTGCAAGAAGCGGGCAAGGTGGTGGAGGCCGAATCCATCTGGCGCAGCCTGCTTCGCATCACGCCTGATGACATGCAGGTCTCTTTGCACCTGAGCCGGGCCTTGCAGCAGCAAGGCCGCCGTGCGGAGGCCGAAGCCTGTATTCGCCATGCCGTGGTGGTCAAGGACGACGACTATGAGAGTTACTTCCACCGGGGTAATTTCTTGGGCGAGCTAGGGCTGCAAGCCGAGGCCGAGCGTGACTTTCGCAAGGCACTCGATATCAAGCCCGATTCGGTAGCCGTTTTGAGCAACCTGGGTGCCAGCCTGAAAGAGCAAGGCCGCCTGACCGAATCCGAGGCCGTGCTGGCCGAGGCCGTGGCGCTGGACCCCACCTTTGCCGCCGCCTGGGCCAACCACGCCATCGCCTTGCTGATGCAGGGCCAGTTGACCGCCAGCCAAGCCAGCTTTGTGCGCGCCCTGGAGCTGTGTAACTACGCTGCGCCCATTTATTCCAGCCTGCTGTTCGCCCTGAACTACGACCCCGACAAAACCGGCGCCGAGATTTTTGCCCACTACCGGGACTACGACAGCCGCTTTGGCCAGCCGCACCGTGGCGAATGGGCGGCGCACACCAACCCACCCAGCGCAGGCCGCCGCCTCAAAGTAGGCTACGTCTCGCCCGACTTCAAACACCACGCCTGCAGCTTCTTCATGGAGCCCCTGCTGGCGCACCACGATGCCAGCCTGGTCGACGTCTACGCCTATGCGGAGTTAACCCAGGAAGACGCTGCCACCCAGCGCTACAAACGCTACGTCGAACACTGGGTGCCCACCCGCGGCATGAGCGATGCGGCACTGGCCCAGCGCATCCGTGCCGATGGCATCGACATCCTGGTTGATCTGGCCGGCCACACCGCCGGCAACCGTCTGGGCATGTTTGCCCGTAAACCGGCCCCCGTATCCATGAGCTGGATGGGCTACGGCTACACCACCGGCCTGCAAGCCATCGACTACTACCTCACCGATGCCGCCAGCGCCCCCGAGGGCTGCGAGAACGTCTTCTCCGAGCAGCCCTGGCGCTTGCCGGGCAGCTACACCGCCTACCGCGCCCCCGCCACGATGGGCGAGGTCAGCCCCTTACCTGCGCTGCAGCGTGGCTACGTCACGCTGGGCACCCTGACCCGCGGCGTGCGTATCAACCACCGCACCATCCGCGTGTGGTCGGCGATATTGCAGCGCCTGCCCACGGCCCACATCGTCATCGACAGCAGCTCGTTCAAAGATGCCACGGTGCAACAAGCCGCCATCGACAAATTCACGGCCCACGGCATCGCCACTGAGCGCCTGCACATCGGCTACAACAGCCCACCGTGGGACGTACTGCGCGGCATCGACATCGGGCTGGACTGCTTTCCGCACAATTCGGGTACCACGCTGTTTGAGACCCTGTACATGGGCCTGCCCTTTGTCAGCCTGGCGGGCCGCCCCAGCGTGGGCCGCATCGGCAGTGCCATCCTGCACGGCGTGGGCCACCCGGAGTGGATTGCCAACAGCGAAGAAGAGTACGTCGAAAAGGTACTCGCCTTGGCTGCTGACCTGCCTGCGCTGGCCCAAATGCGCGCAAGCCTGCGGGCGCAGATGCAGGCCAGTGCGCTGATGGACGAAGCGGGCTTTGCCAGGAAGGTGGAAGCCGCATACCAAGACATGTTTAGCCGCTGGATGGAGACAAACAAATGAAAGCTGTGATTTTGGCTGGGGGGCTGGGCACCCGGATTTCGGAGGAAACCCATCTGCGCCCCAAGCCGATGATCGAAATCGGCGGCAAGCCCATCCTATGGCACATCCTGAAGATGTATTCCGCCCATGGCGTGAACGACTTCGTGATCTGCTGCGGCTACAAGGGTTACATCATCAAGGAGTACTTCGCGAACTACTTTCTGCACATGTCCGACGTGACCTTCGACATGGCCAGTAACCGCATGGAAGTGCACCACAAGCATGCCGAGCCCTGGAAGGTCACGCTGGTGGACACGGGCGACGACTCCATGACCGGCGGTCGCTTGCGGCGCGTGGCCGACTATCTGAAGGACGAGCAAGCCTTCTGCTTCACCTACGGCGACGGCGTGTCCGATGTGGACATCACGGCCAGCATCGCCTTCCACCAAAGCCATGGCAAGCTGGCCACCGTCACCGCCGTGCAGCCCCCAGGCCGCTACGGCGCTTTGAGTATGCAGGGCACGGTGGTGCAGGGCTTTACCGAGAAGCCACGGGGCGATGGCGGCCTGATCAACGGCGGCTTCTTCGTGCTCTCGCCCCAGGTGCTGGGCCGCATTGCGGGCGACACCACGAGCTGGGAGGCCGAGCCCCTGGCGAGCCTGGCGGCCGAGGGCCAGCTCATGGCCTACGAGCACACCGGCTTCTGGCAACCTATGGATACGCTGCGTGAAAAGAACCTGCTAGAAGAACTCTGGCTGTCGGGCAAAGCCCCGTGGAAGCGCTGGTGAATAGGATGCTCACCCCCAGGCTACAGCGCAAGCGCTTTCCGCCACCCCCCTTGCAGGGGGCAACACCAGTGGCCCGGCAAAGCCGGTTCCACGGTGTTTCGCGAAGGGATACGGCATGACCTTTCCCGATCCGAATTTCTGGCGCGGCAAAGGTGTTTTCCTCACCGGCCACACCGGCTTCAAAGGCGGCTGGCTGGCCTTGTGGCTGCACGCGCTGGGGGTCAAGGTGCACGGTTACGCACTGGACCCGAACACCACACCCAGCCTGTTTGGCGTGGCCCGCGTGGCCCAGGTGCTGGCCAGCGACACACGCGCCGATCTGGCCGATCGGGTTGCCTTGCAAGCCGCGTTGGCCGCCGCCCAGCCCACGGTGGTGTTCCATCTGGCCGCCCAGCCGCTGGTGCGCGCCAGCTACGCCGACCCGCTGGGCACTTTCGCCACCAACATCATGGGCACCGCCCACCTGCTGGAAGCCGTGCGCACGGTCCCCAGCGTGCGCGCCGTGGTGGTGGTGACGACCGACAAGGTGTACGACAACCGCGAATGGGTTTACCCCTACCGCGAAAGCGATGCCCTCGGCGGGCACGACCCCTACAGCGCCAGCAAAGGTGCGGCCGAAATTGTTACCGCCAGCTACCGCGCCAGCTTTTTCCACATGCCCACATCCCCGCGCATCGCCACGGCCCGCGCAGGCAATGTGCTGGGGGGCGGCGACTGGGCCGCCGACCGGCTGGTGCCGGACTGCTTGCAAGCGTTTGCCAACGACCAACCCGTGCAACTGCGCTATCCCGGTGCGGTGCGGCCCTGGCAGCATGTGCTGGAGCCGCTTTCGGGCTATCTGCGTTTGGCGGAGGCTTTGCTGGACGGCCCCACTGCCGCCAGCGCCTGGAACTTCGGCCCCGACGCGCGCGGCGATGCCACCGTGGGCCAGGTGGCGCAGCGCCTGGCCGCGCTCTGGGGGCCGATGGCCCGGGTGGAGATTCCCGACGGTGGCGACCATCCGCACGAGGCCGGCCAGTTGCGCCTGGACATCACCCGTGCACGGGCCGAACTAGGCTGGCAACCCCGCTGGAGCTTGGAGGATGCCTTGGGCCACACCGTAGACTGGCACCGCGCTTGGCGCGCCGGTGAAGACATGGCCGCCATCACCCGTGGCCAAATCGCCCGCTACCTTACCGTTGGGTAGTTGCTATTTATTTTGTAGCTAATAGCGCATGTTCCATATGCGCTAGAAGCCTATTTTTTATAAATTTTTTGCTTTGACCTTCAAGCGCCAGGCGTGCAGCAGGGGCTCGGTGTAGCCGCTGGGCTGCTCCAGGCCCTTGAACACCAGATCACATGCCGCCTTGTACGCTGCCGAGGTGGTGAAGTGGCCCGCCATATTCTGGTACGCCGCGTCACCCGCGTTCTGGCCATCCACCACGGCGGCCATGCGCTCGAAGGTTTCGGTGATCTGGGCCTGGGTGACCACGCCGTGCAGCAACCAGTTGGCCATGTGCTGGCTGCTGATGCGCAGGGTGGCGCGGTCTTCCATCAGGCCGACGTTGTGGATGTCGGGCACCTTGGAGCAGCCCACGCCCTGGTCCACCCAGCGCACCACGTAGCCCAGAATGCCCTGGGCGTTGTTGTCCAGCTCCTGCTGTTTCTCGGCCACGCTCCAGTTGGGCGTGGCGGTCACGGGAATGGTCAGCAGGCCATTCAGCAGGGTTTCGCGCTCGGCATTGGCGTCGATTTTTTCCAGCCCGATCTGGATATCCGACACCTTGACCTGGTGGTAATGCAGGGCGTGCAGCGTGGCACCGGTGGGGCTGGGTACCCAGGCGGTGTTGGCACCGGCCTTGGGGTGGGCTATTTTTTGCTCCAGCATGGCGTGCATCAGGTCAGGCATGGCCCACATGCCTTTGCCGATTTGCGCCTTGCCGCGCAGGCCGCAGCTCAGGCCGACCAGCACATTGTTCTTCTCGTACGCGGCAATCCAGGCGCTGGACTTCATGTCGCCCTTGCGGATCATCGGGCCGGCGTGCATGGCGGTGTGCATCTCGTCCCCAGTGCGGTCCAGGAAGCCGGTGTTGATGAAGGCCACGCGGGCGCTGGCGGCGGCAATGCAGGCTTTGAGGTTGACGCTGGTGCGGCGCTCTTCGTCCATGATGCCCAGCTTGACGGTGTTTTCCGGCAGGCCCAGCACGGCTTCCACGCGGCCAAACAGCTCGCAGGCAAAGGCCACTTCGGCCGGGCCGTGCATCTTGGGCTTAACGATGTAGACCGAGCCGGTGCGCGAGTTGCCCTTGCGTTGCAGGTCGTGCATGGCGATGGTGACGGTGACCATCGCGTCCAGGATGCCTTCGGGGATTTCCTGGGGAGCTTCTGAAGAGCCATACAGAATCGCCGGATTGGTCATCAAATGGCCGACGTTGCGCACAAACATCAGCGAACGGCCATGCAGAGTGACGGTGCCACCGTTGGCCCCGGTGTACACGCGGTCGGGGTTCAGACGGCGGGTGAAGCTGCCACTGCCTTTTTGCACTTCTTCGGTCAGCGTGCCGAGCTGGATGCCCAGCCAGTTGCTGTAAGCCAGCACCTTATCTTCGGCATCCACCACGGCCACCGAGTCTTCCAGGTCCAGAATAGTGGACAGCGCGGCTTCCAGCACCACGTCGCTGATGCCGGCGGCATCGGTCTTGCCAATCGTCGTGTTGCGGTCGATCTGGATGTCGATGTGCAGGCCGTTGTGTTGCAGCAGGATGGAGCTGGGGGCGGCGGGCGTGTCCTGGTAGCCGATGAAGGCCTCGGGGTGCGCCAAGCTGGTGCTGCTGTTGTGCAGGGTAATGACCAGCTGGCCATGCTGCACGCTGTAGCCCGTGGCTTCTTTGTGCGAGCCATTGGCCAAGGGGGCGGCTTGGTCGAGCACATTGCGGGCGAAGGCAATCACCTTGGCACCGCGCACCGGGTTGTAGCCCTTGCCTTTTTCAGCGCCACCGGCTTCAGATATTGCGTCCGTGCCGTACAGCGCGTCGTACAGGCTGCCCCAGCGGGCGTTGGCGGCGTTCAGAGCGTAGCGCGCATTCAGCACCGGCACCACCAGCTGCGGCCCGGCCTGCAGGGCAAGCTCGGCATCCACATTGGCGGTGGTGGCGGCCACATTCAGGGGCATGGGCACCAGGTAGCCGATAGATTCCAGAAACGCGCGGTAATGGGTCATGTCGCGAGGATTGGACGGATCACCTGCGGTGATGGGGCCGGGGTGGGCCTTGTGCCAGGTGTCTAGTTCGATTTGCAGGCGGTCGCGCTCGGCCAGCAGGGCGATGTTCTTGGGGGCTAGGTCGGCCACGATGGCGTCGAATCCGGCCCAAAACCGGGCGCTGTCCACGCCCGTGCCGGGCAGCACTTTTTCGTCAATGAAGCGTTCGAGAACGGTGGCAACCTGGAGCTGGTGGCGGGTGGTGCGTGCGGTCATGGTGGTGCGCCTTGGAATGGAGTGGGACAGAGAATAAAGCAAACGATGGGCCTACTGTATTCGATACTTTATGGCGTATTAATTGAGATAAATTGCATTTATAAGTGACAAAATTACAGGTAATGGATGCCACGAAAGAATTTTCTATGACGACTGCTGCACCGCCTGCATTGCCCTATGCCCACATCCGCGTCGTCGAGTTCACCCACATGGTGATGGGGCCGACCTGCGGCCTGGTGCTGGGCGACCTGGGGGCCGAAGTCATCAAGGTCGAGTCCATCGGCCATGGGCGCGAAGGCGATGCCACGCGCCAGTTGCTGGGGGCCGGGGCGGGTTTCTTTGCGCTGTTCAACCGCAACAAGAAAAGCCTGGCGCTGGACCTGCAAACGCCCGAGGGCAAGGAAGCGGTGCTGCGCCTGATTGCCACCGCCGACATCGTTAGTGAAAACTTCAAGCCCGGCACCATGGCCAAGCTGGGGCTGGACTACGCCACGCTCAAGAAGCTGAACCCGCGCCTAATCTACATCAGCCATAAGGGTTTTCTGCCCGGCCCCTACGCGCACCGCACCGCGCTGGACGAGGTGGTGCAGATGATGGGCGGCCTGGCCTACATGACGGGCCGCCCTGGCGACCCATTGCGCGCGGGCACCAGCGTGAACGACATCATGGGCGGCATGTTTGGCGCGATCGGGGCCATGGCGGCCCTGGCCCAGCGCGATCACCCCACGCACGGAACCGGCCTGGGCCAGGAGGTACAGAGCGCGCTGTTCGAAAACAATGTGTTTCTGGTGGCCCAGCACATGCTGCAGTTCGCCGTGACCGGCCAGCCCGCCGCCCCCATGCCCGAGCGTATCTCGCCCTGGGGCATTTACGACGTGTTCCAGGTCAAAGACGGCGAGCAGATCTTTTTGGCCGTGGTCAGCGACGCGGCCTGGAAGCTGTTTTGCGGGCTGTTTGGCATCGCCGACCTAGTGGCCGACCCGCGCCTGACCAGCAACAACGACCGGGTGCGCGCCCGCGACTGGCTGATCCCGGCGCTGCGCCTGCGCATGGCCCCGTTCAGCGCCAGCGAGATTGCCGCGGTGTTTGAAGCCAACGCGCTGCCCTACGCCCCCATCACCCGCCCACACGACCTGCTGGACGATCCGCACCTGCTGGCCACCGGCGGCCTGGCCCCCATGACCCTGCCCGACGGCCGCGCCACCCACACCGTGCTGTTGCCGCTGACGCTGGACGGCCAGCGCGCAGGCCTGCGCCTGAACCCGCCGCGCCTGGGCGAACACAGCGCCGAGTTGCTGCGCGAGCTGGGCTACGGTGATAGCGAAATCCAGGCTTTGATGCTATTGAATAAATAGCTATAAGCGCAGAGGATATATGCGCTAGAGCCGTATTTTTTATAAATTTACATGGACCGTCTCAAAACCTTGGAATCCTTCGTCGCCGTGGTGGCGCGCGGCAGCCTGACCGCTGCCGCCCAGGCCGAAGGTGTGGCCCCGGCCATCATCGGGCGGCGGCTGGACGCACTGGAGGAGCGCCTGGGCGTGAAGCTGCTGCTGCGCACCACCCGGCGCATCAGCCTCACCCACGAAGGCAGCGCGTTCCTGGAAGACTGCCAGCGCGTGCTGGCCGACCTGGCGAATGCCGAGGCCAGCGTGTCGGCGGGCGGGGTGCAGGCCAGCGGGCATTTGCGCATCACCGCACCCGCGGGGTTTGGCCGCCGCCACGTGGCCCCGTTGGTGCCGTGGTTTCGCGAGCAGCACCCGGATGTGACCGTGACCCTGAACCTGAGCGACCGGGTGGTGGACCTGGGCGGCGAGGGCTTTGACTGCGCGGTACGGGTGGGGGATTTGCCCGATTCATCCCTGGTCAGCGTGCGCCTGGCCGACAACCGCCGCCTGTGCGTGGCCACCCCGGCGTTTTTGAAGCGCCATGGCACGCCGCAGCAGCCGGGTGATCTGGCCCGGTTCGACTGCCTGGCCTTGTCCAGCGAGGCCTCGCAAACCCGGGGGTGGGTCTTTGCCGTGCCCGGTAAAGACCGCACCGAAGTGTTCTACACCAAGCCCAGTGGCCCGCTGAACTGCTCTGACGGGCAGGTGTTGCACGACTGGTGCCTGGCGGGCTACGGCATCGCCTGGCGCAGCACCTGGGAGGTGGAAATGGAGATCGCCAGCGGCCAACTGGTGTCGGTGCTGGACGCGTTTGCCGCGCCGCCCAACGGCATCTACGCCGTGTTTGCCCAGCGCAAGCACCTGCCGCTGCGGGTGCGGCTGTGGATCGATTTTTTGAAGCTGCACTATGGGCGGCCCGGGTTTTGGACCGGGGCGGACGTAAAAAAACCCGGCTGACCGGGTTTTTGAGAGCTGGGGAAAACCTTACTTTTTCAGGCAGTCGCTCATGAAGGCTTTGCGCTCGTCGCCCTTCTTGCCGGTTGCGTCCTTGTTGCAGGTGACCATCTTGCTTTGCTGGGCGGTTTTGCCGTCATCGGCGGCAGCTGCGGGTGCGTCGGCCTTGGCACTCAGGCAGGTTTTCATGAAGGCTTTGCGCTCATCGCCTTTTTTGCCGGTGGCATCCTTGTTACAGGCGGCCATTTTTTCTTGCTGGGGGGTCTTGGGCTTGTTTTCGGCATGGGCCATGCCCAGCGAAAGGGACATGCCCAGGGCGGCGATCAGGGGTAAGAGTCGTTTCATGCAAGCTCCAGAAGAGGAAAGATGGAAGTAATCCTGTGTACAACGCCATGCTGCACCGGGGGATTGCACCCTATAACGGCGCTTCCCGCAAGTCGGATGACGGCCCCCGTAAAATCGGTGCATGCTCTCAGTCAAACATGAATTGCTCGCGGCGCTGGCCGTCGGGCTGGAAAAAATTGCCCCCGGCGCCGGTGCCAAAGCCGCGTTCGAGTCCCCCAAGGTGGCAGCCCATGGCGATTTCGCCTGCACCGCAGCCATGCAATTGGCCAAACCGCTCAAGCTGAATCCGCGCCAACTGGGCGAAAACCTGCGTGAGGCCCTGCTGGAGCAGCCTGCCTTTGCAAAGTGGGTTGAGGCCATTGACATCGCCGGGCCGGGCTTCATCAACATCAAACTCAAACCCGCCGCCAAGCAGGAAATCGTGCGTGAAGTGCTGGCCGCCGGGGCCCGCTTTGGCGTGCAGCCCGCCAATGGCCAGCACATACTGGTGGAATTTGTCTCGGCCAACCCCACCGGCCCGCTGCACGTAGGCCATGGCCGCCAGGCCGCGCTGGGCGACGCGATTTGCAACCTGTACGCCACCCAGGGCTGGGACGTGTACCGCGAGTTCTATTACAACGACGCGGGCGTGCAGATCGGCACCCTGGCCACCAGCACCCAATTGCGTGCGCAGGGCTTCAAGCCCGGCGATGCCGAATGGCCCGAAGCCGCCTACAACGGCGACTACATCGGCGATATTGCGCAGGATTTCATCGCCCGGAAGACCGTCAAGGCCGACGACCGCGAAGTCACCGCATCGGGCGACATTGACGACCTGGACTCCATCCGCGCATTCGCCGTGGCCTATCTGCGCCGCGAGCAGGATTTGGATCTGCAGGCCTTCCAGGTGAAGTTCGACAACTTCTACTTGGAGTCCAGCCTGTACACCAGCGGCAAGGTGGATGCCACGGTGCAACTGCTGCAAGACGCGGGCAAAACCTACGAGCAGGATGGCGCTCTGTGGCTGCAGTCCACCGACTACGGCGACGATAAAAATCGCGTGATGCGCAAGACCGACGGCAGCTACACCTACTTTGTGCCCGACGTGGCCTACCACATCGCCAAATGGCAGCGCGGCTTCACCAAGGTGGTCAACATCCAGGGCACCGACCACCACGGCACCATTGCACGCGTGCGCGCTGGCTTGCAGGCCGCCAACGTGGGCATCCCGCTGGGCTACCCCGACTACGTGCTGCACACCATGGTGCGGGTGGTGCGCGGTGGCGAAGAGGTCAAAATCTCCAAGCGCGCTGGAAGCTACGTCACCCTGCGCGACGTGATCGACTGGACCAGCAAGGACGCGGTGCGCTTCTTCTTGCTCAGCCGCAAGCCCGATACCGAATACACCTTCGACATCGACCTGGCCCGCTCACAGAACAACGACAACCCGGTCTACTACGTGCAGTACGCCCATGCCCGCATCTGCAAGATGCTGCGCGACTGGGCGGGCGATGTGGCCAGCCTGCAGGGCGTGGACCTGTCCAGCCTGCTGGTGCCCCAAGCCCAAACCTTGATGCTGCAATTGGCAAAGTACCCAGAGATGCTGACCAACGCCACGGAAACCTTTGCGCCGCACGACGTGACCTTTTACCTGCGTGAACTGGCCGCCAACCTGCACAGCTACTACGACGCGGAACGCGTGCTGGTAGACGACGAGCCCCTTAAACTGGCGCGCCTGGCCTTGGTCGCCGCCTGTGCCCAGGTGCTGCACAATGGTTTGGCGGTACTCGGGGTGAGTGCCCCTGAAAAAATGTAAGTGGCAGCAAGTATGAAAAAGCAAAAGCAAAGCGGCGGCACCATCATCGGCTTCATCGTTGGGGTGGTGGTGGGCCTGGGGTCGGCGCTGGCAGTGGCGGTGTACGTCACCAAGGTGCCGATTCCGTTCATGAGCGGCAAGACCCAGGTCAGCGGTGCCGACCACGATGCCGCCGAAACCCAGAAAAACAAGGACTGGGACCCCAACACCCCGCTGCACGGCAAAAACCCGGTGCGCCCGGTGGTGCCTGCGGCCACGCCCGACGTGACCCCTGAGCCCACCGTGGCCGTGCCACCGCCTGCGGTGCTGCCTGCGGCCCCGGCAGTGTCGGTGGCAGCCAAACCCGCGGCCAAACCTGCCAGCAGCGCACCGGCTACCAGCACACCTGCCACCAGCGCCGACCCCTTGGGCGACCTGGCCAAGGCCAAAGCCAAGGCGGCAACGAACACTGCCACCGCCCCGCCTGCGCTGGCCCCGACGGCCGAGCCGTTTGAATACTTTGTGCAGGCCGGTGCGTTCCGCACCACCGAAGATGCCGAAGCCCAGCGCGCCAAGCTGGCCATGATGGGCATGGAGGCCAAGGTCACCGAGCGCGAGCAGTCGGGCCGCACGGTGTACCGCGTGCGCATGGGCCCCTACGCCAAGCGCGACGATGCCGAGCGCGCCAAAGACAAGTTGGAAAGTGCCGGTGGTGACACCACCCTGGTCCGCGTACAGCGCTAGTGCGGCGTTACATCGACTGTTGGCCATCCGGGCTGAACTTTTTGACTGCAGCCCCGTCTGAACCCCCACAAGGAGTAATTTGCAATGAAACGTCGTGATTTTTCGCTGACCTCAGCCAGTGTTTTGGCGGGCTCGGCCTTGGTTATGTCGCCCATGGGCAGCGCCCACGCGCAGGGCAAAGCGCCTGTGGCGGGCGCCGACTACCTGGTGCTGGAAAAGCCCGTGCCCACCGATGCCCCGGCGGGCAAGGTCGAGGTGATCGAGTTCTTTTGGTACGCCTGCCCGCACTGCTTTGCGTTTGAGCCCGCTCTGGTTGCCTGGCTCAAGAAGCTGCCCAAGAACGTGGCTTTCCGCCGCGTGCCAGTGGTGTTCCAGGATAGTTTCATTCCGCCGCAAAAGCTCTACTACACGCTGGAAGCCATGGGCCAGCTGGAGGCCATGCACAGCAAGGTGTTCAACGCCATCCACGTGGAGCGCCAAAAGCTGGACAAAGACAATCTGGTGATCGACTGGGCCGCCAAGCAGGGCCTGGACAAAGCCAAGTTTGTGGAAACCTACAACTCGTTCTCGGTGGCCACCAAGGTGCGCAAAGCCGCGCAGCTGCAAGAGGCTTACAAAGTGGCCGGTGTACCCGCCATGGGCGTGGCCGGACGCTTCTACACCGACGGCACCCAGGCCCAGTCAATGGAGCGTGGTTTGACGGTGGTGGACTACCTGGTGTCGCAGCAGAAAACCTGATCGGTCGTTGCCTCGGAACACCTGAGCCCGCTTTTGCGGGCTTTTTTCTGGGCGGAGTGAATCGACCGCTACAATCATTTGCAAGATTCGTGCCTCTATGAAAAACGCCTACCACACTCTCCTACTCTTGTTGCTGTGCGCTTGCGCGGGTGGCTCTGCCTGGGCTGAAAAAGCCGACCGCCTCAAGCCCATGAACGTCGAGTCCGATGCCATGCGCTACGACGACCTGAAGCAAACCAATGTATTTACCGGCCGGGTGCTCATGACCAAGGGAACGATCGTCATCCGGGGTGCCCGGGTGGATGTGCGCCAGGATGCCGAGGGCAACCAGTTTGGCGTGGTCACCGCCGAGCCGGGCAAGCTGGCTTATTTCAAGCAAAAGCGCGACGGCGTGGATGAATACATTGAAGGCGAGGGCGAAACCATCGAATACAGCAGCAAGCTGGACAATGTGCGCTTCATCAAGCGCGCTGTGATGCGCCGCCTGCTGGGCAGCAAAGTGAATGACGAGGTCACCGGTGGCGTCATCGTTTACGACAACACTACCGATGTTTTTACAGTAGACAACGGCACGCCCGCCAACAACCCTGGTGGCCAGAACGGCCGGGTGCGCGCCATGCTGACCCCCAAGGTGGTGGCGCCAGCTGCGTCCGCCCCTGCGGGCACCACCAGCCCTACGCTGCGCTCCACCACCACGCTGGAGGGCCCGCAGAAGTGACGGCCGTGGCGGAAGTCGTAGAAAGCCGCTTGGAGGCCCGCCATCTGCAAAAGACCTATGGCAGCCGCAAAGTTGTCAAAGACGTGACCCTGGCGGTTAAAAAAGGCGAAGTGGTGGGCCTGCTGGGCCCCAACGGCGCGGGTAAAACCACCTCGTTTTACATGATCGTGGGCCTGGTGCGGGCCGATGGCGGCAGCATTTCTATCGACGGCCAGCCGGTGGAGCACATGCCGATCCACCGCCGTTCACGCCTGGGTTTGAGCTATTTGCCGCAAGAGGCCTCAATTTTCCGAAAGCTCACGGTGGAAGAAAACGTGCGCGCCGTGCTGGAACTGCAGTTTGATGCAGCGGGCAAATCGCTGACCAAGCCGATGATCGAGGAGCGCCTGACCGCCTTGCTGGAAGACCTGCGGGTCGAGCACCTGCGCCAGTCCAGCGCCATGGCCTTGTCCGGAGGCGAGCGCCGCCGGGTCGAAATCGCCCGCGCCTTGGCCACCCAACCGCGCTTTATCCTGCTGGACGAGCCGTTTGCCGGTATCGACCCGATCGCGGTGATCGAGATCCAGCGCATCATCGGCTTTTTGAAATCGCGCGGCATCGGCGTGCTGATCACCGACCACAACGTGCGCGAAACCCTGGGTATTTGCGACCACGCCTACATCATCAGCGACGGCAACGTGCTGGCCGAAGGCACGCCGTCCGAGATCGTCGACAACGCCGATGTGCGGCGCGTCTACCTCGGCGAGCACTTCCGCATGTGATCGCACGATGAAGCAAGGCCTCTCCCTACGCGTTTCCCAGCACCTGGCGCTCACGCCCCAGTTGCAGCAGTCCATCCGTTTGTTACAGCTGTCCACGCTGGAACTCAGCCAGGAAGTGGACCAGATGCTGGACGAAAACCCGTTTCTGGAACGCAATCTGGACGACGCGCCGCGCGAAGAGTTCGGACTGGCCCAGGCCGACACTCCCGTCAGCGCGGGTGACCGCGAAACCGAGTCTGCTCCTACTTCTGTAGCTGAATACGCAGGCGAATCCAGCGCGGAAGCCTCAAATGACTCTGAAACGCCACTCACCGGCGGCGACGACACCAGTTGGGACGGCGACGGCACTTCGGAAATGAAACCCGACGACAGCGAGTGGGGTGGCGACGCACCTGCCCGCCAGAACAATCTGGGCGAAGACGGCGAGGCCGATGCCACCGAGCTGGCCCGTAACCAGGAATCGCTGACCAGCTTTCTGCACCGCCAGGCCCTGGCGCTGCGCCTGGGTGAGGTAGACCAGGCGGCGCTGCGCTTCCTGATCGAATCGCTGAACGATGACGGTTACCTGGAAGACGAGCTGCCCACCCTGGCCCGGGGCTTGGCAGGCGACGACGTGGAAGCCCAGGAAGAGCTGGTGCACCGCTTCACCGTCGCCCTTCGCTTGCTGCAAAGCCTGGAGCCCGCCGGGGTTGGTGCCACCCATCTGGGCGAATGCCTGGTGCTTCAGCTCAAGGCGCTGCAATCCACCATGGGCGACGACCCGGCGCGCAAAACCGCGCTGCGCATCTGCCGCCAGCCCATGGACCTGCTGGCCCGGCGCGATGTAAAGCGCCTGGCGCAGCTTTGCCACGCCACCGATGCCGACATCAAACTGGCGATTGCGTTAATCGCCCGCCTGGAGCCCAAGCCCGGCCGCCGTTTTGTGGATGTGGAACGCAACATCGTGGTGCCCGACGTGATCGTCGCCAAGGTCGGGCGCGGCACCAGTGCCAAGTTCCGGGTGGTGCTAAACCCCGAGGTGATGCCGCGCCTGCGCGTGCACGACATCTACGCCAACGCCCTGCGCCAGCACAAGGGCGGCGGCAAGGATTCGTCGAACAACGCCGCCCTGCAGCAGCGCCTGCAAGAGGCCCGCTGGTTCATCAAAAACATCCAGCAGCGTTTCGACACCATTTTGCGGGTCAGCAACGCTATCGTGGAGCGGCAAAAGAACTTCTTCAGCCACGGCGCTCTGGCCATGCGCCCGCTGGTGCTGCGCGAAATCGCTGACGAGCTGGGCCTGCACGAGTCCACCATCAGCCGCGTCACCACCGCCAAGTACATGGCCACGCCCTACGGTACCTTTGAGCTGAAATACTTCTTTGGCTCGTCCCTGGGCACCGAGACCGGCGGCAATGCGTCCAGCACGGCGGTGCGCGCGCTGATCAAGCAGTTCGTCGCGTCCGAAGACCTGAAAAAGCCGCTCAGTGATAGCCAGCTGTCCGACATGCTGAAAGAACAGGGCATTGAATGCGCCCGCCGCACCGTGGCCAAATACCGCGAAGCCTTGCGGATTGCGCCGACGAATCTGCGCAAGGCGCTGTAATAGACTTTGTGGCAAGCTGATGTCGAACGCACCGTAGCTGTTCTGGAGATTCACGACATGCGTACATCCCTTGAAATTCTGGAGGCGGAGGTTTTGCAGCTGGCGCCCGCACACCGCGCGCATTTGCTGGAAAAGCTGATCTCCAGCCTGGATGCAGATCCGGACGTGGAAGCCGCCTGGGAACAGGTGGCCGACCAGCGCGAAGCCGCTGTGGCATCCGGCAACGCTATCGCCGTGCCTGGGCAGGAGGCGATGGCCCGCTTGCGTGCCCGCTGGCCGGTGTGAGCTACACGTTCCATCCTGGGGCTGAGCAAGATATTGCAGAGGCCGTGGATTTTTACGCTTCCCAAGCGGGGCCGCTGGTGGCCCGGCGTTTCCTTGACGAGTTTGAGCGTGTGGCCGCGCTGTTGGTCGAATTTCCCGGTATCGGCACACCGGGAGCACGCGGGCGGCGGATGTTCCCGCTCCAGGTTTTTCCCTATGCGGTGGTCTACCGCTCCGTGGAGGAGGGTATCCACATCGTGGTCGTCCGCCACCAGCGCAGAAAGCCAGGATATGGTGGTTCCCGGCGTTAAAAGTAGCGTCCAACCCCCTATGGGATACTCCACGCCTCCCGGCGGACCCGCTCCGCGCCCCACTTTGGCACCGATCCCATGAACCAACTCCAATTATTTTTACCCTGCGCCGCTGGCGTGGAAGAGCTGCTGGCCGAAGAGGTGCACGCGATTACCGGGCTGCAGGGCGAGGATTTGCGCTCGCACCGGGGCGGGGTGCTGGTGCGTTCGTCGTGGCGCGACGCGATGCGGCTCAACTTGCACAGCCGCCTGGCGCAGCGGGTGCTGATCGAGCTGTCCAGCACGCCCTACCGCAGCGAGCAAGATCTGTATGAAGCCGCCAGCAACGTGGCCTGGGAGATATGGTTCACGCCCAAACAAAGCTTCAAGATCGAAGTCACCGCGCAGCACAGCCCACTGACCTCGCTAAACTTTGCCGCCCTGAAGGTCAAGGATGCGGTGGCTGACCGCTTCCGCTTCAAAACCGGCGTGCGCCCGGATGTGAACGTGCAGTGGCCCGACGTGCGCATCTATCTGCACCTGACCACCGAGCACGCCACGGTCTACATCGACACCTCGGGCGACGCGCTGTTCAAACGCGGCTGGCGCGAAGACAAGGGCGATGCGCCTCTGAAGGAAACCCTGGCCGCCGCCATGATTGCCGCCAGCGGCTGGGACGGCACCACGCCCTTTTACGACCCCTGCTGCGGCAGCGGCACCATCGCCATTGAGGCCGCGCAGATCGCCTGCAACATCGCGCCCGGCAGCCTGCGCCGTTTTGGCTTCGAGAAGCTGCTGCCGTTCCAGCCCCACGTGTGGTCGGCCATACAGAACCAGGCGGCCGAGGCCGAGCACGAGCCGCAAACGCAGATTTTCGGCAGCGATGTGGCCTTCCGGATGGTCGATTTCGCCACCCGCAACGCCGAGCGCGCCGGGGTCACGGGCGTGGTTGAGTTCCGCGGCGGCGATGCCTTGCAGCGCATGCCGCCCGCGCCATCGGGTGTGATGCTGCTGAACCCGCCTTACGGCGAGCGGATCGAGGTGGCCGGTGTGGCCGGTCGCCGCGAAGCCGCGAAAACCGAGGACGGCGAGGCCGGCAACAGCGAATTCTTTCCTCAGCTGGCCACCCACTGGAAGCGCAACTACGCAGGCTGGACCGGCTGGATCCTCACCCCCGACCTGAAGCTGCCCGGCAAGATGCGCCTGAAAGAGTCCCGCCGTGTGCCGATGTGGAACGGCCCTATCGAATGCCGCTTGTTCCGCTTTGACATGGTCGCCGGGTCGGCAAGGAAATGACGCACCCCCAGGCTTTTTCACTGGCTGTAAACGCCAACCCCCTTGCTGGGGGCAACACCATCAGCCCGGCAAAGCCGGTTCTGCGGTGTTTTGGAGGGGTCTGCGCTGCGCTTGCCTCTGGCCTTGGCTTGCCATGAACGTCGTGATCGACACCAATATCGTGCTGGACATGTTTATCTTCGACGATAAGGTGTCTAAGCCCCTTCAGCCCGCCCTGGCCAGTGGGCAATTGCGCTGGCTGGCCACGCATTACATGCGCAACGAGCTGGAGCGGGTGCTGGACTATGTGCACCTTATCCCCAAGCTGGCTTTTTACCAACTCAGCAAGGCCGACGTGCTGGCCCAGTTTGACCGTTACGCTACGCTGGTGGAGGTGGCCCCCCGCATCAGCGCCATCTGCAAGGACCCGGACGACCAATGCTTCATCGATCTGGCTGTGGCCCACCAGGCGCTGCTCTTGAGCAAGGACAAGGCCGTACTTTCCATGAAAAAAAGGCTTCTCGCGCAGGGTGTGTCTACGCAAGTAGCTATTCAATTTGTAGCGTGAAGCTATCGGCTGAAGCGCGGGGCCAGTAGAACTTGTAGACATTCGGCAGGGCGCTGATGTCCCGGTCCAGCAGGGCATCCATGGGCAGCGGCGGCATCAGGCTGACCAGCAGCTTGACCCCGGTTTCATTCACCCGGCGCACGATGTGGTGGGCGGTGATATCGCCCGGATGCATCAGCCCGGCGGCCTGGACCATCTCTTTCAGGGCTTTCAGTGTGTTCTGGTGGAAGTTGAACACCCGCACCGCCTTGTCGGGCACGATCAGCGCCTGCTGGCGTACGGGGTCTTGGGTGGTCACCCCTGTGGGGCAGTGGCCGGTGTGGCAGGCCTGGGCTTGCAGGCAACCCAGCGCAAACATGAAGCCCCGGGCCGAATTGCACCAGTCGGCCCCGAGCGCCATCATCCGTGCAATATCAAAGGCGCTGACCACCTTACCCGCGCAGCCCAGCCGGATGCGGCTGCGCAGGCCCACGCCGCGCAGGGTGTTGTGCACCAGTTGCAGGCCCTCTTGCAGCGGCGCGCCCACGTGGTCGGTAAATTCCAGCGGTGCTGCACCGGTGCCGCCCTCGGCCCCGTCCACCACGATGAAGTCGGGCGTGATGCCGGTGACCTGCATGGCCTTGACCATGGCAAACCATTCCCAGGGGTGGCCAATGCACAGCTTGAAGCCGGTGGGTTTGCCGCCCGACAGCTCGCGCAGCCGGGCGATGAACAGCATCATCTCGACGGGCGTGCTAAACGCACTGTGGGCCGAGGGCGAGACGCAGTCCACCCCTTCGGGCACGCCGCGGGCTTCGGCAATCTCGGCGCTGACCTTGGGGCCGGGTAGCACGCCACCGTGGCCGGGCTTGGCGCCTTGGCTGAGCTTGAGCTCAATCATCTTGACCTGCGGGTTGGCAGCGGTGCTGGCAAAGCGCTCAGGGTTGAACGTGCCATCCTCGTTGCGGCAGCCGAAGTATCCCGAGCCGATCTCCCACACCAGATCCCCGCCATGGGTTTTGTGGTGCACCGAGATCGAGCCCTCGCCCGTGTCGTGCGCAAAATGGCCTTGCTTGGCCCCCTGGTTCAGCGCCAGGATGGCGTTGGCCGACAGTGCGCCAAAGCTCATGGCCGAGATGCTGAAGATACTGGCGCTGTACGGCTGGGTGCAGCTGGAGCTGACAGCCTGCAGCCCGGTGTTGCTGTCCAGCCCGATGGTGGTGCGAAAGTCGTGCGAGGGGGCGACAGTGGGGGCGACCGAGTGGTTGATCCACTCGTAGCCCTCGGCCAGCACGTCCAGTTGGGTGCCAAACGGGCGTTTGTCGATGTCGCTCTTGGCGCGCTGGTAGACCAGCGAACGCTGGGCGCGGGAGAAGGGGTTGGAGTCGTTGTCGGCCTCGATGAAGTACTGGCGGATTTCCGGGCGCACGTACTCCAGCATGTAGCGCATGTGGCCAATCACCGGGTAGTTGCGCAGCACCGATTTCTTGGTCTGCCGCAGGTCAAAAACCCCCAGCACCACCAGCCCGCCAAACACCAGCAGCGCCAGCACCCCGGTGTGGAATGCCACCAGGCTGAACAGGCTCAGCAGCAGGCCCATCACGCACAGCCCCATGGCGGTGTAGCGGATGGGGTAGACCGTATTCAAATATTCCAGCATAGACATTTCTCCTGGGCGCGATGCTACTGGCTAAACTGGGGGTTTGCTACCAGTGATCACCATGACTTCGACACCCCTTTCCCCCCTGCAGCCCGACGACTTTGATGCCCTGGATTTGATTCTGGAAAACCTGCGCGAGCGCTATGACGAAACCCCGCAGTGGGAGTTTTGCGAAGGCTTCATGGCGGCCGTGGTGTGTGGCCGCAAGCCCATCGCCCCGAGTGAATATTTTTCGGTGCTGCTCGACATTGGCGAAGACGGCGAAGGCAGCTTTGCCGACGAGGCCCAAAAAGAAGCTTTTATGTCTCTGTGGATGCGTCGCTTTGCGGAAGTGACCGCGGCGCTGGACGAAGAAGACGTGCGCAACCTGACGGACGAAAAAGCCTACACCCCCGAGGTGCTGGACGTGCGCGCCATGATGCTGTCGCTGAGCCCCGAAGAGCGCGCCGAAGCCATGTTGGGCGAGGGTGGCGAAGAAAACGAAGGGCCGCTGCCCGCATTCGGCCAGGTCTGGGCCCTGGGTTTCATGTTCGCGGTCGAATCCTGGCCCGAAGAGTGGGTGGCCCCGGCCAAAGACAAGGACGCTGTTAAAGCGCTGGATGCGGCGCTGGATGCCATCGTGGCACTCACCGAAGACGATACCGGCCCGGCCGAAGTATCTGCCTTTGGCCCGGACGAAGAAGGCGGCGAAGAGCCACCCCCCAGCATGTCCATGGCCCGCATGGAGGCTTTTGGCGAAGCCATGTGGGCGGTGTACGACCTGCGTGCACTGTGGCGCAGCATTGGCCCGCGGGTGGAAACCGTGCGCGTCGAAGCCACGCCGGGTCGCAACGACGCATGCCCCTGCGGCAGCGGCAAAAAGTACAAAAAGTGCCACGGCATGACGTGATCGCTCACCCCCAGGCTACAGCGCAAGCGCTAGTCCCCAACCCCCTTGCAGGGGGCGATGCTGGTGGCCTGGTGGAGCCAGTTCCACGGCATCCTTGGATGCGTGCGTTTTGTCTGAAAGTTGGGTGAGTTGAGAGTGAGCCTCTAGGGTGTTTTTTAGAAGTTCAGGCTCACTGCTTGGTTAGAAATTTTTGTAAATTCATGGCGGCTTGGCGACGCACCTTGGCGCGCAAAAACGGCGTCCAGCCCAGCAGCAGCCCGGGCGTGCCCAGTGCCTGGCGCGACCAGCGCCAAAAGTCAAACCGGTCCACGTGGTTCACGATCAGCCCTGCCGGGTTGAAGCTGAACGTGCCGTCAATCCGGTTGTGCACCAGCCGCCCGGTTGCGCTGAACCGGTAGTGCGCCTCCCAGTGGGCCTTGCCGGTAGTGGCATCGGCCTGAAGGCCACTGGATTCCAGTCTCCATACATCCCGGCCCTGGGTGCGGGTGGCTGCACACAGCATGCGCCACATACCGCCCACCTCCCGCTGGCCACGCAAGGAAAACACCGCGTCGTCAAACTGCGCATCGGGTGCGTAGCAGGCCGCCATGGTGTCGGCATCAAGTTGGGCGAAGGCGGCATAAAAGCGTTCCAGCGTTTTTTGAGGGGGGTGCATAGCTCTCTTTATTTGTTTCAAATAATTACATTCTGGATGCAAGGGTCTTGTATAGACTACATAATGCCGTTGGGTGTCTTGCTGCCGCTACAAGCGGTGATTTTGGGGCCTGTTTGGGTCTTAGGGTGTGGCTTAAGGTGACAGAATATCTCTGTAACTGTGTTTGCACCTGCTTTATTCGGGCGCTAGCCACCCGGTTGACCGCCAACATCCATCCTGACTTTCATGTGCTGCACGTGCAACGTTTCGCGCGTGGATAAGTTGTTTCACGCTAACCGGTAGTCTGTGTACCCATGCAGGCCCATCCCTTGTGAGTGCTTTATTTCTGTGCAGTCTTTAAGCTCCATCCACCCGGTGATCACCTTCCGCAATAGCAAGCATGAAGCGATGCGTGGCACTCTCGTCAGTCACCAGCGTGGCTCATTGGTGATGGAGGTGTACAACCCGGATGCCTTGGTGCAGGTCAGTGAAATGCTGCACGACCTGACCGTGCGCTCGGCACAGCAGACGGTTTACCAGGGCAAAGCAGTGGTTGTCAGCTTGGTCAATACCGGGCTGATGGTGGTGGTGTCGGTAAATTTGATGGACCAGTGGAACGAAGTGGGGTTGATGCAACCCGGTACGGCGGCGGTAGGGCAGGCTGCCAGCACCTTTGTGCAAGACTGGAAAAGCCGCTTCAACGTGCTGCGCGATTACCAGGTGGTGGTGAGTGAGATGCGGGCCTATTTTTCCGAAGTCTCGCGCTGGGTCGACCAGTTGGACGTGGCTGCCAGTCTGCCGCGCGATGCCGACGGGCGTATCCAGTCCGCGGTGTTTGCCGAGCTGGGCACGCCATTGCTGCACAAGGGCCGCGAATACCTGCAGTGGTTTGACCACGAGGCGGCGGCGGTGCCCGAAGACCTGGTGCCGATGCACCGCAGCTTTGCCCAAAACGCCATCCACCCGCTGATTTTGCGGGCTCCGTTTGTACACCGCACCTTCTCCAAGCCTATGGGCTACGCGGGTGACTATGAGATGGTAAACCAGATCGTAGGCGATCCCCGGCAGGGGCCTAGCAGCTATTTCCAGTTGGTGAATTTCATGTTTTTGCAGGCGGGTGTGGCGCAGGCCCACCGCAACCGCATCGACATCTTGTTCAACAGGCTGGAAAAACTCGCCGCCCAGGCCCTGCAGGCACAGCGCCCCCTGCGGGTGTTGAACATTGGCTGCGGCCCGGCCCTGGAAATCCAGCGGCTGGTGCAAAAAAACCCGCATTTCGACCGCCTGGAATTCGTGCTGGTGGATTTCAGTGAAGAAACCCTGGCTTACACCCGCAATCTGCTGGCGGGCCTGCAGCAAGGCACGGGCAAAACCTTGCACCTGACGATGCAGCACGCGTCGGTGCAGCAACTGCTCAAACGCAGCACCCTGGTCCAGCCCTTGGCCGACGCCGACCGGTTCGACTATGTGTACTGCGCCGGTTTATTTGACTATTTGACCGACAAGGTGTGCAACCGCCTTATCAAGTACATGGCCAGCCAGTCGCGCGTGGGCGGCAAGCTGCTGGTCACCAATGTGCACTCCAGCAACCCCGAGCGGCGCTGGATGGAGCATTTTTTAGAGTGGCATCTGATCTACCGCGACGAGGCGGATATGCAAAGGATTCTGCCGCCCGGCCTGCGTAACACCCTGGTCTACACCGAGGTCACCGGGGTGAATATTTTTGTCGAAGCTACTGTGGGTGGTCCCGGCACATGATGCAGTTCATCCAGCCGCGCAAGGATGCCGCCTACCAGCGTGAGTTGCACGGCTATTTGATTTTCAACAGCCGGGCGGCCTGCCTGATGACCATTGTTTTGGTACTGGCCGGGCTGGCACTGGACCATATTTTTTACCCGCAGTTTGCGGCTGAGTTTTTTGGGCTGCGTATCGCCGCCTGTACAGCGATTGGCCTGGTACTGCTGAGCTACCGGGGTACCTGGGGCCGCGACCACATCAAGGCGTTGACGTACTTTTGGATCTGCATCCCCCAGGCGATGGTGTCCTGGATGATTTTTAAAACCGATGGCGAGCAGTCGATCTACTTTGTCGGCCTGACTTTTGTGTTGAGCGGCATGGCGTTTTTCCTGCCGATTTCCTGTGTGGAAGCCATCTTTTTTGGGACCTTAACCTTGGTGGCTTACTGTGCCGCCTGCGTATGGCGCGAGGGCGGTATCCAGAACTTTCAGGCTTTTTGGGGCAATGCCTTGTTCATGTTGTTTTACGCGTTGATCGGCATTGCTCTGGCGGTGTACAACGAGCGTTGGCGCTGGCTGTCGTTCCAGCTCAAAAAAGAAATCGAGCAAAAAAATGCGGCCTTGCAGCAGACCAACCAGGCCCTGGCCGAGATCAAGGGGCACATGATGCAGCAGGAGAAAATGGCCGCCCTGGGCACTCTGGCTGCCGGCTTGCTGCACGAGGTCAACAACCCCGTCAACTACAGCCTGATGGCGCTCAACATGTCCCTGATGGACCCGGTGGTACTCCACAGCGCCGACCTGCAAGAAAGTCTGGGCGATGCCAAAGAGGGCATGCAGCGGGTGCAAAGCATCGTGTCCGACCTGAAGACCTTTGCCTACCAAAAACCAGGCGATACCAGCAGCAGCCGCATTTTCCTGTTTGAAAAAGCCCTGCAATCGGCCCTGCGCCTGACCGGGTTTGAGCTCAAGGGCATTACCGTACCCGTGGATCTGCCCATGGACACCCATGTGCACGGCGACGAGCCCGCGCTGATCGGCGTGCTCATCAACCTGTTGGGCAATGCCGCGCTGGCTTTGCACAAAGCCGCCCGCGCCGCGCCGCGCATCGAGGTGCGGGCCATGCGCCTGGGTGATCGGCTGGAGGTGACCGTGCGCGACAACGGTACCGGCATCCAGCCCGAGCACCTGCCCCGGGTGTTTGAGCCGTTTTTTACCACCCGCGATGTCGGCAAGGGCCTGGGCCTGGGCCTGAGTGTCAGCTATGCCATCGTGCAGCGCCACGGCGGTTCCCTGCGCGTCAACAGCGAGCCCGGTGTATGGACCGAGTTTGCATTTGATCTAGGACTGGCCCATAAGAATGTCTGAACTTGCCGAATCCCTGCCGCTGGCCACCAGCGTCTTGTTTGTGGACGATGAGCCGCAGTCCTGCAAATGGTTTGCCCGCAGCTTTGCGGATGAATTCACCATCCTCACCGCCACCAGTGTGGACGCCGCGCTGGCGGTGCTACACGCCCGCGCCGACGAGATTGCCGTACTGGTCACCGACTACCGCATGCCCCAGCGCGACGGCATGGACCTGCTGCGGGCGGTGCTGCGCGCGCACCGGCCGCTGGTGCGCATGCTGGCCACCGGCTATGCCGACAAATCCCTGGCGATTGCGGCTGTCAACGAAGGCCAGGTGTTCCGTATCCTGGAAAAACCGCTGGCTGCCGAACCCACCCGCCAGGCCTTGCGCGACGCGCTGGCCCTGTACCGTGAGCAGGCGCTGCAGCACCTGGTGCATGCCAGCCGCGTCACCGCCATGCGGGACACCCTGGGCTTTTTAGCCCACGAGCTCAACACCCCGCTGGGTACGGTGCGCGGATACATTGCCGCACTGAAAGAGCGGCACATGGCCCCTGAATTTGCCCCGTCCGGGCGCGGCATGGCCATGTTTGCCGAAGGCGTGCCCGGCGAAATTTTGCAGGCCCTGCTATCGGCTGAACGCCAGGCCCTGTACTGCCAGTCGCTGGTGTCCAGCTTTGTGCAGTCGGCCCGCGATGCCTACCCTGGCATTTCCAGCGCTTCCGAACCCACCATGGCCAGCAGCCTGCTTAAAGCCTTGCTGGACGAATACCCGTTCAGCGGCGACGAGCGTGCCTGCGTCAGCACCCAGATCGAAGCCGACTTTGTGCTCCCCGGCCACCGCGACCTGCTCTACCTAGTGCTGTGCACCCTGGCCAAAAACGCCTTGTTGGCCCTGCGCGGCTGGCCCCAACCCCGCCTGCGCATCTGGTTGGGTTGGGATGCCGACAGCCAACGCAGCTGCATCCGATTTACCGACAATGGCCCCGGTATTGCGCCGGCGCTGCTGGAGCGTTTGACTCTGCAGCCCACCACCCCGCGCGCCGACACCGGTGGCCACGGCATGGGCCTGGTGCTGTGTCGCCGGGTGCTGCAGTCCATGGGCGGCAGCATTGCGATTACCTCCGTCGCTGGACAAGGGGCTTGTGTGGCCCTGTACTTCCAGTCTTTTTCTGTTGACAAACCTGGCAAGGGCCCCCTATGAGACCTGACAAAATTCTGTACGTCGATGACGAACCGATGGCCCTCAAATACTTCGAGCGCCTGATCAAGCCCATGGCCCCGGTGCTCACCGCGCTGTCGGTGGAAGAGGGCAAGGCGGTACTGCAGGCGCGGGGTGCCGAGATCGCGGTGCTGATCAGCGACCAGCGCATGCCGGGGGCTTTGGGCAACGAGCTGCTGCGCTACGCCCGCGACCACCATCCCCAGATGGTGCGCATGCTCACCACCGCCTACTCCGAGCTGGGCGAGGCCATCGAGGCCATCAACACTGGCGAAATCTACCGCTACGTCACCAAGCCCTGGGACCTGGAGCTGCTGCGCGCCGACATGCGCAACGCCCTGGAGCTGTCGGACACCCGCTGCGAACGCGACGACCTGCTGCGCGAAAAAATGGCTGTGCAGCGCCAGCAGCTGCTGGCCAGCCGCGTCTCGCAGTTGGCCATCGTCTGCGCGGGCTTTTTGCATGCCGACTACGCGCGGGGCTTGCAGGTCTACCTGCAGGCGGCCGAACTCAGCGGCTGTGCGCTGCCGCCCATCGACTGGCGCAGCATGGACCACGCCGAGCTAATGCAGTACGAAGCCCAGCGCAGCGTGGCCATTGGCCAGGCCCTGGCAGGCTGGCAGCCGCAGTTTGCCGCCATACACAGCCCTGCCGATGCCCTGCAGGCGCTGGCCGATGCCTTGCCGGGCCAGGTTGCGTTGCTGGGCGACACCGCCACCTTCAGCCACCGCAGCGCACTCACCTGGCTGCTGGATGCCGCCTCGCACGAGCCGCCATCGCCCAGCTCGGTGGCCTGGCTGGCCTGGTTGTCGTACTGGGGTGGCAGCGTGCAATTGAAGTCGGACTCCCAGGGTCTGGCCGTGCGTTTGTTGGCCGCTGGTACGCCCGCTGCGCTGCAGTCCGACTGGATGGCCGACGCGATCGAGCGCATCAGCCACCGGGCTATTGAGGCGGAGTAAGCAGCTCGGTGAGCCGCCGCAAGGCATGCTGCACCGTGGCGGCCCGCACGGCGGCGCGGTCGCCGGGAAAATGTTGGCATTCTGCGTGGACCTGCCCATCCAGCGCAAACCCCAGCCACACCGTGCCCACCGGCTTGTCTGCACTGCCGCCGCCGGGCCCGGCAACGCCGGTCACCGCCACCGCCACCTGGGCGTGGGAACGGGCCAGCGCCCCAGCCGCCATGGCCCGCACCACGGCTTCGCTGACGGCCCCGTGCTGGGCGATCAGCGCGGCATCCACTCCCAGCATCTCGGTTTTGGCGGCGTTGGAATAGGTCACAAAGCCGCGCTCAAACCAGGTGCTGGACCCGGCCAGGTCGGTACAAGCGGCGGCGATCAGGCCCCCGGTGCAGCTCTCGGCCGTGGCCAGGAATAAACCCCGTTCAAGCATCAAATCGGCCACTAGCCTAGGTAAGGTATGCATGAGATGCTATTAAATTGTGTAACTACCGATACCATGGGCCAAGCTGAACGCACGCTCCAAGAAACACCGCAGAACTGGCTTTGCCAGGCTGCTGGTGTTGCCCCCTGCAAGGGGGTTGGCGAAAACACGCAGTGTGTAGCCTGGGGGTGTGGGTGTGCACACATCACCAAAAGCGCCATAGTGCGATGACGAGTAGCGTGCAAAACGCCGCCACCAGGTCGTCAAAAATAATCCCGAAGCCGCCGCGTGCGTTCAGCCCTTTGAACGCCTGGTCGGCCCAGGCCACCGGCCCCGGCTTGGCCGCGTCAAAATAGCGGAACAGCCCAAACGCGACCAGCTGCCCCACCAGCCCGGTCGGCATCACCAGCCACAGTACCAGCCAGAACGCGATGATCTCGTCCCACACAATAGCCCCGGGGTCGGCCACGTTCATGTGCTTTGCACACACCGTGCAGGCCCACCAGCCGATAAAAAACGAGGCCACCAGCAACCAGCCCATCTGCGCTTGTGTCAGCAGCGGCTGGACCACCAGAAACGCCAGCCAGGCCCACAGCGTGCCCGCGGTGCCGGGGGCCACCGGGCTTAGGCCCGAGCCGAAACCCAGGGCGATGAAGTGGGCCGGGTGCGACAGCAAAAACCGCACAGTCGGGCGGCGAACGGAGGGGAGTGGAGGAGGGCGGGGAGAAGGGGTATCCATTCGGACGATTATCGGCTCCGCGCACATAATCCCCGGATGAACACCTTGCACATTTCCAGCCAGTTCGATGCGGGTGCGATCACCGTGGTCAGCCTGGCCGACCCGCAAGACATCCAACTCCAGATCCGCCCCGACAACGCCAGCGCCTTTGCCCAGTGGTTCTACTTCTGCCTGCAGGGCGCGGCGGGCGTGCCAGTGGCGATGAAGTTCTTGAACGCCGGCCAAAGCGCCTACCCGCCCGGCTGGGATGGCTACCAGATGCTGGCCAGCACCGACCGCCGCCGCTGGTTCCGCGTACCCACCAGCTATGACGGCCAGGTCATGACCGTGCGCACTACGCCCACGGCCAACCGCCTCTACTTCGCCTACTTCGAACCCTATTCCTACGAGCACCACCTGGACCTGCTGGGCACCGCCTCCCTGTCCGACCTGGTGGAGGCGCAGCACCTGGGCACCACCCACCAGGGCCGCGACATCACCCTGCTGCACATCCGCGACACCCAGGTTGGGCAAACCACCGTCCCGAAAAAGAAAGTCTGGCTTATCGCCCGCCAGCACCCCGGCGAAACCATGGCCGAATGGTTTGCCGAAGGCTTCTTGCAGCGCCTGCTCGACCGCGACGACCCCACCAGCCGCCGCTTGCTGCAGCACTGCGAATTTTTCGTCGTGCCCAACATGAATCCCGATGGTGCCGCCCTGGGCAATTTGCGCACCAACGCAGTCGGCACCAACCTGAACCGCGAGTGGTTGGAGCCCAGCGTCGACAAGTCCCCCGAGGTCTTTTATGTGCGCCAGAAAATGCAGCAGGTCGGCCTGGACCTGTTTCTGGACGC
Organism: Rhodoferax sp. RT5P35; assembly: GCF_056521385.1. Lineage (NCBI taxonomy): Bacteria > Pseudomonadati > Pseudomonadota > Betaproteobacteria > Burkholderiales > Comamonadaceae > Rhodoferax > Rhodoferax sp. RT5P35. Next base: position 26,932 of record NZ_JBWMAX010000004.1, on the reverse strand, counting down.
ACACGGGGATGAGAATTTGCCCTACAACTTCGTCGTCGGTACCGAAGCCACCCCCGGCTACAGCCCGCGCATCGAAGCCCTGCAAGATACTTTCAAAGCCGCTTGGCTCGCCGCCAGCCCGGATTTCCAGACGGCCATCGGCTACCCCCGCGCCGCGCCCGGCCAGGCCAACCTCAGTCTGGCCACCAACTGGGTGGGGCAGAACTTCAATTGCCTGGCCTTCACGATTGAAATGCCGTTCAAGGACAACGCGAATTTGCCGGATGCGCGCAACGGCTGGAGCGGGGCTAGATCGAAAAAATTGGGGGCCAGCGTACTGTCGGCGGTGCTGGCCGTCACTTCTGCATAAAAAGTGGCTCTAGCGTAGGTTCTGCCTACGCTAGTAGCTATTAAAAATAGAGTAAACCGTGCAAAAGACTCCGCCCATGCCAACCCTAGAAACCACCGGTGATCTCGGTCACTTACAGCAATTCGTCAACACCTGGTCTATCCCCAACGACACCCGTGTGGCCACCGACGTGCTGCCGGGTTTGCTGGGCGACTCCGCTGCGTGGTATGCGCTCTTTCCCTTCGCCCTGGGTGCGCAAGACAGCCATGCGGCGATGCTGCGGCTGCGGGACGACTTGCGTGCGGCCATCGCCGACCCCAGCCGCCTGCAAGGCACGCTCAATGCCTGGTTGCAAAAAGCGGCGCTGGGCATGGCCGTGGCAGTACAAGACGGGCTGCCGGTGCTGCACACCACCAACCCCGGCCGCAGCGCGCAGGGCGCTATTTTGGTGATCGCCATGGAAGCCATCGCTCGCGGTGATTGGGTGCGCCTGAAATGCTGCGCTGATTGCCAGTGGTGCTTTTTTGACACCTCTAAGAACCGCAGCAAGCGCTGGTGCGGCATGTCCAAGGGCGGGCCCGAAGGCCGCGCCTGCGGCACCATCGCCAAAGTGCGCAGTTTCAGAGAGCGGCAAAAGGGCGCTTAGGCCGTGGCGGCTTCACGTGGCAGCTGGCCTGCTGTGCGGGCACGTAAAACCACCGTCAGCACCACGCCCAACGCCCCTACCGCGCCAAACACCAGCCAGGCGGTCGCCCGTGCACCGTCCACCACCAGCCAGCTACCCACGTAGTAGCCCGCCGTACCGGCCAGCGCACCCGCCACACTCAGCACGCCGAAGAACGTGCCCTGGCTGCCGTCGGGTGCCACGGTCGAAGTCAGGGTTTCCAGCGCGGGCAAGATGGTGGTTTCCACCACGGTATAGCCCACCACAAACAGGTAAAACCACAAACAGGTAAAACCACAGCAGGCTGTCGGTCAGCGCCACGCTGGCAAACAGCAGGCTGGCGGCGGCGTAGGCCAGCAGCAGCAACTGCCGGGGCGGCGTGTGCACCAGCCACTGCCGGGCCAGCACCATGAAGCCCACGCCGACGATGCCGTTGACCACATAAATCGGTGCCGTGCTGCCGCTTTCCGACAGGTTCTTCAGGTAGATCGGAAACGCCACATACAGCTGGGGAAACAAAAAGTACCAGGGCATCGCCGCGCACACCAGGAGCTGAAAGGGCCGGTGCGTCAGCGCAGTGCGCAGGCTGCGCCAGCCGCCCGCTGCCGGGGCGTGCGCGCTGTGCATCGCCGGTTGCCGCCAGGCCCGCAGTGACAGCATGCCAAACAGCACGGCACTCACCGCAAAGCAGGCCCGCACGCTGACAGCACTGCCCAGGGCTCCCAGGAGCGGGCCGAAGATGACCCCCAGGTTCAGCATCTGGTTGTTGGCCGCAAACACCGCCGACAGCCGCTCTGGCGGTTCGCGGCCCAGCACCCCAAACAGCGCCGACTCGTACACCGCCACCCCCGCGCCGCACAGGCATGCGGACAGCACCAGCAGCGCCGTGTCGCTTTGGCTGGCAAACCCGGCCAAGCCGAAGCCCCGCAGGAACAGGCCCAGCACCAAAGCCGGTTTGGCACCGTACCGGTCCACCAGCGGGCCCGCCAGCAGCGGCAGCGACTGTGCCAGCAGCAGGTTGGCCCCCATCACCGTCGCCAATGCTGCGGGGCCTAGCCCCATGTCTCGGCTCAGGAACACCGCCAACAGCGGCACGGTCATGAAGTGCGAAGCGTTCATGCACAACTGCCCCCACAGTAAATGCCGGATGCGCGGGGGGAAGTGCGCCCACGTTCCAAGGATTCTTGCGTGCATGGGGGCTTCATGGTTGTAGTTTTCAACCAGGAAAATTGTAACCTCTTAAATATTGTTGATGGTTACAAAAATGAGCCGAAGTACTTTACGCATTTGCCAGTGGGAACGCCGTCCATCTTTGGGAACAAAACGATCGTGTCAGAGCGCATCACGCTATGGATATGGTCAGACATCGTCACCGCAGCAGACCGCAGTTGCCAAGCGGCAATGAGATGCCGAGTACCAGATAGGAAAGAAGAAGGCATGCCACGCAAGCCGTTACGCGCTTATGGCGAGCCAACGAGGCCCTGAGTCGACCGCGCTCGGCACCAAGGACCGCCGATGTGAGAGCGAGAACCATGCTCAGCACCCAAAGAAAGTAGCCCACTTCAAGCTTGATGGGATGCGGCGTGCACATTCCTTGCATATGCGTTTGCCTTACAAGTCCGAAACTCGCGCTAAGGGTTATGCCGCCTACCGCAAAGAAGCACGCAACGAACCTTTCGCTGCGCAACAAATTGATAATGGCCGAGATGTAGGCAATGTTGGCGAACCAAGCAAGGCAAAAGAAAAGACTTTCATCAGAGCCAATCCCCACAACTGCGAATACGCCCAATACCAGGGCGTAAGCGCCTGGGACTACATCGTGATATCCGGTGAGTATTTCGAACGCAGGTAGACATAGGCAGGCGATATAGGCTGCAATGCTTCCGACAATTGCCAATATTGCCCGCCACCGTGCAGATTTGGTTGTGATGGCGAGGGCAGGAGATTCCATGCGGGGCCTAACGACCAAGGTAAAAGGCGGAGCACTCTTGCATAGTCCAGCGACTGAAGGGTGCGATTTTGACCGGCGTGTTAGAAAGCATAAGGTCGAGTATCTAGATGAATTGCTTGACCTCTTGAAAGCGGCACCCGGTCGGCTAAGAAACGCCATCTGATTACCACGTCATCACTCATCATTACGGTCAAGATGTAGTTGCGTTCGTCAGGCCTACAACTCAGAAATTCGTATTTAAAAATGTACACGCTCATTGGTTGCTTTCTAACGTTTGCGTATAAAAATACGGCTCTAGCGCATATATTACCTGCGCAAGCAGCTATTTAAATCGTAGCAACCGCAACCCATTCCCCACCACCAGCAAACTGGCCCCTACGTCGGCAAACACGGCCATCCACATGGTTCCTGAGCCCATCAGCGTCAGCACCAAAAACACAGCTTTTATCCCCAGCGCAAGCACGATGTTTTGCACCAGCAAGGTGTGGGTGGTGCGGGACAGGCGGATGAAGCGGGGGAGTTTGCGCAGGTCGTCGTCCATCAGGGCTACGTCGGCGGTCTCAATCGCGGTGCCGCTGCCGGCCGCGCCCATGGCGAAGCCGATGTCGGCGCGGGCCAGGGCGGGGGCGTCGTTGATGCCGTCGCCGACCATGCCCACGGCACCATTGGGGCCGATCTTGCTTTCAATGAATTTCAGCTTGTCTTCGGGCAGCAGGTCGCCATGGGCTTCGGTAATGCCGACTTGGGTGGCAATGGCCTGGGCGGTGTGCGGGTTGTCTCCTGTGAGCATCACGGTCTGGATGCCCAGTGCGTGGAGCTCCTGGATGGCCTGGCGGCTGCTGTCTTTGACGGTATCGGCTACGGCGAACAAGGCGACAACCTGTTTTTCGTGGGCCAGCAGCACCACGGTTTTGCCCTGGGTTTCCAGGGCGGCCAGGCGGGCCTCCAGCGCGTCGGAGCACAGGCCTTGCTCGTGGATGAGGCGGTGGTTGCCCAATACGTAGCGCTCGTGGCGCTGGCCGCCGATGTCGCCTTGCGTGCCGCGGCCGGGCAAAGCTTCAAAGTTGGTGACCTCGCGCAGAGCGATGCCGTCGCGCTGCGCGGCATCGGCCACGGCGCGGGACACGGGGTGGTCCGAGCGGCTGGCCAGGCTGGCGGCCAAGCTGCGCACATCGGCCTCTGCGCTGCCATCCAGTACGGCAAAGTCGGTTTGCACGGGTTTGCCGTGGGTCAGGGTGCCGGTTTTGTCCAGCGCCAGCCAGCGCAGCTTGCGGCCCTGCTCCAGAAACACGCCGCCTTTGACCAGGAGCCCCAAGCGTGCCGCCGCAGCCAGGCCGCTGACGATGGTGACCGGGGTGGAAATTACCAGTGCGCAGGGGCAGGCAATCACCAGCAGCACCAGTGCTTTGTAGACCCAGGCAAACCAGTCGCCGCCTGCCAGCAGCGGCGGCAGCACGGCCACCAGCACGGCGAGTGCGAAGACGATGGGGGTGTAGACCTTGGCAAACTGGTCCACGAAGCGCTGGGTGGGGGCGCGCGCACCCTGGGCGGCTTCTACGGCGTGGATGATGCGGGCCAGCGTGCTGTCGCCTGCCAGCGCGGTCACCTCGTATTCGAATGAACCGGCGGCGTTGACCGTGCCCGCAAACACGCTGTCGCCCACGGTCTTTTCCACCGGTAGGCTCTCGCCGGTGATGGCCGCCTGGTCGATGGTGGAGCGACCGCTGGTGATGCTGCCATCCAGCGCCAGACGTTCGCCGGGCTGGATGCGCACCCGGGCTTGCAGGGGGACGGTTTTGGCCTCGACGGCCAGCCAACTGCCATCGGCCTGCTGCACGGTGGCGCGCTCGGGGGCCAGTTGCAGCAGGCCCTGGATGGCGTTGCGGGCGCGGTCCAGCGACAAGGCCTCGATGCGCTCGGCCAGGGTGAACAGCACCATCACCATGGCCGCCTCGGGCCACTGGCCCAGCAGCAGCGCGCCGGTGACGGCAATGCTCATCAGTGCGTTGATGTTCAGGTTGCGGTTGCGCAGCGCGACCCAGCCTTTTTTGTAGGTGGTGAGGCCGCAGGTGGCGATGGCCATCAGGGCCAGCAGGGCGGGCACCCAGATGGGCAGGGCGGCAAAGTGCGCGGCTTCGGACGCAACTGCGGCCACCCCGGCCAGAATCAGCGGCGACCAGGGTTTGGCGGGCTCCGGCGTGGGTGGCGCGCTGCCCTGGGCTAGCTCGGGCGTGTAGCCCAGCGCGCGTACGGCGGCCAGGATGGGCTCAATCGCCTCGGGGGCGTGGGTGACGGTCAGCACCCGCTGCATCAGGTTGAATTCCAGCCCGGCCACCCCGGCCATGCCACCCAGCTTGCCGCGCAGCAGAGCTTCTTCGGTGGGGCAATCCATTTGCAGGATGCGGATGGGGGTCTGCACATCGCCGCTGCTGCTGGTGGCCGACGCGTGGAGCGGGGCCAGCACGGGCTCGGCATGGCCGCTGCAACAGGCCACATCGCTATGTTCATGGCCATGCGCATGCCCATGGGCGTGCGAGTGTTCGTGGTGGTGGGTATGGTCGGACATAGGGCTTTCTGGATGCAGGCTGTGTCCATTAGGCAACCTGAAGCTACTATAGAGTCAACTGCTATTTGGGGAAGACCTTATGAAGATAGGCGAATTGGCGCAAGTGGCCCAGTGCACGGTGGAGACAGTGCGGTATTACGAGAAGGAAGGGCTGTTGCCCACGCCCGCCCGCACCGCGGGCAACTTCCGGATCTACGGCCCGGCGCATGTGGAGCGGCTGCGGCTGATCCGCAATTGCCGGGCACTGGACATGAGCCATGCGGAAATCCACTCTCTGCTGGCGCTGGCCGATGGGCCCGCCGAAGATTGCAGCGCGGTCAACGCGGTGTTTGACCAGCACATCGCCCATGTGGACGAGAGGATTCGGGAACTGGCGCAACTGAAGCTGCAGTTGGCGGCCCTGCGCCAGCGCTGTAGCGCGGACCAGGCGGTGGATGCCTGCGGCATTCTGCAAGGGCTTGCAGCCATGGAGCTGGAGGCCTCGCCGGTGCGGCACACACATCTGGGATGACGTGCCCAGATATATTAGCTAAATGTGGCTCTAGCGCATGTTATGTATGCGCTATTAGCTATTAATAGTATAGCAAATAAAAAAGGAGGCAGGCCTCCTTTTTTGGTAGAACGAATGGTTTCGCGCCAGGCTAACCCAACGCTAAATACAGGCCTTTCTCTCACCAAAGATACCGTGGAACCGGCTTTGCCGGGCCACTGGTATCGCCCCCTGCAAGGGGGTTGGCGAAAGAAGCGAAGCTCTGTAGCCTGGGGGTGAGCCCAGTTATTTCGCGCCGTTGGCCAATTCGTGGCGGTCGGCTGCGGCAAACAGGTCGGCGGCAAAGCCACGGTCGCTGTCGGCGTAAGACTCGGCCATCATGCGGACTTGTTCGGCTTCTTCGAACACAGTCAGTGCGCGTGGCGCAGCGGTTTTGAACAGCGTGGCGGATACGGCGGCAACCAGGTTGGTGGCAGCGGTAAAAAGTTCTTGCAGGGCAGAACTGACAGGGGCATTGTTGGCGCGGGTCAGTTGCAGGGTATTGGTGGACATGGTGTTTACTCCTAAACATCGGGTTGACGTTGGAGTGAATTATGGGGTTAACCCTAGTCATGTGCCAGTACTTTCCTAGGGTTTACCCTCTAGTGTCTTTTTTTTGTGAACTAAGAGCTCACTCCAAAACCGTCTGCCGTACCGCGTGCTCCCAGCGTGCCATCAATTCCGTAGCACGTTGTGTGCCCAGCGTGGGCAGAAAGCGCCGCTCGGCCCGCCACAGCGCGGCCAACTCATCGGTGTTGCGGTACACGCCCACCGCCAGCCCGGCCAGGTAGGAGGCCCCCAGGGCGGTGGTTTCGGTCACCGCCGGGCGGATTACCGGGATGCCCAGCAGATCGGCCTGGAACTGCATCAGCAAGTCGTTCACGCAGGCGCCGCCGTCTACCCGCAGCTCGGCCACGGGCATGCCCCCGGCCTGCACCGCGTCGCGGCCCATGGCCAGCAGCAGGGCGGCGCTCTGGTAGGCGATGCTCTCCAGCGCGGCGCGGGCGATGTGTGCCAGGGTGGTGCCACGGCTCAGGCCGGTGATGCTGCCGCGCGCCTCGGGCTTCCAGTAGGGTGCACCCAGTCCGGTGAAGGCGGGCACAAACATCACGCCGCCGGAGTCGGGCACGCTTTGGGCCAGGCTTTGCACCTCGCTGCTGCTGGGGATGGCCTTGAGGCCGTCGCGCAGCCACTGCACCACCGCGCCGCCCACGAATACGCTGCCTTCGATGGCGAATTCGGGCTGCGCCGACGGCTGGGCTGCGCTGGTGGTCAGCAGGCCGTTGTGCGAGGTCTGGAAGGTGCTGCCGGTGTGCATCAGCATGAAGCAGCCGGTGCCGTAGGTGTTTTTGGCCATGCCAGCCTTGAAGCAGGCCTGGCCGAACAGCGCACTTTGCTGGTCGCCCGCCACACCGCCGATGGGGATGGCGTGGCCCAGCAAGGCGGGGCTAATCTCGCCGTAGATGGCACTGCTGGGTTTGACGGCAGGCATCAGGCTGGCCGGAATGTCCAGCGCGGCCAGCAGCTCGGCATCCCACTGGTTGGTGTGCACGTTGAACAGCATGGTGCGCGATGCGTTGCTGACGTCGGTGGCGTGCACCCCGCCCTCGGTAAGCTGCCACATCAGCCAGCTGTCGATGGTGCCAAACGCCAGCTCGCCACGCTCAGCCTGGACGCGGGCGTTGGGTACGTGGTCCAGCAGCCATTTGAGCTTGGTACCCGAGAAGTAGGCATCCACCAGCAGCCCGGTTTTGCGCTGTATCACATCGGCCAGGCCATCGGCGCGCAGTTGCACGCAGGTGGGCTCGGCGCGCCGGTCTTGCCACACGATGGCGTGGTGGATGGGTTGGCCGGTGGCGCGGTTCCACACCACGGTGGTTTCGCGCTGGTTGGTGATGCCGATGGCACGGATGTCTTTGGCCGCCAGCCCAGCCTGGGCCAGGGCTGCACGGGCGGTGGTGAGCTGGGTGCGCCAGATCTCCATGGGGTCGTGCTCCACCCAACCGGGCTGCGGAAAGATCTGCGGCAGTTCGAGCTGCGACTGGCTGACGATGTGGCCGTCGGCGTGGAAGACGATGCTGCGCGAACTGGAGGTGCCCTGGTCGAGGGCGAGGAGGTAGGTCATGGTGGGTCTAGTCAATCGCAATGTGGTTGCGCACCTGGGCATCGCGCAGCAGGGCGGGAAAGGGCTCGGGTACGGGAGCGTCGGTAAATAGGCGGTCGATTTGCGACAGAGTGGCCACTTCAACCATGGCCGGGCGGTTGAACTTGCTGCTATCGGCGGCCAGCCAGACCTCGCGGGCGTGGCGGATGATGGCCTGCGAGACCTTGACTTCGCGGTAGTCGAAGTCGCGTAGCGTGCCGTCTATTTCTATGGCCGAAATGCCGATCAGCGCAATGTCCACCTTGAACTGCCGTATGAAATCTATAGCAGCTTCGCCGACCACACCGCGGTCGCGGCCGCGCACCACGCCACCCGCAATGATCACTTCGCAGTGTGGGTTGGCGCTCAGGATGGTGGCCACGTTCAGGTTGTTGGTGATGACGCGCAGGCCCTTGTGTTGCATCAGGGCCTTGGCGATAGCCTCGGTGGTGGTGCCGATGTTGAGGATCAGCGAGCAGTCGTTGGGCACCTCGGCGGCCACGGCACGGGCAATGCGGGCCTTGCCTTCGGCGTGCAGGTTTTCACGCTGCGGGTGGGCGATGTTTTCTATGGTGGAGCTGGGTACGCGCACGCCGCCGTGGAAGCGGGTGAGCAGGCCGTCGTCGGCCATGCGCTGCACGTCGCGGCGTACCGTTTGCAGGGTGACGCCCAGTTTTTCCGCCAGTTGGTCCACGGTGACGGAACCCTGGGCTTGCACGGCTTGCAGTAACAGCAGTTGTCGGGGGTTGGGGTTCACAAATGTTCGTTTTGGGTAGATGTCGTGACAGCGACTTTAAAACGAAAGACAAAGAACCAACCAAGGGTTGTTACTAAGAAAAAAGAAACGTAAACGAACAATAATTATCAAATTCGAAGATTCGCGTAAATTTTAGTAAAGGAACATGATGCAGTTGAGCTTAGAAGGCATCAGCAAAAAGGTGGGGGCGCAGACGTGGCTGTACGAGATGGGTATTGCCCCCCAGCCTGGCGCGGTCACCGTGCTGCTGGGTGCCACCCAGGCCGGCAAGACCAGCCTGATGCGCATCATGGCGGGTCTGGATGTACCGACCCACGGCCGGGTCAAGGTGGACGGCGTCGATGTGACGGGCCAGCCGGTGCGCGAGCGCAATGTGGCCATGGTCTACCAGCAGTTCATCAACTATCCCTCGCTCAAGGTACGCGACAACATCGCCTCGCCGCTGAAGCTGCGCGGTGAAAAGAACATGGACCAGCGGGTCCGTGAACTGGCCGAGAAGCTGCATATCGAAATGTTTTTAGACCGTTATCCGGCCGAGCTGTCGGGCGGGCAACAACAGCGCGTGGCTTTGGCCCGCGCACTGGCCAAAGCCGCTCCGCTGATGCTACTGGACGAGCCCCTGGTCAACCTTGATTACAAGCTGCGCGAAGAGCTGCGCGAAGAGCTGAGCTCGCTGTTTGCAGCCGGTGAATCCACCGTGGTCTACGCCACCACCGAGCCGGGCGAAGCCTTGCTGCTGGGCGGCTATACGGCGGTGATGGATGCCGGTGAGTTGCTGCAGTACGGCCCTACAGCAGAGGTGTTCCACCAGCCCAAGTCGCTGCGTGTGGCCCGGGCATTCAGTGACCCGCCGATGAATCTGGTGGTCGCTAACACCGCATCTGGTGGCGTACAACTGCAGGCTGGGCCGCTGTTGTCGTTGACCTTGCCGCCCACGGTGGCGGGGGGCTTGACGGTGGGTTTGCGCGCGAGTGCGCTGCGGGTGCAGCCCCGTCCTGGCGACGTGGTGTTGAACGGGCATGTCGAACTGGCCGAGATTTCGGGCTCGGACACCTTTGTGCACGTCTCCACGCCTATCGGTGAGCTGGTCGCCCAGCTTACGGGTGTGCATTACTTTGAACTGGGCACGGCTTTGACTTTGTACTTTCACGCTACCCAGGCCTATGTGTTTGATGCCCAGGGCGCTTTGCTGCTGGCCCCCTTGCGGAACGTGAAAGCTGGAGGAGTTGCGTAATGGCCCGCATTGAACTCGATCTGGCGCACGCTTACCGCGCCAACCCCACGCAAGACAGCGATTACGCGCTGCTGCCGCTGAAGATGACATTCAACGACGGTGGTGCCTATGCCTTGCTAGGCCCATCGGGCTGCGGCAAAACTACCATGCTGAACATCATGTCCGGCCTGCTGGCCCCCTCGCAGGGCACCGTGCTGTTTGACGGCGTGGATGTAACCCGCGCATCACCACAAGAGCGCAACATTGCCCAGGTGTTCCAGTTCCCGGTGATCTACGACACCATGACGGTAGCGGAGAACCTGGCCTTCCCGCTGCGCAACCGCAAGGTGCCGCAGGCGCAAATCGACAAGCGCGTGGGCGAGATTGCCGAGATGCTGGAGATGAGCGGCCAACTGAACCAGCGCGCGGCGAATCTGGCGGCAGATGCCAAGCAAAAGATTTCGCTAGGCCGTGGCCTGGTGCGGCCGGACGTATCGGCTGTGCTATTTGACGAGCCGCTGACCGTGATCGACCCGCACTTGAAGTGGCAACTGCGCCGCAAGCTCAAGCAGATCCACCGTGAACTCAAGCTGACGCTGATCTACGTGACCCACGACCAGGTGGAGGCGCTGACCTTCGCCGAGCAGGTGGTGGTGATGACACGTGGCCGTGCCGTGCAGGTGGGCTCAGCCGATGCGCTGTTCGAGCGGCCCAGCCACACCTTTGTAGGCAACTTCATCGGCTCGCCCGGCATGAACTTTCTGCCCGCGCAGGCGACGGGCGATGCGCTGAAGGTCGCCGGTGCGCAATGGCTTCTGCCCCGCGCTTTACCCACGGGTGCGCTCAAGCTGGGGGTACGGCCCGAATACGTGTCGCTGGCAGTGCCCGCGACTCCGGGAGCCCTGCTGTGCACGGTATCCAAGATCCAGGACGTGGGCACCCACGTGATGCTGACCGCCGCCGTGGATGGCCAGGCGCTCAAAGCCCGGCTCAGCCCGGAAGTCCAATTGCCCGCAGTGGGCGAAGTTGTCTGGTTGCAGGTGCTCGGCGAGCACACCTGCTTCTACCAAAATGAGGAAATCGTTGGATGAGCACTACCACTAAACCTGTGAACCAGAAGGCCTGGTTCTTGATCTTGCCGGTGCTGGTCTGTGTGGCGTTTTCCGCCATCATTCCGCTGATGACCGTGGTGAACTATTCGGTGCAAGACATCATCTCGCCCGAGCGCCGCGTGTTCGTGGGCACCGAATGGTTTGTAGCGGTGATGCGCGACGAAGAGCTGCATGCCGCGCTGCTACGCCAGCTGACCTTTTCGCTGTCGGTACTGGCGGTGGAACTGCCGCTGGGTGTTTTGCTGGCCTTGTCCATGCCTGCCGATGGCTGGAAAGCTTCGGTGGTGCTGGTGATTGTGTCCCTGTCGCTGTTGATCCCCTGGAACGTGGTGGGCACCATTTGGCAGATTTTTGGCCGCTCCGACATCGGGCTGCTCGGAGCGACGCTGCTGTGGTTGGGTATTGACTACAGCTACACCGGCAACGCGACCCACGCCTGGTTGACAGTGCTGGTAATGGATGTGTGGCACTGGACGCCGTTGGTGGCCTTGCTGGGCTATGCGGGCTTGCGCTCCATTCCCGATGCGTACTACCAGGCCGCACGGATCGACGGGGCCAGCAAGTTTGCTGTGTTCCGCTACATCCAACTGCCCAAGATGCGCGGCGTACTGATGATCGGCGTGCTGTTGCGCTTCATGGACAGCTTCATGATCTATACCGAGCCCTTTGTGCTAACGGGCGGCGGGCCCGGCAATGCCACCACCTTCCTGTCGCAGTTTCTGACGCAAAAAGCGGTGGGCCAGTTTGACCTGGGCCCAGCCGCAGCGTTTTCATTGATCTACTTTTTGATCATCCTGCTGCTGTGCTTTATTTTGTACAACTGGATGCAGCGGGTAGGCACCCAAGAAAAAGAAGGCGGCCATGAATAAACCCAAGTTTCAAAAGCGGACGATCTTTCTGTTCGCCTACATCCTCTTCGCGCTGCTGCCCATCTACTGGATGGTCAACATGTCGTTCAAGACCAACCAGGAAATCGTGGCCAGTTTTTCGCTGTTTCCCCAGCATCTCACCTGGGACAACTACCACACCATCTTGACCGATCCATCGTGGTACTCGGGCTATATCAACAGCCTGATCTACGTCAGCATGAACATGGTGATCACCCTCACCGTGTCCCTGCCTGCGGCGTATGCGTTTTCGCGCTACAGCTTCCTGGGCGACAAGCATGTGTTCTTCTGGTTGCTGACCAACCGCATGACCCCGCCTGCGGTGTTCTTGCTGCCGTTTTTCCAGCTCTACACCACGGTGGGTCTGATGGACACGCACCTGGCCGTAGCGCTGGCGCATTTGCTGTTCAGCGTGCCGCTGGCGGTGTGGATTTTGGAAGGCTTCATGAGCGGCATTCCGCGCGAGATCGACGAGACGGCGTATATCGACGGCTACACCTTTCCGCGCTTTTTCCTCACCATCTTCCTGCCGCTGATCAAGGCCGGTGTGGGCGTAGCGGCATTCTTCTGCTTCATGTTCAGCTGGGTCGAATTGCTGCTGGCCCGCACCCTGACCAGCGTCAATGCCAAGCCCATCGTGGCCACCATGACACGCACCGTATCGGCATCCGGCATGGACTGGGCCACGCTGGCGGCGGCGGGTGTGCTGACCATCGTTCCAGGTGCCATCGTGATCTGGTTTGTGCGGAACTACATCGCCAAGGGATTCGCCATGGGGCGGGTGTGATAGGTCTAACAGGAGATTTGTATGTTTGAGTGGATGGCGTGGACCTTGCCGGTCGCAGTGTTTTTTATTTGCATCGCGCTGATGCTGGCGGGTATGACGGTGTGGGAGATCAAGTCGCCCACCACCTTGCGGCGCGGCTTTTTGCCAATGGAAACCACCCGGGGTGACCGCCTGTTCATTGGCTTGCTGAGCGCAGCCTATGTGAATCTGGCTTTTGTGGGCCTGAGTGGCAAGTTTGCCGAGTGGTTCCAACTGGACGGCGATCCGTCGATCTGGATCAGCTTTGGGGTGTCCATGGCAGTTTTGGCGCTGGTCATGCGCAAAGGTTAAGCAATTGGTTTCCAGGATTCGGCTTTTATTTCCCCCAAAGCCGAGCAGCCTTTTTTCGAAATGGGGGTACACCAATGAGGAGACGAGACATGAAGATGCGTTATTCCATACTGGCTATTGCAGCGGTTTGCGCGCTGACCGGCCACGCTTTCGCCGATGAAGCGGCGGCCAAGAAGTGGATCGACAGCGAGTTCCAGCCTTCGACCTTGAGCAAGGATAAGCAAGCGGCTGAAATGAAGTGGTTCATGGATGCCGCCAAGAAGCTGCAAGCCAAGGGCGTAAAAGAGATTTCGGTGGTTTCCGAGACCCTGACAACCCACGAATACGAGTCGAAAACCCTGGCCAAGGCGTTTGAAGAAATCACCGGCATCAAGGTCAAGCACGACGTGATCCAGGAGGGCGATGTCGTCGAAAAACTGCAGACCTCGATGCAGTCGGGCAAGTCGATTTACGACGGCTGGATTTCGGATTCGGACTTGATCGGCACGCACTACCGCTACGGCAAGATTCTGGCGCTGTCGGATTACATGACAGGCACCGGTAAAGAGTTCACCAACCCGGATCTGGACCTGAAGGACTTCATCGGCACCAGCTTTACCACTGCGCCTGACAAGAAAATGTACCAACTGCCCGACCAGCAGTTTGCCAACCTGTACTGGTTCCGCGCCGACCTGTTCGCGCGCCAGGACCTGAAGGACAAGTTTAAGGCCAAGTATGGCTATGACCTGGGTGTGCCACTGAACTGGAGCGCCTACGAAGACATCGCCGCCTTCTTCAGTGAAGACGTTAAAACCATCGACGGCAAGCCTATCTATGGCCACATGGACTACGGCAAAAAAGACCCGTCGCTGGGCTGGCGCTTCACCGATGCCTGGCTGTCCATGGCCGGTGCGGCCGACGTAGGTATTCCCAACGGCATGCCGATTGATGAGTGGGGCATCAAGGTGGCCGACGACAAGTGCACACCGGTCGGTGCATCGGTTTCGCGCGGCGGTGCCACCAATTCGCCAGCAGCCGTGTATGCTTTGACCAAGTACATCGACTGGATGAAGAAGTTCGCGCCCAAGGAAGCCATGGGTATGACTTTCGGTGAGTCGGGCCCGGTGCCTGCGCAAGGCCAGATTGCCCAGCAAATCTTCTGGTACACAGCCTTTACCGCCGATATGGTCAAACCCGGCCTGCCCGTGGTGAACGCCGATGGCACGCCCAAATGGCGCATGGCCCCCGGCCCGAATGGTCCGTACTGGAAGCCCGGCATGCAAAACGGCTACCAGGACGTGGGTTCGTGGACCTTCTTCAAGGACCACGATGCCAACAAAGTGGCGGCTGCCTGGCTGTACGCCCAGTTCGTGACCAGCAAGACCGTATCGTTGAAGAAGTCCATCACCGGCCTGACCTTCATCCGCGACAGCGATATCCGCGCCGACTACTTTACGCAGAACGCCAACAAATATGGTGGTTTGATTGAGTTCTACCGCAGTCCGGCGCGTGTGGCCTGGACCCCCACCGGTACCAACGTGCCGGATTACCCCAAGCTGGCGCAACTGTGGTGGAAAAACGTGGCCGAGGCAGTGACGGGTGAAAAGACGCCGCAAAAAGCCATGGACAACCTGGCCGACGAGATGGACAACGTGATGTCCCGCCTCGAACGTGCGGGTATGGCCCATTGCGCCCCCAAGCTGACCCCCAAGGGCGATCCGAACAAGTACCTGAGCGATGCACATGCTCCCTGGAAGAAGCTGGCGAACGAAAAGCCCAAGGGTGAAACCATTGCCTACGACACGCTGCTGAACGCGTGGAAGAATGGCAAGGTCCGTTAACGTGAGAGCGTTAACACAGATGCCATAAGTTGTATGCGTCTGGCCGCGTGGACTCTGTGCACGCGGCTTTTTTTTTGGCCCGGCACGCTTCGCGCTTGGTGGGCTTGTTTGATTGGTGAAATTTAGGTTATGACACTCGCATCCCCACCCCTGGCTACCCAGCGTTCTGCGTTGATGGCGCAATTGACCGCCCCCGCCCGCTTTGATGTGGTGGTGATTGGTGGCGGGGCCACCGGTCTGGGCGTAGCGCTGGATGCTGCAGCACGAGGATTCAGCGTGGCCCTGGTCGAGTCGCATGACTTTGCCAAAGGCACCTCGTCGCGGGCGACCAAACTGGTGCACGGCGGCGTACGCTATCTGGCCCAGGGCAACATCGCCCTGGTGCGCGAGGCGCTGCACGAGCGCACCACGCTGCTGCACAATGCGCCTCACCTGGCCCAGCCGCTGGCTTTTGTCATGCCCTCGTACAAGTTGCTGGATACGCCGTTTTACGGCATTGGTTTGAAGATGTATGACGCACTGGCGGGCAAGGCAGGCCTGGGGCCCACAGAATTTTTAGGGCGCAATAAAACCCTACAGTACCTACCTACCGTCCAGGCCCACGGCCTCAAGGGCGGGGTGAAGTATTGGGATGGCCAGTTCGACGATGCGCGCTTGGCCCTGGTGCTGGCCCGCACGGCCGCCGCCTACGGTGCGGTGGTGGTCAATTACTGCGCCGCCACCGGTTTGCTGCATGAAGACGGCAAGGTCGCCGGTGTGCACTGCGAAGACCGTGAAACCGGTGCCAAGATCACCTTGCGGGCAAGTTGCGTGGTGAATGCCACGGGCGTATGGGTCGATGCGTTCCGCCAGCAAGACGGCGAAGCCACGGGCCGGGTGGCCAAACCCATGGTGGCCCCCAGCCAGGGCGTGCACATCGTGGTGGACCGCGAGTTTCTGCCCGGCGACCACGCCATGCTGGTGCCCAAGACGGCCGATGGCCGGGTGCTGTTTGCCGTGCCGTGGCTGGGCAAGGTCATTCTGGGCACCACAGACACACCGCGTGAGGACCTGGCCCGCGAGCCGCAGCCGTTCAAGGAGGAGGTGGAGTTCATTTTGAGCGAATCCGCCCGCTATCTCAGCCGGGCCCCACAGCGCGCTGATGTGAAAAGCGTCTGGGTCGGCTTGCGTCCGCTGGTAAAGCCCCAGGACGACGATGGCGGCAACACCAAGGGCATCAGCCGCGAGCACACGGTGCTGGTCAGCAAAAGCGGCCTTGTTACCGTGACCGGCGGCAAGTGGACCACGTACCGCGCTATGGCCGAGGATGTGTTGGACAAATGTTTCGAGGCGCATTTGCTGCAGCCGCGCAAGCCCGGCACAACTTCCACCTTGCGATTGGTGGGGGCCGGTGCAGCTGTGGATGCGCTGCGTCCTAAGATCAGCGACGCACCTGGTCTACACGCCTACGGTACCGAGCAAGCTCTCGTCCAGGCCTTGCCCGGTGGTGACCGTTGGCTGGGGGGCGGGGTTACTGAGGGCATGGTGCGTTTCGCGGCACGCTTTGAATACGCCCGCACCGTGGAAGACGTGCTGGCCCGCCGCAGCCGCCTGTTGTTCCTGGACGCACGGTTGGCTGCCAGTTTGGCTCCGGCTGTGGCCGAAATCTTGCAAGAAGAAACCGGTGTCGATCCGCAAACCGATGCGTTTGTTGCTTTGGCGCAACTCTATGTGACCCTGCCCGCGTGAAGCCGCTGGCGCAATGGCCATTGGTGGCGCGGCGCGGCTTGGTGGGCGTGCTGACTGACATCGACGACACCCTGACCACCCATGGATCCATCACCGCCGACGCGCTGCAGGCCCTGGCAGATTTAAAGGCGGCGGGTTTGGTGGTCATTGCCATTACCGGTCGCCCTGTGGGTTGGAGCGAACCTTTCGCGTGCACCTGGCCGGTTGATGCGATCGTGGCAGAAAACGGCGCTGTGGCGCTACAAAATTTAAGCCAAATAGGCCTCCAGCCCACGTTTTGTCTGCATGGACAGCTATCAAAACTGTATATCCAGGATGCCGCTACGCGCCGCAGCAACTTTGCGCGCATGCAACAAGTTGCGCAGCGTGTGCTGGCCGAAGTGCCCGGGGCCCGGCTGTCGGAAGACTCGGCAGGTCGCGAAACCGATATCGCCTTCGACCACAGCGAATTCACCCACCTGCCACCCGACAAGATCGCCCTGGTCGTGGCCATTTTGCAATCTGAGGGCATGCACGCTACCGTCAGCTCTATCCACATCAATGGCTGGTTTGGCGGGCATAACAAATGGGTGGGGGCGTGCTGGATAGTCCAGACTTTGCTGGGCCGCGACTTGGCCGCAGAGCGCGATCTATGGGCTTACGTAGGCGACTCGACCAATGACCAGCGCATGTTCGAGGCCTTGCCAAACAGTATTGGAGTCGCCAATGTACGGCGGTTTGAGGCGCAGATGGCCTGCAAACCCCGCTACATCACCCACTATGAGCGGGGTGTGGGCTTTGCAGAGGTGGCTTTGGCCGTGCTAGCTGCACGTGAATAGGGGCAACACCGGGTTTTTCTTAGTGGGGTGTTGACGCATAGCCAAATACTCTGCATAATCGAGGGCTTCGCTCCTAAAAAGCGATGCTTCTGCCCAAAGGAAGCGCTATGAGTGGTTTGTAGCGTGGACGACGGGCCCAAGACTGATCAGGCGAGTTAGCTTCCAAGCTGGCTCAACTGATGCAAGTTGGGAAAACATAGACATGATCCAAACTGAATCCCGGTTAGATGTTGCCGACAATACTGGCGCGAAATCCGTTCTCTGCATCAAGGTGCTGGGCGGGTCCAAGCGTCGCTATGCTAGCGTTGGCGACGTCATCAAAGTGAGTATCAAAGAAGCCGCTCCTCGTGGTCGCGTCAAAAAAGGCGAGATCTACAGTGCAGTGGTGGTGCGCACGGCCAAAGGCATCCGTCGTGCAGACGGTTCGCTGGTCAAATTCGACGGCAACGCAGCAGTGTTGCTCAATGCAAAGCTGGAGCCCATCGGCACCCGCATCTTTGGACCCGTGACGCGCGAATTGCGTACCGAAAAGTTCATGAAGATCGTGTCCTTGGCTCCTGAAGTTCTGTAAGGACGCAACATGAACAAAATTCGCAAAGGCGATCAAGTCGTTGTGCTCACCGGGCGCGACAAGGGTAAGCGCGGCACCGTGGCGCTGCGCAAAGATGACTCGTATGTGTTGGTCGATGGTATCAACATGGTCAAGAAGCACGCTAAGCCCAACCCCATGAAGGGTGAGGCCGGCGGCATCATTGAAAAGAATATGCCCATTCACCAGTCCAACGTAGCCATCTTCAATGCGGCTACCGGCAAGGCTGATCGTGTTGGAATCAAGTTGCTGGCAGATGGCAAGCGCACACGCGTTTACAAGTCTAGCGGCGAAGAAATCAAGGTTGCATGAGCATGGCACGTCTACAACAACTCTATCGCGACAAAGTCGCTCCCGAGCTGATGGCCAAGTTTGGCTATACCTCGCCGATGCAGGTTCCACGCTTCACCAAGATCACCCTGAACATGGGTGTGAGCGAAGCGGTATCCGACAAGAAGGTCATGGACAACGCGGTTGCCGATTTGACCAAGATTGCAGGCCAACGTCCTGTGGTGACCAAGGCCAAGAAAGCTATCGCTGGTTTCAAGATCCGTGAAGGCCAGGCCATTGGTTGCATGGTGACTTTGCGCGGCGTGCAGATGTTTGAGTTCCTGGACCGTTTCGTTACCGTGGCTCTGCCCCGTGTACGTGACTTCCGCGGCATCTCTGGTCGTGCTTTCGATGGCCGTGGTAACTACAACATTGGCGTGAAAGAGCAGATCATTTTCCCTGAAATCGAGTACGACAAGGTCGATGCCTTGCGCGGTCTCAATATCAGCATCACGACAACGGCCAAGAATGACGAAG
The DNA here is from genome assembly GCF_056521385.1 of Rhodoferax sp. RT5P35. Lineage (NCBI taxonomy): Bacteria > Pseudomonadati > Pseudomonadota > Betaproteobacteria > Burkholderiales > Comamonadaceae > Rhodoferax > Rhodoferax sp. RT5P35. The sequence continues at coordinate 7,903 of NZ_JBWMAX010000004.1, read as the reverse complement.
AGTGCAAAGCACTGCTCGCCGGGTTCCGTTTTCCGTTCAAGAACTGAGGTGACGTGTGGCTAAACAAGCTCTGATTCAGCGTGAACTCAAGCGTGACCAATTGGTTGCCAAGTACGCAGCAAAACACGCAGAGTTGAAAGCAATTTCGACCGATGCCAAGAAGACCGACGACGAGCGTGCTGCGGCTCGCTTGGCTTTGCAAAAGCTTCCACGCAATGCAAACCCGACGCGCCAACGTAACCGTTGCGCCATCACGGGTCGTCCTCGTGGAACATTCCGTCAGTTTGGCTTGGCTCGCGCAAAAATTCGCGAACTGGCTTTTGCTGGCGACATCCCCGGTATGGTCAAGGCCAGCTGGTAAGTAAGGCAGGAGAACCTAAACATGAGTATGAGTGATCCCATCGCCGACTTGCTGACACGCATCCGCAACGCGCAAATGGTGGCCAAAACGACTGTATCGATTCCTTCATCCAAAGTGAAGGTCGCGATTGCCCAAGTCTTGAAAGACGAAGGCTACATTGATGGCTTCCAGGTGAAAACCGAAGCTGGCAAAAGCGAACTCGAAATTACCTTGAAATATTACGCCGGTCGCCCTGTGATCGAGCGTATTGAGCGCGTTAGCCGTCCCGGCCTGCGTGTTTACAAAGGCCACGGCGCCATTCCACAAGTCATGAATGGCTTAGGTGTGGCAATTGTTACCACTCCGCAAGGCGTGATGACGGACCGCAAAGCCCGCGCAACCGGTATCGGTGGCGAAGTCTTGTGCTACGTCGCTTAAGCAGGAGAACTAGCAAATGTCTCGCGTAGGAAAAATGCCTGTTGCTATCCCCGCTGGTGTGGATGTAGCAATCAAGGACGATCAAATTAATGTCAAGGGCACCGGCGGTTCGCTGTCGTTGACCCAAAATGCGCTGGTTACCGTGACCAATGACGCTGGCAAACTCACGTTTGTCCCCGCCAATGAGTCCCGCGAAGCCAATGCCATGTCGGGCACCATGCGACAGCTGGTGAACAACATGGTCGTCGGTGTGACCAAGGGTTTCGAGAAGAAGCTGAGCCTGGTTGGCGTGGGTTACAAGGCCGCCGCCCAAGGTGCCAAGCTGAACTTGGCTGTGGGTTACTCCCATCCTGTCAATATTGACATGCCTGCTGGCATCACCGTGGCAACCCCCACCCCGACGGAAATTCTGATCAAGGGTGCGGACCGCCAACGTGTGGGCCAAGTGGCTGCTGAGATTCGTGCGATCCGTCCTCCCGAGCCTTACAAGGGCAAGGGCATCCGTTATTCGGATGAGAAGATCACGATCAAAGAAACCAAGAAGAAATAAGGAGCCGCAACATGTTGACCAAAAAAGAACAGCGTCTCCGCCGTGCGCGTCAAACCCGTATCCGTATTGCAACCCAGGGCGTTGCACGCCTGACGGTGAACCGTACCAACTTGCACATCTACGCCAGTGTTATTTCTGGCGACGGTGCCAAGATTCTGGCCAGCGCATCGACCGCCGAAGCGGCTGTGCGCAAAGAGCTAGGTGGTGCTGGCAAAGGTGGCAACACCACCGCAGCACAAGCCATTGGCAAGCTGATTGCTGAAAAAGCAAAGGCTGCTGGTGTTGAAAAAGTAGCGTTTGATCGCTCAGGTTTTGCGTACCACGGACGCGTCAAAGCGCTTGCCGATGCTGCCCGCGAAGCTGGCTTGCAGTTCTAAGCAGATCGGAATAAATCATGGCTAAAGTTCAAGGAAAAATGCAGGGTAAGGCTGAAGGGCCTGAAGACGGCCTGCGTGAAAAGATGATCGCGGTCAACCGCGTTACCAAGGTGGTCAAGGGTGGCCGCATTCTTGGTTTCGCAGCTTTGACCGTGGTGGGTGACGGCGAGGGTCGCGTTGGCATGGGCAAGGGCAAGTCGAAAGAAGTGCCTGCTGCTGTGCAAAAAGCGATGGAAGAAGCCCGCCGCAACATGGTGAAAGTCACACTGAAAAACGGTTCCGTTTTCCACAAAGTGACTGGCCAACATGGCGCAGCCAACGTGATGATGGCACCGGCCCCCAAGGGTACCGGCATCATCGCAGGCGGCCCTATGCGCGCAGTGTTTGAAGTGATGGGTATCACCGATATCGTGGCCAAGAGCCATGGTTCGTCGAACCCGTACAACATGGTGCGTGCCACCTTGGATGCATTGCGTAATTCGACCACTCCTTCGGACATTGCTGCCAAGCGCGGCAAAAACGTCGAAGAAATCTTCGTCTGAGCAAGGTTATCCAAATGACAACGCAACAAACACTCAAAGTGACGCTGGTTCGCAGCCCGATTGGTACCAAAGAATCGCACCGTGCAACCGTTCGTGGCTTGGGTCTGCGCAAGATTCGCAGCGTAAGCGAACTGCAAGACACGCCCGAAGTCCGCGGCATGATCAACAAGATCAGTTATCTGGTCAAAATCATCTAAGGATCGACGATGGAACTCAATGGCATTAAGCCCGCAGCGGGCGCAAAGCACGCCAAGCGTCGCGTTGGTCGCGGCATTGGCTCTGGCCTGGGCAAGACCTCTGGTCGTGGCCACAAGGGTCAAAAATCCCGTGCAGGCGGCTACCACAAGGTCGGTTTTGAAGGCGGTCAAATGCCTATGCAACGCCGTTTGCCCAAGCGTGGTTTCAAGTCGCATTTGCTGAAGTACAACGCTGAAGTCACTCTGGAAGCGCTGGAAAAGCTGGGCTTGTCTGAAGTAGACGGTTTGGCACTGAAGCAAGCAGGTTTGATTTCTCAGATGGCTAAGGTCATCAAGGTCATCAAAACCGGCGAACTGACCAAGGCGATCAAGTTCACGGGTATTGGTGCTACGGCAGCAGCTAAGGCGGCTATTGAAGCCGCCGGTGGCAGCCTGGTTTAAGTTTTTGTTGAAGGAAACGTTCGGTGGCAACTAGCGCTCAAATCGCAAAGACGGGTAAGTTCGGCGACCTGCGTCGTCGCTTGGTGTTTTTGCTGCTCGCGCTGGTTGTCTACCGTGTCGGTGCACACATTCCTGTGCCTGGTATCGATGCAACGCAACTGCAGCAGCTTTTCAAGGGCCAACAAGGCGGCATATTGAGTTTGTTCAATATGTTTTCTGGCGGCGCGCTGTCTCGTTTCACAGTCTTCGCCTTGGGCATCATGCCTTACATTTCGGCCTCCATCATCATGCAATTGATGGGTTATGTAGTCCCGATGTTTGAACAGATGAAGAAGGAGGGCGAATCCGGTCGTCGCAAAATTACCCAGTACACACGCTATGGCACGTTAGGCCTCGCGTTGTTTCAGTCACTGGTGATTGCTACGGGCCTGGAGAGTTCGCCGGGCTTGGTGTTGTCTCCTGGATTCGGTTTCCGGATGACAGCGGTTGTCAGTTTGACTGCTGGAACCATGTTTCTGATGTGGTTGGGTGAGCAAATTACAGAGCGCGGTTTGGGTAATGGAATTTCCATACTGATTTTCGCCGGTATCGCGGCTGGATTGCCGGGCTCCATCGGTGGTTTGCTGGAGTTGGTGCGCACCGGTGCAATGAGCATCATCGCCTCCATCTTTATTGTTGCAGTGGTTGCCTTGGTTACTTACTTTGTCGTGTTCGTTGAGCGCGGTCAAAGAAAGATTCTGGTGAATTACGCACGGCGGCAGGTGGGTAATAAGGTATACGGCGGACAGTCTTCGCACTTGCCTTTGAAGCTCAACATGGCTGGTGTGATTCCTCCGATCTTTGCTTCATCCATTATCTTGTTGCCTGCAACAGTTGTGAATTGGTTTAGCGCTTCTGAATCGTTGCGCTGGTTGAAAGACGTTGCAGGGATGCTGAGTCCTGGACAGCCGGTGTACGTGTTGTTTTATGCCAGTGCCATTGTATTCTTCTGCTTTTTCTACACGGCCTTGGTATTTAACAGCCGTGAAACAGCAGACAACCTGAAGAAAAGCGGTGCGTTTATTCCTGGCATTCGCCCAGGTGAGCAAACCGCCCGTTATATCGACAAGATATTGCTTAGGTTGACTTTGGCAGGTGCTGTATACATCACCTTTGTATGTTTAGTTCCGGAAATATTGGTCTTGAAATACAACGTGCCATTTAATTTTGGTGGAACGTCGCTGCTCATTATTGTGGTGGTGACAATGGATTTCATGGCCCAGGTTCAAAACTACATGATGTCTCAACAGTATGAGTCATTGCTGAAAAAGGCTAACTTCAAGTCTTCTGCCAATGCGTAATTGGTAGGTGATAAGTTGGTCGTGGGTTCTGGTGTTTTGTTCCAGAGAATTCAATCGCACGGTATTCAGAGTTTTAGGAGAATTTAATGAGAGTTTCAGCTTCGGTTAAGAAAATTTGCCGCAACTGCAAAGTCATCCGGCGTAAGGGCGTGGTTCGTGTGATCTGTACAGATCCACGCCACAAACAGCGTCAAGGTTGATAGAAAAGTTTTAGAGGACGCACATGGCACGTATCGCTGGTATTAATATTCCGCCGCAAAAGCATTCCGAAATCGGCTTGACCGCTATTTTCGGCATCGGTCGCACCCGCGCTCGCAAGATTTGCGAAGCTTGCGACATTGCATATTCCAAGAAAGTCAAAGACTTGACCGATGCAGATCTGGAAAAGATCCGCGACCAAATCGCTCTCTTCACCATTGAAGGCGATTTGCGTAGAGAAACCACGATGAACATCAAGCGATTGATGGACATCGGCTGCTACCGTGGTTTCCGCCACCGTCGCGGTTTGCCGATGCGTGGTCAGCGTACGCGTACCAACGCACGCACCCGCAAGGGACCGCGCAAGGCTGCAGCTTCATTGAAGAAATAAAGGGATTGAGAGATCACTATGGCAAAAGCTCAGCAAAGCAACGCATCGCAGCGCGTACGTAAGAAGGTTCGCAAGAACGTGTCTGACGGTGTTGCGCACGTGCACGCATCATTCAACAATACAATCATCACGATCACTGATCGCCAAGGCAATGCGTTGTCTTGGGCTTCTTCCGGTGGCCAGGGTTTCAAGGGTTCGCGTAAATCGACCCCATTTGCTGCCCAGGTTGCTTCTGAAGTGGCTGGTCGTGCCGCCATTGAACAGGGTATCAAGAATCTTGATGTCGAAATCAAAGGTCCGGGTCCCGGTCGTGAATCTTCGGTTCGCGCTTTGGGTGCACTCGGTATCCGCATTACCTCGATTGCAGATGTGACTCCCGTTCCACACAACGGTTGCCGCCCTCAAAAGCGTCGTCGCATTTAACCTCGCCGGAATTCATTTCGGTTCGGTCTTCATAAGCCCACCGCCATCTGCATTGTGCAGATGGCTCCTACGTTTCTGCGTGGAAGATAATATTTAAGGACGCTCAAGTGGCACGCTATCTCGGTCCCAAGGCCAAACTCTCCCGCCGTGAAGGCACTGATCTTTTCCTGAAAAGCGCCCGTCGCTCGATCAGCGATAAGGCTAAATTCGACTCCAAGCCAGGTCAACACGGCCGCACTTCCGGTGCCCGTACTTCTGACTTCGGTTTGCAGCTGCGCGAAAAGCAAAAAGTAAAGCGCATGTACGGTGTGTTGGAGCGTCAGTTCCGCCGCTATTTTGAAGAAGCCGATCGCCGCAAGGGTAATACCGGTGCCAATTTGTTGTTCCTGTTGGAATCGCGGCTGGACAACGTCGTATACCGTATGGGCTTTGGCTCTACGCGCGCTGAAGCACGCCAGTTGGTGTCGCACAAGGCGATGACGGTGAACGGGCAGTGTGTGAATATACCTTCGTACATGGTTAAGACCGGTGACGTAGTGGCTGTTCGTGACAAGTCGAAGAAGCAGAACCGTATTGTTGAGGCCCTGCAATTGGCGCAACAAGTGGGCTTGCCAGCTTGGGTGGAAGTCAGCATTGAAAAGACCGAAGGTATTTTCAAGAAGGTACCGGACCGCGATGAATTCGCTTCTGATGTCAACGAATCCCTAATCGTTGAGTTGTATTCGCGTTAATTTCGCATTTGTCGTTTGATTTTGTTCCTAGGCTGCGGGGCACTGCGGTCTAGAACCAACACTTGCCTTACCGGTGTAACGAGCTGGGGGTATTGAGAGGAAGCATGCATGCAAACTAATTTGCTGAAACCCAAAGCCATCAACGTTGAGCAACTGGGCCACAACCGTGCGAAAGTTGCGTTGGAGCCGTTTGAACGCGGTTACGGGCACACATTGGGTAATGCACTACGCCGCGTACTGTTGTCGTCCATGGTGGGTTACTCGGCAACCGAAGTGACCATTGCAGGCGTGCTGCATGAGTACTCTTCGATTGACGGTGTTCAAGAAGATGTTGTGAACATTTTGTTGAACCTCAAAGGCGTTGTTTTCAAACTGCACAACCGCGATGAAGTTACCCTGAGCCTGCGTAAAGACGGCGATGGCGTGGTCACTGCGGCTGACATCCAGACTCCGCACGACGTTGAAATCATCAATCCAGACCACGTGATTGCCCATTTGTCGCAAGGCGGCAAGCTGGACATGCAAATCAAGGTCGAAAAGGGCCGCGGTTATGTTCCAGGAAGTATGCGCCGCTATGCGGATGAGCAAACCAAGTCGATCGGCCGTATTGTGCTGGATGCTTCGTTTTCGCCCGTCAAGCGCGTGAGCTACACCGTCGAGAGCGCTCGCGTTGAGCAGCGTACAGACCTGGACAAGCTGGTGGTGGAGATCGAAACCAATGGTGCGATCTCGGCAGAAGACGCAGTGCGCGCATCGGCTAAAATACTTGTTGAACAGCTCGCAGTATTTGCGCAGTTGGAAGGCAGTGAATTGGCCGGCGTGTTTGAACAACCCGCGCCGCGTGGCAACACGCAGTTTGACCCGATTCTGTTGCGTCCTGTGGATGAGCTGGAATTGACGGTTCGCTCCGCGAACTGCCTGAAGGCCGAGAACATTTATTACATCGGTGATCTGATCCAGCGCACCGAAAATGAACTGCTCAAGACCCCTAATCTGGGTCGCAAATCGTTGAATGAAATCAAGGAAGTTCTCGCTTCGCGCGGTCTGACCTTGGGTATGAAGCTTGAAAGCTGGCCACCGGCTGGTTTGGACAAGCGTTAATTGGAAATTTGGCTGGTGCAGCACTTCGGTGCTGCGTTGGTCCTTAAAAATGTCCTGCAAAGGACACGTGCAACGCGCAGTACCTGATCCGGCTGTGCGTCAAAATAATTGAAAGGAATGCACCATGCGCCACGGACACGGACTTCGTAAACTTAACCGCACCAGCTCGCACCGCCTCGCTATGCTGCGCAACATGATGAACTCGCTGATTGAGCACGAGGCCATCAAAACTACTTTGCCTAAAGCAAAGGAACTGCGTCGTGTGATCGAGCCTATGATCACTTTGGCCAAAGAAGCGACTGTTGCTAACCGCCGCCTAGCTTTTGATCGTTTGCGTGACCGCGATAGCGTGACCAAGTTGTTTAACGATCTGGGCCCCCATTTCAAAGCCCGTCCAGGCGGTTATACCCGAATCTTGAAGATGGGTTTCCGAGTGGGTGACAATGCGCCTATGGCATTCGTGGAACTGGTTGACCGTGCTGATGTAAAAGAAGCTGTAGAAATATCTGCAGACCAAGCATAAGCTGCTATAATAGAAAAATACCGCGCGATGGAGCAGCCTGGTAGCTCGTTGGGCTCATAACCCAAAGGTCGTAGGTTCAAATCCTACTCGCGCAACCAATCAGTGGTACTTCGGTATTACGAATTAAAAAACCCACCTTGTGTGGGTTTTTTAATTTCTGCCTTACGTTAAATTCGCTACACAAACGGTTGTGTGTAAGCGTCCGGCGAACCCATCTTGAACTGAGCCCTTTCCACTCGCAAGATCGTGTGCACGCAACAGATCGTGCACACCATGCTTAAAGATTCAGAGATTTCCAGAGATACAACCCG
>NZ_JBWMAX010000049.1:0-1944 GCF_056521385.1 Rhodoferax sp. RT5P35 | reverse complement strand
GGCCCAGGCCGCCCGCCTGGTGCGCGACATCCACCCGGTGCAAGTGGCTCCCTGCTGGACGCTGATGCTGGCCTTCCCCCAGGCCATGCAGCCCACCATGGCCCACCTGGGCCCGCAGTGGAACGCGGCACGCAGCAACCACCACCGCATCGCCTGGCTGTCGCGCGAATCCAGCAAACCCGGGCGCGGCGGCATCGAGCGCTGGACGGTGCAGGCCAGCGCCGCCTGGTCGCTGGAGCACCTGGAAGACGATGCCCCGCGCATCCAGGCCAAGCTGCTCAAAGCCTTCACCGAAGTCACCGGCATCCGCGCCGAACCCGCGCACGCCGCGGTGCACCGCTGGCGCTACGCCCAAACCGTGCAGCCCCTGGGCCGCAGCCACCTGTGGGACGAAAAATCCAGCATCGGTGCCTGCGGCGACTGGTGCATAGGCCACCGGGTGGAAGACGCCTTTATCTCCGGCCTGGAGATGGCGCTGGCGATTGCCTAAAAGCAGCTACACCGGACGGTTCGCCCCGTCCCCTACGGGCCCGCTGCATGCGGGCTCTTTGGTTGCGGCCCTGGCCAGCTGGCTCGATGCCCGCGCCCATGGCGGCACCTGGCTGGTGCGCATTGAAGACGTGGACACGCCGCGCTGCCTGCCCGGCATGGACGCGCTCATCCTGCAGCAGCTCGCCACCTGCGGCCTGCACCCAGACGCTCCGCCCACCTACCAATCGCACCGCAGCCCCCTGTACCAACAGGCGCTGGACCAGCTGGTGGCCAGCGGCTGGGCCTACCCCTGCGCCTGCTCGCGCAAAGAGATCGAAGCCGCCTGCGCCGCCCAGGGCCAGGTGCGCCACCGCAACGCCGAGCTGGTCTACCCCGGCACCTGCCGCAGCGGCCTGTGGGGTCGGCCCGCGCGGGCCTGGCGGCTGCGTACCGAAGAATTTAAAGAAAATCAGCCTCCAGCGCTCATTCCATCAGCGCAAACAGCTATCAAATCCATAGTAGGCAACGTACTCACCTGGCACGACCGCCTGCTCGGCCCGCAGCAGCAAAACCTGTCCGAAGAGGTCAGCGACTTCGTGCTGCGCCGCGCCGACGGCCTGTGGGCCTACCAGCTCGCCGTGGTGGTGGACGATGCAGCACAAGGCATCACCCACGTGGTGCGCGGCCAGGACCTGGCCGACAACACCCCCCGCCAGATCTGGCTGCAACAGGCCCTGGCCCTGCCTACGCCGCAGTACCTGCACACACCGCTGGTGCTGGGGCCGAACGGCGAAAAACTCTCCAAGCAAAACGGTGCCCAGGCGCTGGACCTGGCCCAGCCGCTGGCGGCGCTGAATGCGGCGGCGGGGGTGTTGGGATTGGCGGCTTGCGGTGGGGATGTTGCCAGCGCCCTGGGGCAGTGGATGGAGCAATGGCAACACCGTTGAACGGCTAGGATTTTTGGATTAGCGCACGAGAGAATTGGAGCTTTTCATGCAGTTATCGCCCGCCCAACCCGTAACGGAAGTCGCTGTGGAACCGCTTCTTCCGCTGCCATTGTTTGTGACAAAGGCTGGTTTTCTAAAGGATGAAGTCCGGATGACTGCAGAGCAATTCAACCTGGCACACGCAGATTGGATAACGCTGCAACAACAACATATTGACGAACACGGCCTATGGTGCGGCGACGTGAAGACTTGGTAGAACGCGTCCGCTGGCAAGCCTGCCCATGACCCATGCACCAGAGCTACAACACCTCCCCTTTACCGCCCTGGACCGCCACCAGCGCATGGTGCAAAAGGTGGCCACCATCGACCCCCAGCGCCAGAAAATCATCCTCATCCAGCCCCGCGACCGCTGGCTGTACGCCTCGGGTCTGCGCGAGAAGCGGCTGCCGGGCTACCTGTGCATCTTTGCCCATGCCACGCCGCACAGCGTGCAAGGCATTGCCGATGGTGCGGTGCTGGCGCAGCT
>NZ_JBWMAX010000048.1:0-1982 GCF_056521385.1 Rhodoferax sp. RT5P35 | reverse complement strand
CGATGTCGGCAGGGATGAAGTCGGCGCGCAGCACGCCTTTGGAAGGGCTGGCCTTTTTGATCTCGGCGATGACGGCAGCCTGTCCAGCGGCGATTTTTTTGCGCATGGCACCCACAAAGTCGCGGGTGAGTACGCGGGATTCTGCGTCGGCACGCATGTCTGCCAGGGAGGTACGGCGCATCGCGGCGGCGATCTCTGTGCGCTTGACGGTGATGATTTGTTCGAGGATGTCAGACATGGGAAGGCTCAGGCAGTTTCAGCAGGAATGCCCCGCATTATCCATCCCGCCCGTCAAGGCAGCTCGGCGCTGGCCATGCGGGCCACGATGGTGGAGGCGCGGCTGCCCAGGTAGCCGGATTTGGGCAGTTTTTCAAAATACTTGGGCCGGGGCAGCATCACCGCCAGCCGGGCGGCTTCATACGCGCTGAGGCGGGACGCGGGTTTGCGGTAATAGTGCTGCGCGGCAGCCTCAGCACCAAACACGCCTTCGCCCCATTCCACGTTGTTGAGGTAGATCTCGAGGATGCGCTGCTTGTCCAACACATGCTCCAGCACCATGGTCAGCACGAATTCCTGGCCCTTGCGCAGCAGTGTGCGTTCGCCCGACAGCAGCAGGTTTTTCGCCAGTTGCTGGGTGATGGTGGAGCCACCGATGACCTTGGGTGGTTTGACCGGCTTGGCTGTGGCAGCCGCTTTGGCCTTGGCCGGGGCGGCCAGTTTGGCTGCACGTGCCTCGGCTTTTTCGTTCTTTTCCCAGGCTTTTTCCAGTGCCTCCCAGTCCACGCCGTCGTGGTTGCTGAAGCTGCTGTCTTCCGAGGCGATGACGGCGCGTTTGAGGTTGTCCGAAATCTGGCTGTACGGCACCCATTCCTGCTTCCAGCGCAAGGATTTGTCTGGGCTGGTCAATAGCCGCCAGGCCTCCGAGCGCTCAAAGGCGGTGGATTGCGGGTCCACCACCAGCATCAGGGCGATGCGGCCCACAAAAAACAGTTGCAGCGCTAGCGCGGCAAAAACCGCCAGCAGCAGCCAGCGCAGCAGGGAGCGCATCGTGTCAGCCCAGGGTGGCGCGCAGCTCGGCCAGTACCTGCGCCGAAGGTGGGCGCACGCCGCGCCAGAGCAAAAAGCCCTCTGCCGCCTGCTCGACCAGCATGCCCAGGCCGTCGCGTGCAATGGCTCCGTGCGCGCGGGCCCAATCCATGAAACCGGCTGCCGCCGGGCCGTACATCATGTCCAGCGCCAGCGCGCCGGCTTGCAGCACGCTGGGCGACACCGGCACGCCTGCGCCGCTGAGGCTGCTGGCGGTGGCGTTGACTACCACGTGGTAAGGCGTTTGTACGGCGGCCAGCTCGGCGCTGTCAACCAACACGCCGTGGGCCTGGGCCAGTGCGGCGTGGCGTGCCACCAGGGCTTCGGCCTTGCCCAGGGTGCGGTTGGCTACGGTAATGCGGCGGGCCTGGGCGGCGATCAGCGGCCCCAGCACCCCGGCGGACGCGCCACCGGCACCGATCAGCAGCACATCGCGACCCGCCAGGGCCACCCCGGCATTGTTCTGGATGTCGTTGACCAGGCCTGCGCCATCGGTGTTGTCGGCATGGATGCCGCCATCGCGGAAGTGCAGGAAGTTGCTGGCCCCCGCCAGTTGGGCGCGCGGCAACAGGTGATCGGCCAGTGCGGCAGCCTCAAATTTGAAGGGCACGGTGATGTTGCAGCCCAGCCCGCCCTCGGCGCGGAAGGCGGCTACCGCCTGCGCAAAGCCGTCCAGCGGCACCAGGCGCTTGTCGTACTGCAGGCTGTGGCCCATCAACACGGCAAACCGGCTCTGGATCCACGGCGACCGGCTGTGTTCTATCGGGTTGCCCATCACGCAATAGCGGTCCATACACGTACTTTCTGTCTAAAAAAGGGGTCAGGGGGTGGTGCCACCCTTGGTTTCCAGCGTCTGGTCGCGGGTGAAGCGAAAGCGCGACACCACCACCAACTGG
>NZ_JBWMAX010000047.1:0-1991 GCF_056521385.1 Rhodoferax sp. RT5P35 | reverse complement strand
CCTCCCCTCCCGGGGGAGGGCTGGGGTGGGGGCCGGATGTTTGGTATTAGCTTTTCATGACCACCCCTGTTGCCGTTCTCATCGAAGACGAACCCCACATCCGCCGCTTCGTGCGCGCCGCGCTGGAGGCCGAAGGCTGGCAGGTGTTCGAGGCCGACACCGCCCAACAGGGCCTGACCGAGGCGGGCACCCGCAAGCCCGACCTGCTGGTGCTCGACCTGGGCCTGCCCGACGGCGATGGGCTGGACGTGCTGCGCGACGTGCGCGGCTGGTCGGCCGTGCCCATCATCGTGTTGTCGGCCCGCAGCGACGAGGCCGACAAAATCGCCGCCCTGGATGCCGGGGCCGACGACTACCTGACCAAGCCCTTCGGCGTGGGCGAGCTGCTGGCCCGTGTGCGCGCCAACCTGCGCCGCCCCCGCGTGGCCGAGGCCAGCGAGGAAGCCGTGTTCCGCTTCGGCCCGGTGGAGATCGACCGCACCGCACGCCTGGTGCGCCGGGGCGGGGCCGAGGTGCACCTCACCCCCATCGAATACCGCCTGCTGTCCGTGCTGGCCAGCAACGCCGGTCGCGTGCTCACCCACCGCCAGCTGCTGCGCGAAGTCTGGGGCCCCGCCCACACCCAGCAAAGCCACTACCTGCGCATCCACATGGGCCATTTGCGCCAAAAGCTGGAGGCTGACCCGGCGCAGCCGGTGCATTTGCTGACGGAGACGGGGGTGGGGTACCGGCTGCTGGCCTAAAATCTAAGCAAAATCTGCCCTCACCGCCGATCGAATGGGCGTAAGCAGCTACTTATTTAGTAGCAAAACGGCGCTTCCCTGGCGATCTTCACCGCCGATCAGACGGCGGCAGGTGGCGTTCCAGGTCCATGCTGTTGGCCATCAGCGGCCAATCACGCCATGGGCCAGCGTAGCCAAGTGTTTGCCCAGAGCATCCGATGAGTCAAAGCTGCTGAATGCACCTGCATCGATGTCGGCTATGCCGATCCGGGCGGCCTCGCGCAAAACTTCGCAGGCGTTATGGCTGCCCGCAGAACGGGCCATGTGTTCCAGAAGCTGGGGCGGGTGGTCTCTCGGCTCAAGGTGGCGGGTGGGCATAGAAACCTCGGGCAAAAAATATGTGCCAAATCTGCCTCTTGCGCTCACTCCATAAGCGCAAGCAGCTACTAATTCAGTAGCGTAGCCTGCCCAGTCAAAAACCCGTCCAGCGCCTGGCGCACGTCGGCTTGCATCTGGGCCACAGCGGTTTCGTCGCCGGACAGGTGCTTGAGCAGGGCCTGCTGGAACAGACCGTCGAACAGGGCGTACAGCGCGGGTGGCGACAGGGTCAGCGGCAGCTGGGCCAGCTCGGCGCAGCGGGCCACCACGCGCCACACCATGTTTTCCAGGCTTTTGTCGATCGCGACCACGTCGGCGCGGAAAGCTTCCTCGAACAGGGCCTGGGCGCGCAGGTCGTACCACAGACGGTGCATGGAGGCCTCTGCGCGCAGGGTGTCGCCCAGGATCTGCGCAAACCCGTCGCGCAGGGCGGGGTAGCTGGGCGCGTCGAGGGTGACCTGGTCGTAGCGGGTGACGCAGCGGCTCTTGTACTGGCGCACGCTGCACACGATCAGGTCCAGCTTGTCGCTGAAGTAGTAGTGCAGCACGCCGTGCGAAAACTCGGAGTTTTGGGCGATTTCACGCAGGCTGGTGCGGGCATAGCCCAGGCTGGCCAGGGTGTGCAGGGCGGCCTCGCCCAGCTCCGCACGGCGTTCGGCGAACTTGTCTACCCGCGTACGGGGAATGCGCGTGGTTTTGGGTGCGAGTGCGGCGGCCATATAGAGCGAAAGCATAGCACGCAGCCCTCTTCCATCCACTGTGATACCCCCTGTTTACCCTAATTTCTGGACACTTGCCCAGTAAATTCTTGACGACTGTCAAAAGAATTTCTAGCATGGGCCGAACCACAACAACAGCAGGAGACAACATGACGCAGTTCGATCTGACGGG
>NZ_JBWMAX010000046.1:0-2009 GCF_056521385.1 Rhodoferax sp. RT5P35 | reverse complement strand
TGATTGTGGATACCGTGAGCGGACGCATCGCCGAGGGCCGCAAGTGGTCGCGCGGTTTGCATGCGCTGGTCTCCATCAAGGAAGGCTGCAAGGTGCCCGCCGAGACGGAAACCCTGGCGCAGATCACGTTCCAGCGCTTCTTCCGCCGCTACCACCGCCTGGGCGGCATGAGCGGCACCCTGCGCGAGGCACGGGCCGAATTGCGCGCCTTGTATGGTTGCAGCATGGTGCAGGTGCCGCTGCGGCTGCCAAGCCAACGCCTGGCCTGGCCGACGCGCCTGTATGCCGATGCGCCCGCGCGGTGCCGCGCTGCGGTGGAGCGCACGCAGTCGCTGACTGCCACCGGTCGGCCGGTGCTGATCGGTTGTGACTCGGTCGAAGCCTCTCAGGCCATGGCCCTGGCGTTGCGCCAGGCGGGCATCGCCCACGCGGTACTCAACGCGCGCTTTGATGCCGAAGAGGCGAGCATCGTGGCGCGCGCCGGGCAGCGCGGCCAGGTCACCGTGGCCACCAACATGGCCGGGCGCGGCACAGACATCCACGTCGATGCCGAGGCCCAGGCCGCCGGTGGCCTGCATGTGCTGAGCTGCCAGCGCAATGCGTCCCAACGCCATGACCGCCAGCTCCTGGGCCGCGCAGCGCGCCAGGGCGAGTCCGGCAGCGGCGAAATCTGGCTGGTGCTGGATCCCGACCATAGCCCTCGTCGCCTGCGTATTTGCTTTGCCGACCTGGCATCAACGGATGGCCAGATACCCATCCCCGCCTGGCTGCAGGCTCTGTGGCGGCGTGCCACCCAGAACCGGGAAGACAAGCGCCGGGCGCGCCGCCGCCGCCAATTGTTCCGAAACGACCTGGCCATGGACAACGGCCTGTCTTTCTGTGGATCGACCGAATGAAAAATCACCAACACCCCCGCCTGTTGTCCGCCTTCCGAAGCCCGCCCGGTGCCGTTGTGGCGGGGTGGGTCCAGGGCTTCTGTTTGGGCTCACCGGTTGCGGCCCAGCCGGTGCCAACGGCCCCGCCGCCCGCATCCATGGCACCCCTGGCCTGCCTCATCCTGCCCGAACGGGTAGCCGACATCGGCAGTGCGGTCATCGGCATCGTGGATGCCATCGAGGTGGAACGCGGCGACACGGTGCGCAAGGGCCAGGTGCTGGTCCGGCTGCGCGCCGAAGTCGAACGCGCCAACAACGAAGTGGCACGTTCTCGCGCCCTCAGCGAGGCCGAACTGCGCGGCGCTTTGGCGGCACGCGACCTGGCCCAGCTCAAGCTGGACCGCTCACGCTCGCTGAAGGCCGAGAACTTCGTCTCGACGCAGGCCGTCGAACAGGCCCATGCCGAACTGCGCGTAGCCCATGAAAAGGCGGCCCAGGCCCGCGAAAACCTGCGCACGCTGGCGCAGGAGGTGCAGATGTCCGACGCGCAGGCTTCGCAGCGCGTGCTACGCAGTCCGTTCGACGGCGTGGTCACCGAACGCTACGCCAACCCCGGCGAGCGCTTCGAAGACAAGCCGCTGCTCAAGGTGGCGGCCATCCACCGGCTGCGCGTGGAGGTGGTGGCACCGACTGCGCTGTTCGGTAGCCTCAAGCCAGGGCAGGAGGTGATGGTGTCGCCCGAGTTGCCGGGCGCTGCTCCGCGCAGCGCCCGCATCGCCCAAATCGACCGCGTGCTCGACCCGGCCAGCAACACCTTCCGGCTGCGGCTGGACCTGCCCAACGCCGATGCCAGCCTGCCCGCCGGGTTGCGCTGCAAGGTGGACCTTGGCCTGCAGACCGCCAGGCCACCCACATCCCCGGCATCGGTTACCTCCACGCGCTGACCACTAAGCCGTCGCACCATGGCTGACCCCACCCGCCGCCGCGCTGTGCTCGAAGACATCGAGCCACGCATCCTGTACGCCGCAGACCATCCAGCCACAGCCGTGGCTGCGCCGCTGCTGGCGCCGGAGGCCGCCACGGTAGCGGCGGTCGAGACCCAGCCCGAGACCGAGGCACCACGCGATGCCACCG
>NZ_JBWMAX010000045.1:0-2025 GCF_056521385.1 Rhodoferax sp. RT5P35 | reverse complement strand
AACCGGCCTGAGAAAGCCAAAGCCTGGGCGGATTTGTGTTTGGCGCTCAGTTCCGCGCAGGAATCGCCAAGCCTTTGACCACGGCGGGCCGCTCCACAAAAGCCGCCAGCACCCGCGCCACCTCGGGAAAGTCCGCAAAACCCACCAGATCCCCCGCGCCGTAAAAGCCCACCAGGTTGCGCACCCAGGGGAAGATGGCGATGTCGGCAATCGTGTAGGCATCGCCCATGATCCAGGCCCGCCCCGCCAGCCGCTGGTTCAGCACGCCCAGCAGGCGCTTGGACTCGGCCACATAGCGGTCGCGCGGGCGCTTGTCTTCAAAGTCTTTGCCCGCAAACTTGTGGAAGAAGCCGAGCTGCCCAAACATCGGGCCGATGCCGCCCATCTGGAACATCACCCACTGGATGCACTCGTAGCGGCCCGCCGCGTCCTGCGGAATGCACTGGCCGGGTTTCTCGGCCAGGTACAGCAGGATCGCACCCGATTCAAACAGCGCCAACGGCTGGCCGCCGGGGCCGTTCGGGTCCAGGATGGCCGGGATCTTGTTGTTGGGGTTGAGCGCCAGAAACGCGGGCGACATCTGGTCGTTGGTCTCGAAGCTGACCAGGTGCGGCTCGTAGGGCAAGCCGATTTCTTCCAGCAAGATGGACACCTTCACGCCGTTGGGCGTGGGCAGGGAGTAGAGCTGCAGGCGCTCGGGGTGCTGGGCGGGCCATTTTTGCTGGATGGGGTGGGTCATGGGTTTCCTTGAAGGGTAAAGCGCTGGGGCATTTTGACCGGAACCCGTCGTTACTGCTTCTTACAAGCAAAATCGGCTGTCTGTGCTTATGTAATGAGCGTGAGCAGCTCTTAATTCAGGAGCACCATACCCGCCAACTTACATCGGCTTGTTCACAAACCCCACCACCAGCCCCTTCTCCGTCACGGTAATGCTGCCCGGCTGCAGGCCCATGGTGTCGGGCAGGGCCAGGTCTTGGGGGGTGAGCTGGTGCAGCACCACTTCTTGCAGGGCCTGCTCGGCCAGGGCCGGGCCGTAAGTGGTCAGCAGCTCGACCACGGCGGGTTGCAGGCTGGGGAATTGCAGGTTTTGGAAGTGGAGCTGCACGGCGCGCACGGTGCGGTCGCTGGGTTCGTAACGCAGGGCAAAGTCCACCGCCACGCTGCCGCTGTGGCTGCGCCGCAGGGCCGGGCCTGCGGCCTCCACGGCCATTTGCGCGGCCAGGCGGTTTTGCGCGGGCAGGAGGCGCAGTTGCGGAGCCTGCACGTCCAGGTTCAGCACGCCCGGCACCGGGTAGCGCAGGGGGAAGCGCTGGGCCACGGCTTTCTGCAATTGCGCGGCAGAGACGGTGTAGCCGGGCTGGGCCTGGGCGGCCAGCGCCAGCAGGGATGTGCCGGCCAGCGCGGCATTCAAGAAGAATCTACGTTGCATGGGGCGGCATTGTGCGCCCAGGTTACACCGTGAAAATCGCGTTGCCGTAGGCATCCACCTCGTAGGTCGTGACCTCGAACTTTTGCAGCGTGTTGGCCCCAAACGCCATGGTGATGGGCACGTCGCCCGCGTCGCGGCCCCGGGCCATCACCACACGGCCAATGCGCGGCGTGTTGTGGCGCGCGTCGAAGGTGTACCAGCGGTCGCCCAGAAACACCTCGAACCAGGCGCTGAAGTCCATGGGGTAGCGCACTGGCGGAATGCCGATGTCGCCCAGGTAGCCGGTGCAGTAGCGGGCCGGGATGTTCATGCAGCGGCACAGCGTGATAGCCAGGTGGGTGTAGTCGCGGCACACGCCGGTGCCCTCGCGGAAGCCCTCCACGGCGGTGCGGGTGGCGCGGGCGGCCATGTAGTCGAAGCGGATATGGTTGTGCACGAAATCGCAAATCGCCTGCACCCGCGCCCAGCCCAGCGGCGTAGTGCCAAACTGGTTCCAGGCAAATTGCAGCAGTTCGCTGTCTACCTCACAGTAGCGGCTGGGCAGCAGGTACATCAGCGTGGGCGACGGCAGCACCGTGGGGTCGTGCTGCCAGGCG
>NZ_JBWMAX010000044.1:0-2047 GCF_056521385.1 Rhodoferax sp. RT5P35 | reverse complement strand
ATTGCGCGCACCGTCACCAATATCCGCTCCGGCGCCACCTCGCCCATCGCGGGCATCGTGCACGCCCTGCTGCTGGCTGCCGTGGTGCTGGTGGCCGCGCCGCTGGCGCTGTACATCCCTCTGGCGGTGCTGGCGGGCATCCTGCTGTTTGTGGCCTGGAACATGGGCGAATGGCACGAGTTTGTGCGCCTCAAGCAGTTCAGCAACCACTACCGCATGCTGTTGCTGGGCACCTTCTTTCTCACCGTGGTGTTCGACCTGACGGTGGCGGTGGAGGTGGGCATGCTGCTGGCCTGCGCCTTCTTCATCCGCCGCATGAGCACGCTGTTCCATGTGGATGCCGTGGCCGAGGCGGAGGGCGCGCTGGTCTACAAACTCTACGGCGCGCTGTTCTTCGGGGCGGTAGCCAAGATCGACCCCATCGTCCAGGCCGTGGAAAGCCGCCACAAGGGCACGCGTGTGGTGCTGGACGCGTCCCAGCTCATCTCACTGGATGCCAGCGGGCTGGACGCGCTGGAGCAATTGTTCAAGGCCATCACCCACCGCGGCGGCCAGCTCTACATCAACGACCTGAACGACCAGCCCCGGGGGCTGATGGAACGATCCGGCTTCGCGGGCCGACTCAAGGATTTTCAGACCAGCGCAGCGGCTGCACTCTGAGTGCGGGCCTGGTCCAGGCTGCCGCTCCAGGCCGTCAAGGCCACCGCACCCAGCACCACCAAGCCGCCGATCCAGGGCGTGTGGGCCAGGCCCAGGTGGCTCACCACCGAGCCGCCGCCCCAGGCACCGCCTGCAATGCCCAGGTTGAAGGCCGCGATGTTCAGGCCCGAGGCCACGTCCACCGCCTGCGGCGCCACGCGCTGGGCCTGCTGCACCACGTAGACCTGCAGACCTGGCACGTTGCCAAAGGCAAAGGCACCCCACACCAGCACGGTGGCCACGGCCAGCCAGGGGCTGGAGGCGGTGAGCGACAGCACCAGCAGCACTGCGGCCAGGCCCAGGAACAGGATCTTCAACGCGCCGATCGGGCCGCGCCGGTCGGCCAGCTTACCGCCCCAGATGTTGCCAAACGCCACCGACACGCCGTAGACCATCAGCACCAAACTGACCGCGTTGGTGCCAAAGCCCGACAGTTCCTGCAGGATGGGGGCCAGGTAGGTAAAGGCCACAAACGAACCGCCGTAGCCCACGGCAGTCATGGCGTAGACCAGCAACAGGCGCGGCTGTTTCAGCACCTGCAACTGCTGCAACACGCTGGCGGGTTTGTTGTGTTTCAGCGTGGACGGGATGAAAAACAGGCTGATCAGCATCGCCACCACGCCCAGCGCGGCCACCGCCAAGAACGTAGCGCGCCAGCCAAAATGCTGGCCGATGAAGGTGCCCAGCGGCACGCCGGTAACCAGCGCCACGGTGAGGCCCGAGAACATGGTGGCAATGGCGCTGGCGGCTTTCTCCTTGGGCACCAGGCTGGTGGCGATGGTGGAGCCGATCGAAAAGAACACGCCGTGGGCCAGGCCCGTCAGCACCCGTGCCACCACCAGCGGGGTGTAGCCCGGTGCCTGCCAGGCCACCAGGTTGCCGATGGTGAACAGCAGCATCAAGCCCAGCAGCAGCATCTTGCGGGGTACTTTGCCGGTCAGCGCCGTCAGCACGGGCGCGCCCACGGCCACGCCCAGGGCGTACAGGCTGACCAACAGGCCCGCCGACGGAATGCTGACCCCCAGGTCGGCGGCCATGGTGGGGATCAGGCCGACGATCACGAACTCGGTCGTGCCGATGGCAAAGGCGCTGATGGTCAGCGCAAGCAAGGCAAGTGGCATAAAGCACCTCAAATAGTCACAGAAGCCTGGATTCTGGATGCCTTACCCTTGCAGAAAAAGCGCTGTATCCGCACAAGATACTTGCGTATTATTCAAGAATGAAAACCACGCTCGACGAACTGCAGGCCTTTGCCACCGTGATCGACGCAGGCTCCATCACCGCGGCGGCCGAGCAGCTGGGGCAAACCGTGTCGGCCGTCAGCCGCTCGCTGGGCCGCCTGGAGAAG
>NZ_JBWMAX010000043.1:0-2074 GCF_056521385.1 Rhodoferax sp. RT5P35 | reverse complement strand
GAATAGATGCCAGCGTGGCGGACACCCATACGCGCTCGAATAGGCCACCCTGTTGGCGGCTGTGTAAAGCCACACTTTTCTGGCTGTGGGAGCGCGCTCGGAAAGTTATGAATACAGGTCTTCAAGGAGGAAATACAACCTAATCTCGCTCGGACTTGCACTCACGCGCGCTGACTTGCCACGCCGCTGTGCGTCCTCATAGCTCGCCATCCGGAGTGACCCTCGACCGCCACCTCACCGCCAGAAAAGAGCGTTTCTTGACCGCCATTCACACGGCCCTTTCAGAAGCACGACCGGTTTCGAAAAAACGGATCAACTATCTGGAACTGGCTGCACACCGAAGTCTACGAAGGTCTGCATTATTCAAGCCAGACCGGCAGCTTCGGGACATTGGACGAAACCGCTGTCGCGGTAGTCTCCGAGCCGGCGTGTGTGTTTTGCACAGGGGGATGTGCGTGCCTATGTTGTGAATTGAGGCAATTGGCCTCGTTCACAACAGGAGCACAGCCATGGAATCATCGAATCAACCCGTCTCCCCACTGCGCCAACGCATGCTGGAGGACATGCGCATGCGCCAACTCGCGCCCAAGACCCAATCTGCCTATATCCGTGCCGTCAGTCGATTCGGGGAATTTCTGGGCAAGTCCCCTCACACCGCCAGCGTTGAAGACCTTCGCCGCTTTCAACTGCACCTGGTGGACGCAGGCACCTCGCCCATTACCCTCAACGCAACGATCACCGGGTTGACGTTCCTCTTTGACGTCACACTGGGTTGCAAAGACGTCATGGCCAGGATGCAGTCGGTGCGCGTTCCCCAAAGGCTTCCCGTGGTTTTGAGCAAGGAAGAGGTGGGTAGACTTATTGCGGCAGTCGGCCACATCAAACACCAGACTGCGTTATCGGTGGCCTATGGCACCGGGCTGCGTGTCGGTGAAGTGGTTGCCATCAAGGTAGGAGACATCGACAGCCAGCGCATGACGCTGCGCGTGGAGCAGGGCAAAGGCCGCAAGGACCGGTATGCCATGCTCTCGCCGATATTGCTGGAACGTATGCGTGTGTGGTGGCGTGTGGCGCGCGCCCAAGGCAAGATGCTCGATGGTGGCTGGCTGTTTCCGGGCCTGGACCCTCTTGAGGCGCTGAGCACCCGCCAACTCAACCGGGCCGTCCACGACGCTGCCACCTTGGCCAGGATCGACAAGCGCGTCTCCATGCACAGCTTGAGGCATGCTTTTGCGACTCACCTGCTGGAACAGAAGGTCGACATCCGCGTGATTCAGGTGCTGCTGGGCCACAAGCGCCTGGACACCACGGCACAGTATGTCCAGGTGGCCACCGAGATCCTGCGCGAAGTGATCAGCCCATTGGAAACACTGCGACCCTCGTAAGAATCACGCCATGGGCCACAGCGCCCTGGAGGTCGCGGACATCTTCCGTGCCCATGGGCCTGCCTTGCGGCTTGCTCAAGCCTCGCATTTGAGCCTGGGTCAGCTCAAGGTCATGTCAGCCATCGAGCAGTGCCGTACCGCGGCGCTGGGAGGACACGTGCTTCGCTGTCCTGACTGTGCGCAGATTGAGGTAGCCTACAACTCATGCCGTAACCGGCATTGCCCCAAGTGCCAGGCCAATGCAGCCAAACGCTGGTTGGAGGCCCGGCAAGTCGATCTCCTGCCGGTGGACTACTACCACGTGGTCTTCACCTTACCCGCACCCATCAGCGCTATTGCCTATTACAACAAGGCCATCGTCTACGGTCTGCTGTTTGAGGTTGCTGCCGAAGTGCTGGGCACCATCGCAGCGGACCCCAGGCATCTGGGGGCACAGGTCGGGGTCACCCTTGTTCTGCACACCTGGGGGTCGGCACTCACGCACCATCCTCATGTGCATGGAATCGTTCCAGGTGGTGGTCTCTCGCCAGACGGCAAACGTTGGGTTTCCTGCAAGCCGGGGTTCTTCCTGTCGGTGCGGGTGCTCTCACGTCTGTTTCGCCGACGCTTCCTGGAAGAACTCGTTGCTGTGCACCGCGCGGGCAAGCTGCAGTTCTTTGGCGAATACGCAGGACTGGCCGATCAAAAGT
>NZ_JBWMAX010000042.1:0-2150 GCF_056521385.1 Rhodoferax sp. RT5P35 | reverse complement strand
CCGCTCTTGAGCGGCTTTTTTTTTGTGGGCGTAATCTGGGGATGGTTGCTACTGTTTTTAATGTTAAAAATAGGAGCTGCTTGCGCTTATAAAATAAGCGCTGGACCTTGATTTCGATGCTAAAAAAGGCCCTGAATTTCAGATATGGGCTTACAGGAGCAGCACCGGTGCGTTCGGCAGCTCGTCGCGCCGCATGCTGTCAGGGGCCAGCGGGAAATGCTGCACCAGCACGGCAGACACCTCCTCCAGCGCCGTCGTCAGGCCTTGCTCATACAAGCCCGCCTGCAAGGCCGTGCCCAGGTGGGCCACCATCTCTTGCCACTCGGCGGGCGATACCCGGGCGTTCAGGCCTCGGTCGGCCACCAGCTCGATGGCGTGGTCGGCCAGCAGCAGGTAGATCAGCACGCCGTTGTTGTGTTCAGTGTCCCAGACGCGCAGCTTGCCAAACAGCATCACCGCCCGTTCGCGCGCCGAAGCCTTGCGCCGCAGGTAGCTCAGCGGCAGGCCGCCTTCGATGCAGATGCGGATCTCGCCGGTGTGGCGCTGCTCGCTGGCGCTGACCCGGCGCGCCAGTTGCTCTACTAGCTCGGCGGGCACCGCGCGGCGCACATCCGAAGCATCTTGCCAGCAGTGTTTTACCAGCCGTTGTAGGTGCATCCACAGGCCCATTACCATCCCCCGGACGCGCCGCCGCCGCCAAAATTGCCACCACCGCCCGAGCTGAAGCCGCCGCCGCCACCGCTGCGGCCACCCGAGCCGAAACCGCCGCCGCCAAATCCACCACCCCGGCCACCACCCATGCCACCGCCCAGTGCGCCGCCCAACCACGACGACCCGGCCCGCGACACCAGCGTGAACAGCAGTGCCGCCACTCCCGCCGCGCCCGCAATCAGCAGGCTGGCCGAGACGAACCAGGCCAGTGCTCCCACGCCCGCGCCCGTCACCAGCGAGCCCAGCTTGGCCCCGAAGATGCTGCGGGCAATGGCACCGGCAATCGGCACGGCAAACACGGCAAAGATCAGCAGTTCCTGCCAGTCAAACCCTTCGGCCTCCTGCTGGGCACGGGCAGTGGGCGCGGGCAGGGCCTCGCCCTTGACCAGGGCCATGATCTGGTTGACCCCGGCATCCACGCCCCCGGCAAAGTCGCCCTGCTTGAAGCGTGGTGTGATGGCATCGTTGATGATGTTGCTGGCCGCCAGGTCGGGAATCGCACCCTCCAGCGTCTTGGCCACCTCGATGCGCAGCTTGCGGTCGTTCTTGGCCACCAGCAG
This sequence comes from Rhodoferax sp. RT5P35, assembly GCF_056521385.1. Classification (NCBI taxonomy): domain Bacteria; kingdom Pseudomonadati; phylum Pseudomonadota; class Betaproteobacteria; order Burkholderiales; family Comamonadaceae; genus Rhodoferax; species Rhodoferax sp. RT5P35. The sequence continues at coordinate 879 of NZ_JBWMAX010000042.1, read as the reverse complement.
GATCAGCCCGTCGCCCACCTCTTTGCGGCCAATCTTCCAGGCGTTGCCCACGCGGTTGGCGTAGCTAGAGATGTCTTCAGGTTGGGTGGTGGGCACCATCAGCACCACCACCTGCGCGCCGGTGCTGCCCTCGAACGCGGTCAGCTTGGCTTCCAGCGCCTGCAGCTGCGCCGCGCCCAGGGTGGCCGTGGTGTCGATCACGTGCCCGGTCAGCGCCGGTACCGGCAGTACGCTTTGGGCGTGGCCGCCCAGGGCCAGCAGGACCAGCCAGCACGCAAGCAGCAGGCGCAGCAGCACGGGCATTTATTTCTTGAAATCCACCACCGGCGGGGCCGAGATCTGGGCTTCGTTCTGCACCGTGAAGCTCGGTTTGGGCTCGTAGCCCATCACCTTGGCCGTCAGGTTGCTGGGGAAGCTGCGGGCCAGCACGTTGTACTCCTGTACCGTGCCGATGAAGCGGTTGCGGGCCACGGTGATGCGGTTTTCGGTGCCTTCCAGCTGCACCCGCAGGTCGCTAAAGCCCTTGTTGGCCTTCAGGTCGGGGTACTTTTCGACCGTCACCATCAGGCGGCTCAGGGCGCTGCCCAGCTCGCCCTGGGCGGCCTGGAACTTGGCGAAGGCTTCGGGGTTGTTCAGCGTTTCGGGCGTGACCTGGATGGACGTGGCCTTGGCGCGGGCCTCCACCACCTTGGTCAGCGTGTCTTGCTCAAACGCGGCTTCGCCCTTGACGGTGGCCACGATGTTGGGCACCAGGTCGGCACGGCGCTGGTACTGGTTCAGCACCTCGCTCCAGGCGGCCTTGCTTTGCTCGTCCAGGCGTTGGAAATCGTTATAGCCGCCGCCGGTCAGGGCGGATGCGAGCAGTAGGGCGGGTAACCA
>NZ_JBWMAX010000041.1:0-2154 GCF_056521385.1 Rhodoferax sp. RT5P35 | reverse complement strand
GCGCCAGTCGGCCCTGCTGCCCGGCCTGGCCTGCGACGAATTCATCGCCGCCCTGCCCTCGCTGGGGGTGAAAGACCGGATTCCGCGCTTCGAGGAAATCAACGAAAAGCTGCATCCCGCCACCGGCTGGGAGGTAGTGGCCGTGCCCGGGCTGATCCCCGAGGTGCCGTTTTTCACCCTGCTGGCCAACCGCAAGTTCCCGGTGACCGACTGGATCCGCACGCCCGCCGAGTACGACTACATCGTCGAGCCCGATGTGTTCCACGACCTGTTTGGCCATGTGCCGCTGCTGTTCAACCCGGTGTTTGCCGAGCACATGCAGGCCTACGGCGCGGGCGGCCTGAAAGCGCACCGCCTGGGTGCCTGCGAGCTGCTGTCGCGTCTGTACTGGTACACCATCGAGTTCGGCCTGGTGCGCCAGGCCAACGGCCTGCGGGCCTATGGCGCGGGCATCCTCAGCTCGTCGGGCGAGCTGCAGTACAGCGTGCGCAGCCCCGAGCCGCAACGCATTGGCCTGGACGTGACCCGCTGCATGCGCACCCGATACAAGAACGACAGCTACCAGCAAACCTACTTCGTGATCGACAGCTTCCAGCAACTGTTTGACATGACCGCCCCCGACTTCACCCCGCTGTACACGCAGGTGCAGGCCCTGGGCGACATCGCCGCAGACGCGCGGCTGGCCAGTGACCGTATGCTATGAATAAATGAGCTGCTTACGCCGATGGAATAAGCGCCAGCGGCATGAAAAGCTTGCAAAATAGCGGCATGCCCCAATTTGCCGCCAACCTCACCATGCTCTACCCCGAGCATGCCTTTCTAGACCGCTTTGCCGCCGCTGCTGCGGACGGCTTCACCGCCGTCGAAATCCTGTTCCCCTACGCCTTTGCCGCCACCGACCTGGCCGCGCAACTGCGTGCGCACGGCCTGCAGCAGGTGCTGATCAACGCCCCGCCCGGAGACTGGGATGCGGGCGAGCGCGGCCTGGCCTGCCTGCCGGGCCGCGAAGCCGAGTTTCGCCAGCTTTTTGCCCAGGCCCTGGACTACGCCCACGCCCTGGACTGCCCGCGCATCCACGTGCTGGCCGGGCGGCTGCCTGCGGGCCAGAGCTTTGACAGCCTGCGCCCGGTGTTTGAAGCGAATCTGGCCTGGGCCGCCGAGCAGGCCGCGGCAGCGGGTCGGGCGGTGCTGATCGAGCCCATCAACACCCGCGACATGCCCGGCTACGCCTTGAACCACCAGGCCCAGGCGCACAGCGTGGTGCAGGCCGTGGTTGCGCCCAACCTGCAGGTGCAGATGGACCTGTACCACTGCCAGATCATGGACGGCGACCTGGCCACGCAGCTGCGCACCTATGTGCCCACAGGCCGGGTCGGCCACATCCAGATCGCCGGGGTGCCCGACCGGCACGAGCCGGACGAGGGCGAAGTGCACTACCCGTATCTGTTCACGCTGCTGGATAGCCTGGGCTACACCGGCTGGGTGGGCTGCGAGTACCGCCCCCGGCACGGCACTTCGGAAGGCCTGGGCTGGATGCGCCGTGCACTACAAAATAAGTAGCTGCTCACGCTCAAGGAATAAGCGCTAGAGGCCTAAAAGACTTAAATGCTTAAGCGTGCAGCAATTCCAGAAACCGGGCCGTCGCCACGCCCACAGGCCGGTCGCTGCGCACGATGCTGCCGTAGGCGGCCAGCTTGTGGGCGATGGTGTAGGGCAATATCTTCAGCAGGCCATGGGTCTGGTAGCGGCTGGCGCTGGACTCGGGAATTACCGCAATCATCTGGGTCTTGAAAATCAGGCTCGTGGTGGTGAGGATGGACGAGGTCTCGATCAGCCCCCGCTGCACGCTGGCATGGTGGTCGCGAAACTCCTGCTCCAGCACCTCGCGCATGGGGCTGCCATGGGGCTGCAAAATCCAGGGGAACTGCAGCAAGTCGTCAAACGCCACGCTGGCTTGCTCCGCCAGCGGATGGTCTACCGCCACCACCACCGATAACGGCTCGTCACCAATCGGGCGAAAGGCGTGGTTCTGCCTCGCCGGGCCCAGCATGCGGCCAATCACCACGTCCAGCACGCCTTCGCGCATCTGCTCCACCAGCCGGTCGCTGGTGTCGACCGCAATCTCGATGGCCAGCAGCGGGTACTCCTGTTTCA
>NZ_JBWMAX010000040.1:0-2167 GCF_056521385.1 Rhodoferax sp. RT5P35 | reverse complement strand
ACCACCACTCAACGTGTTTTGGTGGGTAATTTGGGCTTGCGAACTTCCTATAATTGCGTAACTACCCGTTTTCTACCTTGTCCGTCAATTCCTCCCGCACCGCCGCCGCCCTCGCCCTCATTGCCGATGACATGCGCGAGGTGGATCTAGTCATTGCGCAACGCCTGGCCTCCGGCGTACCACTGGTGGGTACCGTATCGCAGTACATCATCTCTGCGGGTGGCAAACGCCTGCGGCCGGCGATTTTGCTGCTGATGTGCGGAGCCTTGGGCTATACCGAGGCACAGCGCTTCAACATGGCAGCCGTGGTGGAATTCATCCACACCGCCACCCTGTTGCACGACGACGTGGTGGACGAATCCACCCTGCGTCGGGGCCGCCCTACCGCCAACGAGGCCTTCGGCAACCCGGCCAGCGTACTGGTGGGCGACTTTCTGTATTCGCGCGCCTTCCAGATGATGGTCGATGCCAAAGACATGCGCATCATGCAAATTTTGGCCGATGCCACCAACGTGATTGCCGAAGGTGAGGTGATGCAGTTGGTCAATATGCACGATGCCTCGCTCGATGAAGCCGCCTACCTGCGCGTGATCCGCTCCAAGACCGCCAAGCTGTTTGAAGCCAGCGCCCGGCTGGCGGCCATCCTGTCGCACAGCTCGCCCGAGGTGGAAGCGGCTTGCTCCGCCTATGGCCAGGCCTTGGGCACCGCCTTCCAGGTGATTGACGACGTACTCGACTACGACGGCGATGCCGCCGAGATGGGCAAAAACCTGGGCGATGACCTGCGTGAAGGCAAGGCTACCCTGCCGCTGATCGCCGCCATGCGGCGCGGCAGCCCAGAACAATGCGCCTTGATCCGCAGCGCCATCGAAACCGGCGAAACCGAGCGCCTGGACGAGATCATTGCGATTGTGAAAAGCACCGGTGCGCTGGATCTCACACGCCAAGCCGCAGCCGCCGAAGCCCAGCGCGCGGTAGAGGCCACGAAGCACTTCCAGCCCAATGCCTACACCGATGGCTTGCTACAATTAGCCGCGCAATTATTGGAACGCCGCTCCTAGTTTTGCGGCGTTCCCACCAGCTTTATCGGGGTGTAGCTTAGTCAGGTAAAGCGCTACGTTCGGGACGTAGAGACCGGAGGTTCGAATCCTCTCACCCCGACCAAAAATCCTTATAAATCAAACACTTGCAGACGCGCAACGTGCTCGTATTTTGAGGCAACTTCAAAACTGTGCCAAAACTGTGCCAAATCAGGCCGTTTTAAGCGCATGGATTGGATCAACGGATAAACAACGATCGCTACAGAAGACTCCTCAACTCGGAGTCCTTCATGGCATCTATCGAAAACCGCTCTCGCTACACCGTCACCGTCAAAAACCGGGACGACCTCACCCAAGCATTCCCCTTCAGCAAAACCAAGGCCGTCCAAGCCCATATTGCGTCGCTGCGCGAAAAGGGCTTCAAGCCCAAACTGACCCAGGCAGAAAACCTCTTTCTGGTACGTATCCGTCAAAAGGGTTACGACGAAGACCAGTTGATGTGCCGCTCGCGCGAGGAAGCGGACGCCTACATCAAAAAAATCGAAGAAGAACGCCATCGCGGCCTGTTCATCGACTACACCGCCGCCCACAAGACCAGCTTCGCTAGCTTGCTGATTCGCTATCTGGAGGAAGAAGTCCCCAAGCTGAAAAGCAGCCGCTACCTCACCACCATAAAGGTTGAAGGCTGGCTTGAAGACAGCGGCCCCGAGGGCATCCAGCTTCTGGAGGTCTACCGGGAACGCTTGAAGGCAAAGAACCTCGCCAGACGCCCCGCCAAACACAGGATGCGCGAAGTATCCACCTGCTTGGCTTGGATGCATAAACGATTGTCCGAGGTCACCACAGCCGACATTGAAGACTACAGCGCGGAACGTTTACTGAGCGTGATGCCAGCCACCGTAGACCGCGAATTCGACATCCTCCGGGCCATTTTTACCGTACTCACCAAGATATGGGACTTCAACCTTGCCAAAAATCCCCTGGATGCGGCGCGACGTCCCCAGTATTTCAATGAGCGGGATCGGCGTATCCCCCCTGCGGAAGAACTTAGGCTCATCGAGGCCCTGGCGGCAATTGACCGTGAACGCGCCATCAAGACTTCCCTTGCCGCCTTGGTTGACAGTGCC
>NZ_JBWMAX010000406.1:0-1001 GCF_056521385.1 Rhodoferax sp. RT5P35 | reverse complement strand
GTGATGAAAAAGCACTTTGAAGTGGTGGGGCGTGGTGTCGGCGTCGTCGTCGGCTGCGGTACTTTCCCCACCTGGAACACCTACCCCGGCTTGTTTGCTGCCTTGACAACCGGCAATGCCGTGATCATCAAACCGCATAGCAGCGCGATTCTGCCAGCGGCCATCACCGTGCGCACCCTTCGCGCCGTGCTGGTTGAGAACGACATCGACCCCAACCTGGTCACCCTGTGTATTGCGGGAAAACGCGAAACCACGCAGCAGTTGGTGACCCACGCGGCGGTCAAGTCGGTTGACTTCACCGGCGGCAATGTATTTGGGCAATGGCTGATCGACAACTGCCGTCAGGCTCAGGTCTATGCCGAATTGGCAGGTGTGAACAACATCGTGATTGACTCTACCGACACCTACAAGCCGATGCTGCGCAACTTGGCGTTCACGCTCGCGCTCTATTCCGGCCAAATGTGCACCACCTCGCAGGCGCTGTTTGTGCCAGCAGGTGGGATTGACACCGAAGACGGCCACAAGTCTTACGACGAGGTTTGCGCGGATCTTGCCCGCACCATCGAGGGCACGCTGGCCAAGCCGGAAGTCGCGCTTGCCGTGCTCGGCGCGGTGCAGTCAGCAGACACTTTGCGTCGCATTGATGAAGCCAATAGCGGCGCGCTGGGCCGCGTGATTCTTGCCTCGAAGAAACTCGACAACCCCGAATTTCCGAACGCCGAAGTGCGCACACCGGTGCTGCTGGCTTGCGATGCGGCCGATGAAAAATCCTATATGGAAGAACGCTTCGGGCCGATTACCTTTGTCGTCAAAGTGGCCGATACCGCCGCGGCGATCGCCTTGTCAGAGCGGATTGTGAGCACCCACGGCGCCTTGACCACCGGCATTTACTCCACCCGCCCTGAAGTGATTGACGCGATGACCGCTGCCACCTGGCGTTCCAAGGTCGCGCTGTCGATCAACCTGACCAATGGCGTGTTTGTGAATCAGTCGTCCGCCTT
>NZ_JBWMAX010000405.1:0-1001 GCF_056521385.1 Rhodoferax sp. RT5P35 | reverse complement strand
GCCCGGCCTGGGCCTGCTCGACCCAGCCGGCCACCACCACGTCTTCGGCCCCGCCACCGGCCAGCGGCGGGAACATTTGCCGGTCGCGCACCGCAAAACTCACCAGCCGCAAGGGCACGCCCAAAGCCCCCGCCAGGCCCAGCGCATGCAGCACGGTGCTGCGGGCCGCGTCGCCGCCCGAATAGGCCACCGTGATGCGGCTGGGGCGGGCGGCCCCGGTGTAGTGGCTGGGGGCGATGGCCACCGGCACACTGGCCAGGTGCAGGATTTCCTCGCTCACCCCGCCCAGTGCGGCCCGGCCGATGGCGCTGCCGCTGCGGGCCGAGCCCAGCACCACCATGTGGGCCTGTTCGCGCTCGGCCAGCTGGGTCAGGCCCACCGTGGCCGAGCGGGCGCTCACCCGCTCAAAACGCAGGTGGGGAATATCGCCCAGCGCGGCCCGTGCCTGGGCCATGGCCGCAATGGCGTATTCGTTCAAGAACTTGCCGTACTCCTGGTCGACGTTGGCCAGCGACGGGTAACCCCACACCTCGGGGGTGACCACGCAGACCAGAATGGCGGTGTCACCCGCGCCCGCCAGGGTTTTGGCCAGCACCAGCGCCTCTTCGCCACGCGGGTCGGGGGTAAAGCCCACTACCAGCGTCTTCATGGACGGCCTCCGCGCAAGTTGGAGCGGCCTGCGGCCTGCGGGGCCTCTTGACCGCGCAGTTTGGAATGGCGCATGCCGTAGGCAAAGTAGCCCACCAGTGCCACCGCAATCCAGATGAAAAACACGGTGAACGTGGTGGCCGACAGGTCGCGGATGATGTACAGGCAGGCCGCAATGCTCAGGCCAGGAATCAGGTACGGGCCAAACGGCACGCGAAAGTTGCCACGCGCGTCGTCCAGGCCCTTGGCCCGCAGCACCGGCACGCTGGCCGACACCGCAATAAACGCCACCAGCGTGCCCATGCTCACCATGTCCCACAGGTAGGTGGAGTCCACAAAGCCCCCCACCAAGC
>NZ_JBWMAX010000404.1:0-1001 GCF_056521385.1 Rhodoferax sp. RT5P35 | reverse complement strand
GGTCGCCCAGCTGGCGCATTTGCACCGCGTCATGCAACTGGCTGAAAAGCACGATTTCCTGGTGGTGGAGAACGACATTTATGCCGATCTGGATCCCGAGCCCCGGCCCTCTCTGGCCAGTCTGGACCAGTTGAACCGGGTGATCTACATCAGCAGTTTTTCAAAAACCATTTCACCCAATATCCGGGTCGGGTATCTGGCCACCAACCCCGACTTGCTGGAAGATCTGGCCCAGCTCAAGATGATTTCCGGGCTGACGTCCTCCGAATTCAGCGAACGCCTGGCTTATGGGGCCTTGATCGACGGGCGGTGGAGAAAGCACATCAAGAGCCTGCGTGAGCGTCTGGCCAAGGCGCATGAAATGGCAGCCCATGCGTTGCTGAAAATAGGGTTCGAGATTTTTTTCGAACCCAAGGCGGGCATTTTCCTGTGGGCCAAACACCCGGACATCCCCAATGCTGCGGAACTGGCCTACAAGGCCGCCGAGCAGGACATCTTACTGGGCCCCGGGCATCTCTTCAGCCCGGATCTGCAGCCCAGCCCCTGGTTACGTTTCAATGTGGCGTTTTGCGACGACCCGGCCGTGTTCGCTTTTCTGGAGAGCCAGCGGATGGCCAAGTCCGGCTGAGTGGCCAGCCCCGACTATGAACGCTTTTAAAGGGCTGGAATACGCAGTTTCTGGCCTGGGTAAATTTTGTCAGGGTGGCTCAGCATGGGCTTGTTGGCTTCAAAAATAGCCATGTACTTGCCAGCGTTGCCATAGTATTCCTTGGCAATACCCGACAAGGTGTCGCCGCGCACCACGTCGTGGAACCGGGACTCGCTGGCCGCCTCGGTCACGGCCAGCATGTTGTCCACGCTGGATACACCGCTGACGTTGCCGCAGCACAGGGCTGCTTTTTCGCTGGCATCCTGGGTGGGTGCGCTGCCTTGCAGGGTGACGTTGCCGCTGGCACCGTCAAAGGCCACATTCAAACCCTCGATGCCCAGGTTTTGTGCTT